>JAJEHF010000072.1 GCA_022823865.1 Bryobacterales bacterium
CCGTGCGCACCTGCACCTCGCGCAATCGAATCGCGTCAGTCCTCACTTCCTGCGTTATCGCATACAGCAGTCCTATTTGTCCAGTCCCTTGCCGAACCTCTTTGCCGACTAGCCCTCAGCACCCAACATTGAAAATCCCTGATCCCGAGAACGCGTGCCCGCCGAAGCGCTCGGCGCGGGAGTACACTGAAGGCATCCCCTGATGAGCGCCTTGCCCCTCCTCGGTTCGAAACGGCGCATCCCCAGGTGGTCCGGGCTCGCCCTCGGCGCGGTCCTTTCCGCCCTGCTCGTCGCATCGCTGTTCGGACAGCAGGCGCTTCCGCAGCCGAGCGGATTCGTCAACGACTACGCTGGCGTGCTCGATCAGCGGGTGCGAGCCGGCCTCGAGGCGCTAGCCCAAGAGTTGCAGGCCAAGACGGGCGCCGAAGTCGCGGTGGCCGTTCTCCAGTCCTTGGGCGGTGAATCGCTGGAGGACTACGCGAACCGCGTGGCTGAGCACTGGGGCGTTGGAGATCAAGCCGACCGGGGCGTATTGCTGCTGCTGGCGATCGAAGAACGCCGCTTGAGGATTGAAGTCGGATACGGCCTGGAAGGCGTCATTCCCGATGGTCTCGCGGGCCAGGTCCGTGATGGCATGACTCCCTACCTGCGGCAAGGCGACTACAACGGCGCCGTCGCCGTCGGCGTGAGTGCGATCGCCACCATCGTCGCGCGCGATTCGGGCGTCGCGCTGTCCGGCCAGCCCGCGCGCTCTTCTTCGCGGCAACAGCGCGGGCGCGGTCCCGGCGGCTTGCTGCCCCTGCTCATATTCGCGCCGCTGCTGCTCACGCGTCGGAGACGAGTCAGGGGCGCATGGCGCGGGGGGCCGATGACCACGGCCTGGATGCTTGCCGGGATGTCCGCAGGAATGGGGGGCGGATATGCTGGAAGGAGTCTCGGGGGCGGAGGCTTCGGAGGCTTTGGAGGCGGAGGCTTCGGGGGCGGCGGCGCCTCTGGGGGTTGGTAGGCCGCGCGATGCTGGACACGCAACGATTGCTCGACGAACTCGTGCGGCGCCTTTCCGACGCCTTGGGAGAAGACTTGGTCAGCGTGGTGCTGTATGGCTCCGCTGCCGCCGACGACTTCCAAGAGCGAGTCTCGGACCTCAACGTACTCGCCGTGCTGGCGGAGATCGGCGAGCGGCAACTCGAACAGGCCTACGGGCCGGTCAACTGGTGGCTGAACCGAAAGCAGCCCGCGCCCATAGTGCTTTCCGTCGAGGAAATCGAGAACGCCAGCGATGCATTCGCGATCGAGTTCCTCGACATTCGCGCGGCGTACCGCATCCTGCACGGCGAGGACCTGGTGGGATCGATCGAAGTCGAGAGCGCCCACCACCGCCACCAGGTCGAACACGAACTCCGCTCGCTGCTGCTGCGCCTTCGGGAGCGGTACCTCGGCATGCAAAAGGACACCAAGGCGCTGCGGGCGCTGCTGACGGACTCGTTGCCGAGCTTCAGCACGCTCTTCCGGCACGCGGTGATCCTGGATGGGCGCAAGACCGCCGTGAAGAAGCACGAGGTATTCCAGCAGGCGGCCGAAGCGTTCGGAATCTCCCCGGAACCGTTCGAGACTGTCCTGGCGCTGCGGCAGGGAACGCAGCGCGTCGCCAATGCCGAGCTCCGGCCTCTGTTTCTCGCTTACCTGCAAGAGATCACCAAGATGGCCGGTCATGTCGATCGCATTGACAAGGCGGCGACGGCGGCAGCGGGGTGACTGTGGTATCAAGGGGCATTCCAAAACCGCGCTTGCGGTCCTCAAGAGGTAGGAGACTCTCATGAAATACGCGCTCATCGCGATCGGCTCGCTGCTCTTGATCGCGCTGCTCATGGGTGGCTGGTTCACCGGGCACTACAACTCCATGGTGGATCTCCGCGAGAACATCCGCGGTTCATGGGCACAGGTCGACAACGTCATCCAGCGGCGCGCCGACCTGATCCCCAATCTGGTCAACACGGTCAAGGGTTTCGCGGCCCAGGAGCAGGAAGTGATCGGGCAGGTTACCGAGGCTCGCGCCGCCTTGGGCGGCGCGCGGACACCGTCCGAGCGCATCGCCGCCAACGACATGCTGGGCGGCGCGCTGTCGCGGCTGCTGGTGGTCGTGGAGAACTATCCGGATCTGAAGTCCAGCCAGAACTTCATGAGGCTGCAGGACGAATTGGCCGGGACGGAGAACCGGATTGCCGTCGAGCGGCGCAAGTACAACACTTCGGTCCAGGCCTACAACGCCACCATTGCGAAGTTCCCGGCCAACGTTGTCGCCTCGATGACGGGCTTCGCCCGGGAGGATGCCTACTTCGAGACCGACGAGTCCAACCGCGAGGCTCCGCCGACGGTCGATTTCAGCGCGGGCGGCTGAACGGCGGCGTTTGAGGGCGCAAGCGGAGGCCCGAAACAGTCGGCAGCCGGGGGCCGCGATGGCGTTGCGGCGCGGGCTGGGATTCGACAGGAAATCCTTGCAGGGGGCGATCGAGCCGAGAAAGAGTCCTGTGTTGTGGTATCTCTATAGCATGCGGAGCTTGATTCCAATACTGGTTGGAATTGTTTTGGCTGCTTCCACGGTGGCCCGCGCCGCGCCGAGCTTGCGAGCTACCTCGGTCTCGCAGGCCGAGCAGAACCGCCTCGCCGACGACGACCACCTGTCGCGCATGCAGGACAAGGAGATGCTCCAGCGCTGGACCCGCCTGGAATTGCTGGTTCCGGTCAAGGAAAAGACGAGGGACTACTACTTGCACGCCGTGCCCTCCGACTACCGCTACCTGCGGCCGTGGGCGCGCCTGCTGTTGGAGCGGCTAGCCAGCCAGTATCGCGCGCGGTTCGGCCAACCGCTGCGCGTCACAAGCTTGGTGCGGACAGTCAGCTATCAGCGGCAGCTGGCGCGTCGCAACGGCAACGCGGCCGCGGCTACCGGCCCGAAGGCGTCCGCCCATCTCACCGGTGCCTGTCTCGATATCTCCAAGAAGGGCATGACCCGCAGCCAGCAGGCCTGGGTGCGCAATGTCTTGTACCAGCTGCGCTCGAAGAAATACCTATACGCGATCGAGGAGTTCAAGCAGCCTGCGTTCCACGTATTGGTTCACCGGAGCTACGAGGACTATGTCGCGCAGCGCTTGAGCGCTGCCAAGCGCTAGGAGCATGCCTGGCAGCGGGTGAGCGATGTCCCGCCCGGCCCGGCGTGCCAGCGGCATCGAGCCGCCCACGCAACTGTTGTTGGACATCGAAGATCTCGCCAGTGTCTTCCGGCGGGCGTTCCGGCGATTGAAGCCCCGAACGGAGCCGCCGGAATTCGAGGTGCGCTACCGCTGCTACGCGAGGCTGAAGTCCAATATCCGATTTGACGCCGCAACCGCGACCATTCGGGCGGACGTCTCCGACCTGGTGCAGCAAGCTCCGCCCGAAGTCGTCGAAGCGCTGGCCACGATCCTGCTGTGCAAGCTGTACCGCAAGCGCGTTTCGATTGCGGTGCGCGATCAGTACGAACGCTGGGTGCATACGCCGGAGACCCAGCGGGGCATGTTGGAAATCCGCAAGGATCGGGGACGAAAGCGAGTGCTGCCGGCGGCCGGAGAAGCCTACGACCTCGACACGCTATTCGATCAGTTGAACGCGAGGCACTTCGCGTCTGGGTTGCGCAAGCCGGGGCTGGGCTGGAGTCCCCGGCCCTCGCGGAGGCGGCTCGGCTACTACGATGCCGCTCATGACGTGATCGTCATCAGCCGAATCTTCGATCGCAAAGCGGTGCCGCAACTGGCCCTGGAGTACGTGCTCTATCACGAAATGCTGCACGTCAAGCATCCCGTGCAACTGCGCGAGACTTCGCGCCGCGTGCACACGCCGGAGTTTCTGGCCGATGAGCGACGCTTTCCCGGCCTGGATCGGGCCAAGCGGATCCTGCGGTCCTTGTAGGCTGGCACCGTCGATTGCCGCGGTTCGCGGCACCGCTCCGCTATGACAGAATGAACTCGCCATGAGTCGATCCCGTTTGGCGCGTCGAACCTTCATCGGCAGTGCCGCCGCTGCGCAAGCCGCCCGAGTCGCCGGCGCCAACGACCGCATCCGGGTCGGAATCATCGGCGTCGGCAATATCGGCACACGCCACCTGCAGCGGCGGCTGCTGCCCATGATGCGCCGCGACGGAACCATCGACGTGACCGCGGCCAGCGATATCTACGACCGTGCGAAGTTCCGTGCCAAGGAACTCATCGGCCTGGCCGACCGCGACGTGCACCATGCCTATCAGGACCTGCTGGCCCGCGATGACGTCGATGCCGTCGTGATCTGCACGCCCGACCACCTGCACGCCAGGATGGCGATCGACGCCATGCGCGCGGGCAAGGATGTCTATCTCGAAAAGCCCATGTCGCGGACGATCCCGGAGGCCAAGGCCATCGCCGAGACGGCGCGGGAAACGGGCCGGGTCTTGCAGGTCGGGAGCCAGTGGGTGTCCGACCCGGCGTATGCTCGCGCCCGGGAGATGGTGCGGAGCGGCTTGGTCGGGCCGGTCGTGATGGCCCAGTCAAGCTACTCGTCGAACCACGCGTCCGGCGTCTGGCAGTACTACGTGGACGAGGAGGCCAGTCCGTCGACGGTGGACTGGCAGCGCTTCTTGGGCGGCGCGCCGGAGCAGCCGTTCAGCGGCGAGCGGTTTTTCCGCTGGCGCAAGTACTGGGACTTCTCCGGCGGGATCGGCACCGACTTCCTGTACCACCGGCTCAGTCCGCTGCTGTATGCGCTGGGGCCGCGCTTTCCGCGCCGGGTGAGCGCGCACGGCGGAATCTACCTCTTCCGAAACCGCCAGGTGCCGGACACGTACTCGACCACTGTCGAATACGATGATTTGGTCGTGAACTTGGTCGGCTCGTGCGGCTCCCAGGCTTCGAACACCCTCCACGGCCCTGCCCTGTTCGGCCAGCGTGCCGCGATCTCGATTCTCCCGGGCATGGTGCGGGCGAGGCCCGAACGGCTCTATGCCGAGGAGTTCCGGCGGCAAGCCGGTGCGGACTTGGTCGAGATCGAAGTTGACAATCGAGATCAGCAGACGGCGCGAACCGCGCATATGCGCAACTTCCTGCAGTGCGTGCGAACCCGCCAGAAGCCGATCTTCGACGCGTGGTTCGGCTACCAAGTGATGGTTGCGATCAGCTTGGGCGTGGAGTCCTACCGGGCCGGCCGCATGATGGGCTTCGATCCGCAGAGCGAGCGGGTCCTGGCGGATGTCCCGGCGAGGCATCCCGGCTACGAAGGGAGCGGAAGCAACGATCCGGACGCTCCGCCGGCCTACCAGAAACGCCCGGTCGGCTGAGGGCAGGGGAAGGCGAACGCGGCTGCCGCGCTAGTCGGCCTGCTGCGCCCTGCGCAGGGCCTCGCCCAGCGAGCCCATCTTGTTGTCCGCAGCTTCCTTTTCCTTGCGCGGCTTGGCCTGCCGTTCCGGCGACCGGCGCCCGCCTCGCTGGCCCTTCGCGTTGCGGCTGCCTTGGCTGCGGTCGCGCTCGCCCTTGGGGTGGGCGGCCTTGGCCCGCAGGAGCTTGCCGTCGATCGGAGCACGGTTGAAGCGACGGATGATGGCGTGCATCTCTTCGTCGTTGGGAGCCTCGACAAAAGCGTACCCCTTGGATTCTTGCGTCTCAAAGTCTCGGATGACGCGGACAGCGTCGCAGACCAAGTCACTGCTTTCGAGCCACGACTTGATATCGTCCGCCGTGACCCAGGTCGGCAGGTTGCCGAAAAAGATGTTGTGTCCCATATGGGCCGAAGGTTTCCTGTTTGATTTAGAGTCTGGCACCCTAGATGGGTCCTAGGGACAACGTACAAAGTGCGCTGGTTGCCCCGCCTCGCCACAGGATAGCATAGCTGGCTCTGGCTAATATCCGCACGCGCGCCTCGCGCCGAGAGAGCGCCGCTGCCCTCAAAGGCGCTGGAACCACTCGCCGAGGACGTGCAGAGCGGGCTTTGCAAGCGGTCGGTGGGATGGATCGAACGGACTGCCGCGGCCGTGGCTGGGCCATTTCCACCAAAACATCCCCGTCACGTCCGGCGCTTGGGCGAACCTATCCAGCCAGAGCTCATAACAGCGGGATTGCAGCGCGGCATCCAGGGCGCTGCTGTTCTCCTCCCACGGGCGGCTGGCCGCTGTGGCGAGGGCGGGGAAGCCGACCTCGGTGAACAGGACCGGTCTCTGGAAGTCGGATTGCAGCTGGCTGATGCGGCGCACGGCAGCGAGGATTTCGGGGGAATCGCGCTGCGGGGGCGCGCCCTGCCGAGCGATCGGGAAATAGAAGTTGACACCGATATAGTCCAAGGCATCCCAAAACGCGATCTGCTCGAGTTCTCGCTCCCAGTGCGCCGCGTAGGTCACCGGCCCGCCGTAGATCCGCCGGACTTGCGCAATCAAGGTCCGCCAGGCGTCCTCGCGCATCGTCAGTCCGGCTAGTTCGTTGCCGACGGACAAGACCTCGACGCCATGGACCTGGGCGAACCGCGCGTAGTGGAGCATCCAATCTCGGTAGTCCTCGAACCAGGCATCGAATCGGTCCCCGTCCCGAAACGAAATGTCCCCGTGAAACCGGCGTCCTGCCCAGAGGTGCGGCTTGAGCATGACTGCGAGCCCGGCTCGCCGGGCTTGCGCGACAGACCTGGACAGCCGTGCATCCGTTTCGAGCGTCCGGAATCGAATGGTGGCCTCCTCTGGCGCTGCCGTGAAGGCATACGGGACCAGAGCCACGGAGTTCGCGCCCAGATCGCGGATGCGGGCCAATTCCCGGCCGGCCGCCAAGCTGCCGTAGCCTCCGTCGCCCCTGCCTTCATGCGAGAACGATATGCCCTTGAGATAGGCTGGCGGGCGCGCGGGAGGGTCTGCCGGCGGCATGTTTGCCTCGCACGGCGGGATGCAGTCCGCACAAAGCCGCAGCGACGCCTCCACAGGCTGGCGGTATAGCGCCTCAAAGACCGAAACTCCGTGCCGTGCCGTGACACTTTCGACCCACGCACCGCCGATGGCGTCGCGAGCGATCGGAGAAATCCGGCGGCCTTCCATGCCGAACGCTGCTGAGGCCGTATAGCGGGCTCCTTGGCAGGCGACTCGGGAGGCCGCCTCCTGCAAGCCCAAGCCCTCGTATTGGCCGATGGCGTAGCGAGCCAGCGCCAGCGCCATTGCTCCAGATCCCGGCTCGCCCCAGGCTTCGCGCATGGCCAGCAGCGGCTCCGAGCGCAGATCTTCCGGCAAGAGGTCGGGCGTGCCCATCAGCACGGGGCCGTGGGAGACGTCGAGAGCGAAGCTATCAGTGGCGTTGCGCCCCACGCCCAGACTGCGCATCGCCCTCTCCGAGTCGGTCACGTGAACGGCGATCGGCGCGCTCGCCGCAGGCAGTCCCAGCCGATCCCGGTAGAGCGACAATCGCTCATCCGCGCGTTCCAGCCAGAGGCGACGGGCCTCCGGCGTGAATCGAGCCCGGTCGAATCGGACGCTCCAATGGTCGGACGCCGATTCTGCCCAGGCGACCGGCCTATCGCCTGACGGAGGCGGAATCGGCAGCGCTACCGCCAACCCGGCCGCCACGGACAGTATCGCCGCGCTTCGCAAGGACGGCCTCCGCCAAGTGCGCCAAGGAAGCGATGCCGCCGCCGCGGCTGCAACCGCCAGCGCCACGGGCACGTAGCTCGCACCGAGGCGGGCCAGCAGCCGCGAGTCGACTTGAGAATCCCCGACCAGAAAGTACAGCAGGCAAGCCGGCGCGGCGAA
This sequence comes from Bryobacterales bacterium, assembly GCA_022823865.1. Taxonomy (GTDB): domain Bacteria; phylum Acidobacteriota; class Terriglobia; order Bryobacterales; family UBA6623; genus VXMF01. The sequence goes on from JAJEHF010000072.1 coordinate 7,778, forward strand.
TGCGCTCAGCGGCAACAGCTCGGACTGTCTCAGCCCGGAGCGCAGAAGCAGCCCGATTCCGATCCCGAGCAAGACTGCCAGCACTTGCTGCACGAATTCACCGCCCTGCGGTACGCCCAAGGACTGCAACAACAGTTCCAACGGCCCGCGGCTGAACCATCCATAGCGCAGCAGCTCGATGCAGATCGAGGCGCCGAGCCAGAAGGCCACGCATGCAGCTGCGAGCGAGGTTGCCAGCTTGGCGCGGCAGGCCAGCCACGCCGCCGCTCCGAAGGCGGCCAAAGTGAGCAGCAGCGGACCAAACGCTTGCAGAGCGTGCAAGCTCCAAGGCGCGCCGTGCGGCAGCGCCACCTGCGCGCCGAAGCGACCCTCGAGCAATTCGGCATCACCAAGTGCCCACAAGATCCACGTGCATGCGATGGGCAGCGCGCTGACGAGCCACGCCCCGAGCAGGCAGCCGGCCATGCCCGTTACGAAGTCGGCCGCACGATTCGCGGCCAGCTCAAGCGCTCGGTTCATCGTGCCCACCCGTTATAATCTCTGAAACCGTGGCACGCACATCAAGAAGGGAATTCGTTGGCGGCGGACTGGCACTCTCTGCCGGTCTGGCCAGCGCGTTGGCCAATGACTCCTCATCGCGCATCCGTTTGGCCGTCACTACCGACGAGATTGACGACGATCTTGGAATCGCGCTCGATTTTCTCGCCCGGCATGGCTTGGACCACTGCGAAATCCGCCATCTGTGGGGCAAGTACAACACTTCGTTGCCGATCGAGAAGATCCGGCACGCGAGGACCCTGCTGAACGATGCCGGCATTCGCCTCGCGATCCTCGACACGGGGTTCTTCAAAGTACCGTTGCCGGACGGCAAATCCGCCGATGGCGCGAAGGCGCTCAAGAAGCAGTGGGACTTGCTCGACCGGGCGTTCGAGCGGGCCGAACTGCTGGACACGCGTCTGATTCGAACCTTCGCGTTCACCTACCCGCGCGGCGGCCAGCCGGATCCCGCAGCCTACCCCAGGGTCTTCGAACTGGTTGCCAAGTCCGCCGAGCGCGCCCAGCGCGCGGGCTTCCGCCTTGCCGTCGAAAACGTCGCAGGCAGCTACGTCGAGACGGCGGCAAATGCAGCGGAGATGCTGGCGCAGGTGCGCTCGCCAGCCTTGGGCCTGACGTGGGATCCGAACAACTCCGCCCGCGCCGGGGACGACGAGCCGTTTCCCGCGGGCTACGAATCCCTCGACAGTTCCCGGATTTGGCACGTCCACGTCCGCGACTACCGACGCACCGCCGAGGGCGAGTTCGAATGGTGCGGGGTCGGCGATGGCGAATTCGACCATGTCGGTCAGCTCAGGGCGCTGCTAAAGGACCGCTACGACGGCGTGGTTTCGTTGGAGACCCACTACACGATTGAAGGCAGCAAGGCGGCTGCCAGCGAGCATTCCCTGAAGGGGCTGCAGGCCGCGGTCAGGCGTGTCTAGCACGGCTGCGACGATCGCCTTGTGAGCCGAGCGACGCGATTGCGCACCGCGGCTCCCAGCACATTGGCAGCGGCGAATCCGCGGCCGCGCTCAAGCTTGGGTGACGCATGCAACTGACCGCCGTCGATTGGGCGATCCTGGCGTGCTTCCTCGCTTTCTCGCTGTTGGTCGGGTTACGGGTTGCCAAGAGCGCCGGAGGCGACTTCTCGTCGTTCTTCCTGGCTGGCCGTCGGCAGCCTTGGTGGCTGTTGGGAATTTCGATGGTCGCCACGACGTTCTCGACGGACACGCCCAACCTGGTCGCTGACATCGTCCGCCGGGACGGCGTGCTGGGGAATTGGACCTGGTGGGCCTTCTTGCTCTCCGGGATGCTGACGGTGTTCCTGTACGCCAAGCTCTGGCGTCGCTCCGGCGTCGCGACGGACGTCGAGTTCTACGAGCTGCGCTACTCAGGCAGGACGGCGGCGTTCCTGCGTGTCTTCCGGGGCGTCTACCTGGGGCTGGTGTTCAACGTCTTGATCATGGCCGCGGTCTCTCTCGCGGCGGTCAAGATCGGCTCGGTGATGTTCGGCTGGAGCCCAGTTCAGACGCTGGTCGTTGCCGCCAGCGTGACCCTGGCCTACAGCGCCCTGGGCGGGCTGCAGGGCGTGCTGCTGACGGATCTGGTCCAGTTCAGCATGGCGATGGTCGGATCGGTGGCCGCAACCGTCTACATCGTCCGGCTGCCCGAGGTCGGCGGCCTGAGCGGCATGCTGGCGCACGAGGCCGTGCAGCAGCGGACGGCGTTCTGGCCCTCGTTCGAAACGATGTCTTGGGTTGATCTGGCGCCGGTGTTCCTGGTCCCGCTGATGGTGCAGTGGTGGGCTGCGTACTACCCGGGGTCGGAGCCGGGGGGCGGCGGCTACCTCGTCCAACGCATGCTGTCGGCCAAGAACGAGTCGCACGCGCTGGGCGCGACCCTGCTGTTCAATCTGCTGCATTACGGCTTGCGGCCGTGGCCGTGGATCGTCGTGGCCTTGGCTTCGCTGATCGTATTTCCGGATCTCGGCGCCATTCAGGAACGCTTTCCCCATGTGGCGGCCGACGTGGTGCGGAATGATCTGGCCTATCCGGCCATGCTGACATTCCTGCCGCCGGGCCTGCTGGGCTTGGTGGTCACCTCGCTCGCCGCCGCCTACATGTCCACGATGTCGACTTCGTTGAACTGGGGGTCCTCGATCTTGGTCGGAGACGTCTACCGCCGCTTCCTGCGTCCGGCTGCCAGCGAAGCGCAGCTGGTCTGGGCAGGGCGGTGGTTCACTGTCCTGTTGATGGTGCTTGCGTGCGGAGTGTCGCTGACCATCGAGAGCGCTCTGGGCGTATTCCAGATCCTGTTGCAGATCGGGGCGGGGACGGGACTGCTGTACCTGCTGCGCTGGTTCTGGTGGCGCATCAACGCCGCGACGGAGTTGGCCGCGATGGTCGCATCGTTCTCGGTTGCGCTGGCGATGCCGGCGATAGGCCCGGGATTGGATGCGTGGCAGCAGCTTGTGATTGGCGTGGCGCTGACCACGGCTTGCTGGCTGCCGTTCGCCTACCTAGGCGCTCCGACTGACGAAGCGACTCTGGTCAGTTTCTATCGCAAGGTTCGTCCAACCGGCCCCGGCTGGAAAGATGTCGCCCGCAAGGCCGGCACGGAGGCCGCCCCGGACCGAGCTGTCAGCCTGACACCGCCCTTGGTTGCCTCGCTGCTCGGTTCAATCGCAATCTACGCCCTGATGTTCTCGACCGGATACCTGTTGTACGGAGAGGCCGCCCATGCGCTGGCTGCCGCGGTGGTGGCGGGACTCAGCGGTTTGGGCTTGGTCCGCGTTTGGCAGCGCAACGCCGAGTGCTTCTAGCCGGGCGAATCGACGTGGAGAGTCCCGGGACCAGCCGCGACAGCCATGTCGCGCTGCTGCGCGGAATCAATGTCGGCGGACGGAACCGCCTGCCGATGGATGAGCTTGGCCGCTTGTTCGAGCGTGCCGGGTGCGCCTCGGTGAGGACCTATATCCAAAGCGGGAACGTCGTGTTCCGAGCGGCACCGTCGATCGCTCTGAGCGCGCGGGAATCCGTCGCGGCGACAGTCTCCGCCCGGATTGGCACTGACATCCCAATCGTTCTGCGGTCCGTCAGCGACTTGGCCCGGGTCGTCGGCGAGAACCCGTTTCTTGGCGAATCGCAGGATCCCCGCGCACTCCACGTAGGATTCCTGTCCGGCCAGCCATTGCCAGAGCGGGTCTCGAGCCTCGACCCGGATCGGTCCCCGCCGGACGAGTTCGTTGTGCGCGGACGAGAGATCTATTTGCTCCTGCCGAACGGCATGGCGCGAACTCGCCTGACTGTCAGCTACTTGGAGCGAGCGCTTGCGACGCCAGCGACGTTCCGCAACTGGAGAACCGTCGTGAACTTATTGAAGATGGCAAGCGGATAGGCTCCCAGCGACTCCGGAGACCGCCGCTCATGCTACGGTCTAGTCCTAGCCGCCGATGCCGCTTGTGCGGTTCGGCGCAGAGCGACAGGATGGCACGAAGGATCAGAACGGTTCAGGGCAGTCTGCGAAGCCCACCGACGCGGCGGGAATTCATCGCCGCATCGGCAGCCGGCTTGCCCTTGGCAGCGTGCGCCGGCGCTCTGCCTGACGATCCGTCCGGGCCTACGACCGCAGACTTCGATGCCGCCGCGGCGCGTCCGGTGCTCGATGTGTCGCAGCTGGACACCCCTCTGATCATCGACTCCATCCGCCTGTTGGAGAGGGACGGCGAGCAGTTCGTCCATGTGCGTTCGAAAGACGGGGCCGAAGGGGTGTCGTTGACCAACGGTCGCCGCTATCTCAGGCCGATTCTTCAAGAACTTGTGATCCCGTTCTTTCTCGGCAAGGACGCCCGGATGTTAGAGTCCGACCTACTCTTCGAGCTGTATCGGCATCGCAGCAACTACAAGCTCCAGGGACTCGCGCTGTGGTCGGCGCAGGCATGGGTCGAATTCGCATTGCTCGACATGCTGGGCCGCGCCTGCGGAAAGTCGATCGGTGACCTGCTGGGTGGGACGCTTCGCGACGAGATCGACTTCTACGTGGCAAGCGGCCGCCGGGACTCGACACCGGAGGAGGAAGTCGAGTACCTGCAGTCCTTGGTCGACGAGACCGGTGCGAAAGCGGTGAAGTTCCGGCTCGGCGGGCGCATGAGCCGCAACCTCGATGCTTCCCCGGGGCGGTCGGAGTCCCTGATTCCGCTAGCTCGCAAGGCGCTGGGAGACGAGATCGACCTACACGGCGACGCGAATAGTTCGTACGACCCCGAGTACGCGTTGCCGATCGGGCGCCTGCTCGAGGACGTAGGAGCCGTCTACTTTGAAGAGCCCTGCCCGTTCGACCATCTCGAGGACACCAAGGTCGTGGCAGACTCGCTCGCCCTGCCGGTTTCCGGGGGAGAGCAAGAGTACAGCGAGCGCAGGTTCCGCTGGATGATCGCCAATCGGGGCGTCGACATTGTCCAGCCTGACCTGCACTATTACGGGGGCATGATCCGTTCGGCCCGGGTTGCCAACATGGCCGAGCTGGCCCGCATGCCGACGACCGTCCATATATCCGGGGGTTTCGGCTTCGTCTACATGTTGCACTTTGCGTCTCGGACGAAGGACATCGGACGGTACCAGGAGTACAAGCGGAATATCGAGCGGTACGCGGACTGGTTCGATCCGGCGCTTTCTATCCGAGACGGCAAGCTGGCTGTGCCAACCGGCCCGGGCGTCGGGATCCGGGACATCGCGGCGGCGATTCGGGGCGCGCGCGAGGTTGCGTGAAGGCCGAAGGGCCCCCGTCATTGGTTTACCGGCTCACGCTCCGGCCGTCTCGCTTGTAGCGGTCCAGCAATCGTCGCATGCTGATCACCCGCTCCGGTGCATCTGCCGCGAGATTGGTGGTCTGCCCAGGATCCTCTCGCAGATTGAAGAGTTCGACATCTTGGTCATGGGCTCTTGCAAGGCGCTGTAGCCGGAACCACTCGGGCTCGCGGTTGGCTCCGCCGTTGTTGTCGCCGGTCGGGTGGTCTATGAGCACCCAATCTCCCTGCCGGATTCCGAACCAACCCCTAGAGCCGTGATGGACCGTCGCCTCGCGCACGGGCGAGTCGCCGTCGGCACCGAAGAGCGCCTCGCTCATGTCGTAGCTGTCCTCCGCCGCTTCGCTCGGCAGATGGAAGCCGACGATTGCCGCCACCGTTGCCATCACGTCGGTCAGGCACAGCACCTCGTCCTGCACGCTGCCTGCCGGGATCTTGCCTGGCCAGCGCGCCAGAAACGGCACGCGATGACCGCCCTCCCAAAGGTCCCGCTTCAGGCCCCGCAGCGTGGCCATGCTGGCGTGGCGGTACTCCAAGATCCGCCTATACGCGTCAACCTCCGGGCCATTGTCGCTGGTCACGATGACTAGCGTGTCGTCGGCCTGGCCGCTTCTCTCGATTGCTGCCAGCACCTCGCCGACCGACCAGTCCACTTCCGCGACGAAATCCCCGTAGAGGCCGGCTGCGCTCTGATCTTTGAAGTCTTTGTTGGGCACGACGGGGCGGTGCGGGGCCAGCGGCGCGAAGTAGAGGAACCATGGCTGGGTCTTCTCGGCCGCCCTTGCGATGAAGCCCACCGCTTCCTCCGTGAAGCGAGGCAGCATGCGCTCGAATTCGAAGCCGGGCGACTTCGTTCCGCGGTTGTTGTTGCCTCCCATGAGATAGGCAGGCAGGTGCGTGAGGTCAAACGCCAGCGTTGGTCGCGCCAGCACTTTGCCGTTCTCAACAAACCCCCAAGCGGGCTTGGCAAGCCCGAAGGAGTACGTGAAGCCGTGCTGGGCCGGGCCGTTGATCACGGGCTTCGACCAGTCGATGTTCTTCACGATCTGGTCTCGCGACTCATCGAGCAAGTGCCAGCGACGCCCGAGGTGCCACTTGCCGACCATGCCGGTCTCGTAGCCCTGCTGGCGAAGCATTTCGGCTAGGGTCAGACGCTCCGGCTCGATGAGAGGAGGGGACGAACCGTTTAACACCCCGCGCTTCAACCACGTGCGCCATGCGTAGCGGCCAGTGAGAAGTCCATAGCGGGTTGGAGTGCAGACGCCGTCCGGAGTGTGAGCGTCCGTGAAGCGGATGCCCTCGGCGGCGAGCCCGTCGAGGTTCGGAGTCGGTATTTTGGACTCCGGGTTATAAGCTCCTACATCCCCGTAGCCAAGATCGTCGGCCAATATCACGACGACATTGGGATTCGCGAGGGCTGGAACCGCCGAGCCCAGCAAGACGGCAAGACCGAGAGCATGTCGCATCGGACACAGCATAGAGCATTCCGGTCACTCACCCGGCCCTTGGCGCGGACCACTCGATCTTGTCGAATCAAGCTGGAACCCAAGGCGTGGCTCTGGCGCCGAGAACACCTCGCGGCTCTCCGTCGTAGTCTCGCTGATCGTCTCCATGATCGTTCCGGCTCGGCCCAGGATTCGTCGGTCGCCTGAATTCGTTGCTCGATCAAGTACTTGATTGCAGCGAAGTTTGAACTGGGCCGAATCTGCGCTTCGATCGCCGCTCGAACAGGTTTCTATGCAAATTGCAACATAACCTGTCATAATGAGTCGAATAATGACGATTACAAGGAAATTTTTTCGCCTTCCTGCGGGGCATTCCTTCCTGTTCGGACTGCGGGGGACGGGAAAGAGCACATGGCTACACAGCACCCTTCCGAATGCTGTTTGGATCGACTTTCTATCTCCGGCTCAGCAGCGCCTCTATGCCGCCCGCCCGGAGCGCTTGCGAGAACTGGTCGCCGCCAACCCTGATACGGACGACGTTGTGATTGATGAAGTGCAGCGGGTGCCAGAGCTGTTGACGGTCGTGCATCAGCTGATCGAGCGGCCTGACTGCCCGCGCTTCGTGCTGACAGGCTCCAGTTCTAGGAAGCTCAAGCGAGCCGGCGTCGATCTGTTGGCAGGTCGTGCCACGCTCCGCCTAATGCATCCATTCATCGCCGTAGAACTCGGGCCGAAATTCCGTCTGGACGCGGCACTGGAGGTTGGGTTGCTGCCCATCGTCTGGGACGCCCGAGACCCTGCGGACACCCTGAGCTCCTATGTTGGGCTGTATGTACAGCAAGAAGTGCAGACGGAGGGCCTTGTCAGAAACACCGGGGCATTCCATCGCTTTCTCGAAGCGATCAGCTTTGCCCACGGGGCGACCCTCAACGTAAGCGAGGTCGCCCGCGAATGCTCGGTCAGCCGCACGACAGTCGAAGGGTACGTGGAGATCGTCGAAGACTTGCTTCTTGCGTTCCGTGTGCCTGTCTTCACGAAGCGTGCAAAGCGGCACATGGCTGTCCATCCCAGATTCTTCTTTGCCGACGCAGGCGTATTCCGGTCGCTTCGGCCCGCCGGACCGCTGGACCGCCCCGAAGAGGCTCGCGGAGCGGCTCTCGAAGGGCTGGTGGCGCAACATCTGAAGGCTTGGCTGAGCTACTCTCGATCGTCCGCCAGCCTCTACTACTGGAGGACTCGTGCCGGCAGCGAGGTGGACTTCGTGGTCTACGGAAAGGACGAATTCTGGGCATTGGAGGTCAAAAGCTCTCGCCGGGTCCGGCCGGCCGACGTCCGTCATCTGAAGCGGTTCCGCGAAGACTACCCGCAGGCTCGTCTACGTCTCGCGTACGGAGGGGATGAGCGGCTAGAGATCGATGGAATCCTGTGCCTGCCAGCGGAAGCGTTGCTCCGCGAGATCATGCCAGGCCGGCCACTGCCATGAGTCACGCGCGGACTTCCCACAGGCATCGACAAGGCGGGAGAGCGCCGATCGGTTCGCGATCTTCGGAGGCAGCCAAGGTCTCGGTACCATGCGGCAATGCGACGCCTTTCAAGCCGACCGTCTCTGCACCGTACTCCGCACGGAGCGTACGAAACAGCTCAACACTACATTGGTGATCTGATCTATGGCACGAATGACGGCCTCCTGACCAGTTACGCGATCGTTGCCGGGGTCTCCGGAGGGGCCCTGTCATCTACCGCTGTGCTCATCGTCGGAATTGCCAACCTGTTCGCGGACGGCCTATCGATGGGTGTTGGCAATTTCCTGAGCATTCGCGCTCGGGAGAGCGCTCGAGAGAGGCAGAACCTGCCCGAGGAGGAGGCGTCCCCGGCCCGACACGGATTGGCTACGTTCTTGGCGTTCGTTGTGGCCGGCGCGATTCCTCTCGTGCCTTATGTCGTTCCTGAATTGGGGCATCGCTTCCTGCTGGCGTCAGCGCTGGCACTCATCGCGCAATTCGCGGTCGGTGCCCTTCGTGCCCTCGTCACGGCTAGCCGGTGGTGGATTAGCGGTCTTGAAATGCTTGGGCTGGGCGTCTTGGTAGCGGTCGTCGCATATGCGACGGGCGCCGGCGTCGCTGCGATTGTGTAGGGCGAAGCCTGGTCTGTGGCAGCCACTGTCTTTTCTGTCGGTTCAGCGGCCATGAGATGCTGCGATTAGGCTTATCCGTTGCATCAAGTCGGCGGCTTGCTCGTGTGGCCCGCTACGATCCTGTCTCGGTGGCACACCCTACCGCCCACCTACAATAGTGGCGATTCAACATGCCCCTAAGACCCCGCTTGCCCTTGACCGCCGGCATCCTGTTCGCTCTGGCCGGTACATGCCAGTTCTTGTGCGCCGCCGAGCTGCCGGCACCCGCTGATCGCAAGATCGACTTCATGCGCGACGTCGATCCGATCTTCGTCCAGCACTGCTACGCCTGCCATGGCGACGATGCCGCGATGAACGGCTACAGTCTGTGGCGGAGGAAGTCCGCCGAGCGCGGCGGCTACTCTGGCAAGCCCGGATTTGTCAGGGGCGATAGCGCGAATAGCCGCCTGATCCACTTGGTTGCGGGCTTGGAGGAGAATCTGATCATGCCGCCAGCCGGCGGCCCTCTGACGGACGAACAGATCGGCATTCTGCGCGCTTGGATCGACCAAGGCGCGCCGTTTGCCAGCACGCGCTTCGACGACAGCACCAAGCGCGAGGAACAGCCTTGGGTTCACATGGACTACGGCCCGGTGATCTCGGCCAGCGTAACGGTGAAGGAGCCGGAAGATCCCCGCGCGGACAAGCAGCCGGGCGACAACATCAGCTACAAGTCGCACGCCGTCATGCTCGGGGCCGAACGCCGCGCCGGGGTCATCTTTGATACCGAGCTGTTGCGGATGTCGGCAGGATGGAACGGTCCGCAATACGTATTGACGGGCACGGTCTATGACTGGCGGCACGGGCCGCACCCGCACTTGGACGGCAAGCCTGTGTTCGAGACCCCGGTCGCCCCGGGCTGGGCTCGTGACGGAAGCTTCGCTGATCCCCGCCCCGAGGGATTTGGCCCGCTGCCTGCGGATTGGGCCAGGTACAAGGGACGCTACATGTTCGGCGACAGGGTGGTGCTCGAGTACAGCGTAGGCGATGCCAATGTGCTTGAAATGCCGGGCCTAGAGACCGACTGGGGAGTTGAGGCACTGACTCGCACCATCGAAGTCGGCCCTTCGCGCGAGCCGCTCTTGCTAGAGGTGGCCGCCCTGCAGGGTGGGCAGGTCCGTCAGCTTTCGCTCAAGAACCTCAACCAAGGAAACGGGCCGGCGATTGAACACCTCGTGTATCTTGGCGGCGATGAAGGCACGGCTGTCGGTGTCGCCGGTCTGGGCAAGAGGGCCAGATGGGACCTGTCGGCGGCGGGCGAGGTGCGCTTGAGCATTCCTCGGTCTGGCGAGGAACAGCGCTTCACTCTTTACTACGCCGACGTGCGCGCCCAGCGTCTAGGGGCGTTTGCCGGTGCGTTGCGGCAAGCCCCGCGGCCAGAGCGGCTCGAGCCCTACACCCGGGGTGGGCCGCGAACCTACCGCAAGACGGTCGAAACGCAGGGGCGGCTTGGAGGTGGCGGCGGCGCGTGGACCGTGGACGAGATCACGCTGCCCTTCGACAACCCTTGGGAATCGTGGTTCCGGCCCACTGACTTTGCCTTTTTTGACGACGATCGAGCGGCAGTCGCAACGTGGTCCGGCGACATCTGGATCGTCGACGGCGTGGACGAGGACTTGGACAAGCTGACGTGGAGCCGCTATGCGGTCGGCTTCCACATGCCCCAGGGCTTGGAAGTTGTGGACGGCAAGGTGTATGTGTTGGATCGCGACCAGATCACGATCCTGCACGATCTAAACCGGGACGGCCAAGCTGACTACTACGAGAACTTCAACAACGAGTTTCACGTCACGCATCATTTCCACGAATTCACCTTCGATCTCGACCGCGACAGCGCCGGCAACTTCTACTTCGCGAAAGCCGCCCGCCACGCCTTGCCCGCCAAGGTGAAGCACCATGGCGTCATCTTCAAGATGGACCCTGACGGCAAGAACCTTGAGGTCGTCTGCACGGGCTTCCGCGTGCCCAACGGAGTCGCCGTCGGACCGAATGGAGAGATCACCACCTCCGACCAAGAAGGCCACTGGATTCCCTCCACTCGCGTGAACCTGTGCTCGCCGGGCAGCTTTCATGGCTACATGTGGGGCGGCAGCATCGGCGATCGGACAACGTATGACAATCCGATCACTTGGCTTCCGATCTCCGTAGACAACTCCGGCGCCGGCCAAGCATGGATCGGGAGCGATAAGTGGGGGCCGTTCAAGGGACACTTGGTGCACTCGTCGTTCGGGCGGGGCAAGGTCTTCTTGGTGCTGATGGAGAACATCGGCGATGGAGTGCAGGGCGGCGCCGTAGAACTGCCCGTTGATTTCGATTCCGGCCTAATGCGTCCAGACTTTCGCAAGAGCGATGGCAACCTTTACTTGGTGGGCCTGTATGGCTGGGGTACCAAGCGCAAGGCCGTGGGCGGCTTTTATCGCGCGCGATTCACAGGCGGCAAAGTGCTGGTCCCGAGCGAGCTGCATGTCAGCAAGAAGGGCATTGACGTGTCCTTCCTGCACGAGCTGGACCCGGCGAGCGCCGAGGATCCCGCCAACTACAGCGCGAAGCGGTGGAATTACAAGTGGCTCAGCCGCTACGGCTCTGATCGCTGGAAGCTGGACGGTGACCAAGGAGTCGAGGTGATGACGGTGCGATCGGCCACGCTGCTGCCCGATCGCAAGACCGTCCGGATCGTTGTGGACGATCTCAGGCCGGTCATGCAGATGATGACCGGCATCAGTATCCGCACGGCTTCCGGAGATCGCATCGACACCGAGATCAGCCACTCGATTCATGCGCTCGTCGATGAGCCTGGCACGCCGTTCGTGGCCAAGTACGAATAATGCTTGTCGCCGTCCACCAGCAGCGCGCAGCCATTGGCGTGCGCCTGCAGGGCGTGCCTGCGTAGCATCCGGCGAAACTTCGCTAAGGTTCGTTTCGGGCTGTGTCAACCAATGCCATGACGGGGAACACGCAAGCCGACATCGCGTCGCGACAACTGTCTCCTTGCCCGTGGTGGCCCAAATGCGTATGCAGCCGAGACGACGCTTCGCGCCTCACCCGCGTCGAGCCTTTCGCCGTGTCGGGAGACGCCGCCGTCTATTTCGCTCGGCTGAAGGACCTCGTGCTCTGCATGCCACGTACGGAGGTCGTCACGGAAACGAACGACTATTTCCATGTCGTGCGCCGGACCCGGTTCGGATATCCCGACGACATGGAGTTTCGTCTGTTTCGAGCCGAGCGCGTGATCCACGTGCGCGCTGCGTCACGGATAGCACCATTCTGGGATTTTGGAGTCAACCGGCGACGCGTTGAGAGGCTCCGGCGACAGCTTGAGAGCGGGCCGAAGATGTGAAAATGCTCGAACGGCTATCCGACCGCACCAGATTCCCCGCGCGGAATCGAATGCTTCTCGATGGACGCCGGATCGGGCCTGTGACGCAGCCGATCGCACGAGCCGCACATAGCACCGAGAGCGCTGTCTGAACGTGATTTCGAGACGCCGGGCAGTCGGAGTGCGGCACGAGCGGCGACCATTGCGTTTGGCGCTCAGCTGGGACGGTCCAGACTGTTTCCTCGCCATTGGGCGTGACCGCTCGATCAGTCCTCGGCCGCCTCGCTTCACCAATGCCGACGGTCGCGATCCGGAATGATCCCGGTGCTAGACTTGATCCGATGAAACTGCCCCTACTCGCCTGTCTGCTCGCCTTGACCAGCGCCGCAGCTCTCGCGCAGCAGCGCGAATTCAAGCCCGACAAGGAAATCGTCTTCAAGCAGTTCGAAAAGGATCCGCTGGAGTTGCACGTTTTCCTGCCCGAAGGCTGGAAGTCCAGCGACAAGCGCGCGGCTGCGGTCTTCTTCTTCGGCGGGGGCTGGGTTGGCGGCACCCCAACCCAGTTCTTCCCGCACAGCCGCTATCTGGCTTCGCGCGGCATGGTCGCCATCAGTGCCCAGTACCGCACGCGCGGCAGCCATGGCACGATGCCCAGGCAGTGTGTCGCAGATGGCAAGTCCGCGGTGCGTTGGGTTCGCAAGCATGCTGCGGAACTGGGTGTGGATCCCAACCGGATTGCGGCAGGCGGAGGATCCGCCGGCGGCCACGTCGCAGCCACCACCGGGGTGATTGACGGGCTTGAAGAGAAGGGCGAGGACGCGTCCGTTAGCTCCAAGCCCGACGCGCTGCTCTTGTTCAATCCGGTCACGGACCTCTCCGGCCGAATCGGGCGCTGGGGCGAGGATCCAGAGGCGGGCTCGCCGCTACACCACGTCGACGCGGGTGATCCGCCGACGATTGTCTTCCACGGCAAGGCTGACACGACGGTTGCGTTCGAGACCGCCGAGGCCTTTTGCGATGCCATGACGAAGGCTGGCAACCGTTGCGAGCTGGTCGGTTACGAGGGCCGTCCGCACGGCTTCTTCAACTACGGCCGCAGCCGTGCTGCCTACACCAGCACGGTCTGGCACATGGACCGCTTCTTGGCGTCTCTTGGATACCTTGAGGGCCAGCCGGTGGTCGGCCAGCCGGGCGATCCAACTTGGTAGCGTCGGCCGTTGAACCCGCGAAGAGCCGGTCGGTGCCGGCTCGGTTCCTAGGAGTTCGCTCCTGGCGGAGGCGGCGAGTGATTGCGGTGATGCGCTTGGCCGCACTGCTTGTGCTTCTCGGCGCGGCTGCGATGGCGCAGCAGTGGCCGCCCGTGCGCGAGGTTCCGGCCGGGCCGGCCGACACGCTCTACTACAACGGCAAGATCATCACCATGTGGGACGAGCGCCCCGTGGTCGAATCCATGACCGTCGCCTCCGGGCGCGTCTTGGATGTCGGCACGACCCAGATCGTGGGTCGCAAGACCGGGCCTCGGACGCGCCAGGTGAACCTGCACGGCAGAACGGTGCTGCCCGGATTGATCGACAGCCATGTCCACCCCATCAAGGCGGCCTTGGCTGAAGCAGACGGCGAGATTCCCGTATTGCGGAGTTTCGAGGCGGTGCGTCGCCACATCGAAGCACAGCCTGCCGGCAAGGGCCTGATCTTCGTCCCGAAGGTCTATTCCACCCGCCTTCGGGAGCGTCGCTATCCGAGCCGCTGGGAGATCGACGAGTATGCCAGCGACCGTCCCGTCATGCTCGACAACGGGTATGCCGCGGTGCTGAACTCGGCGGCCCTGGAACTGGCGGGCGTTTCGGCCGACACCGCCGATCCGGCCAACGGAAAGCTGGTGCGGAACGACGCCGGCGAACCCACCGGGCTGATCGTCGGAGCGCGCCAGCTCGTGGCGCCGCTGCTGGAGGCGCGCACCTATAGCGACGCCGAAATGGTCACTGCCTTGGCCGCCATGCAGAGCGCGTACAGCATGGCCGGCCTGACGAGCGTCATTGATCGCAGCCAGACCGCTGCTGGGTTTAGCGCCTACCAGGACCTGTGGGAGCAGGGCAAGTTGCAAGTGCGGACATCGGTCACCCGCGTCGTCAACGCGGAACGGCCGGTGGAGCAGGTTCTGCGGGAGATCGAGGGGATCGCAGCCGTTACCGGCCACGGCGACGAAATGTTCCGCGTGGGCTCGCTGAAGGTCGTACTGGATGGCGGCATCTTGCTCGGAACGGCTTTCATGCGGGCGCCCTACGGCCAGAACACGCAGGTCTATGGATTCGAGGATCCCGAGTACCGCGGCGAGTTGCGCATCCGTCCCCGCGATCTCGAGCGGATCGTGACATTGGCCGCTCGTCTCGGCTGGCAAATGACCGCCCACACGACCGGCGGCGGATCGACCGACGCCCTGCTGGATGCGTATGAAGCGGTCAATCGCAAGGTGCCGATTGAGGACCGTCGATTCACCCTCACTCACGCCAACTTTCTCAGCGGGGACGCGATTCGCCGCGCCGCCGCGCTGGGCGTTGTCGCGGACATGCAGCCGGCGTGGTACCACTTCGACGGGCCGGCCTTGGCCGGCGTGCTCGGGCCCGATCGCATGGGCACGTTGCAGCCCTATCGCTCGATCATCGACGCGGGCGTCGTCGTCGCCGGGGGTTCGGATCACATGATCAAGTTCGACGCCCGGGAATCCGTCAATCCGTTCGATCCGTTCCTTGGTATGTGGATTGCCGTCACGCGCATGACCACTGACGGCTCGGTGCACAACCCCGAGCAGCGCATCACCCGCGAAGAGGCGTTGCGGATGTGGACGCTCAACGCGGCCTATCTGACGTTCGAGGAAGATGTCAAGGGATCGCTGGAGCCCGGCAAGTACGCCGACTTCGTCATCGTCGACCGTGACATCCTGACCTGCGCCGAGGACGAGCTGCGCGAGACGCGAGTCCTGGCAACGGTGTTGGGCGGTCGCGAGGTGTACTCGACCGCGCTACGGGCCTTGCCCGAATAGACGTCAGTCGCCTGCCACTGCCGCGGTGGCTGGCCGCTCCGCTGTCGGCTGGATCTGCATCAGAACGTTCTGGGCGTCTTCCGCGGTGAAGTCCGCCACCCGCGAGGAGACGTTCATCGAGCAGAAGCTCGGCCCGCACATCGAGCAGAAGCGGGCCGACTTGTAGCCTTCCTCCGGCAGGGTCTCGTCGTGCATGCTGCGCGCGGTCTCCGGATCCAGGGCCAGATCGAACTGGCGATTCCAGTCGAACTCGAAGCGCGCCTTCGACAGCGCGTCGTCCCAGGCGCGGGCGCCGGGCCGGTGGCGCGCGACATCCGCGGCGTGCGCCGCGATCTTGTAGGCGATCATTCCCTGCTTCACGTCTTCCTTGTTGGGCAGGCCGAGGTGTTCCTTGGGCGTGACATAGCAGAGCATCGATGCGCCGTGCCAGCCAATCATGGCCGCGCCAATCGCCGAGGTGATGTGGTCGTAGCCCGGCGCGATATCTGTCACTAGCGGACCGAGCGTATAGAACGGCGCGTCGTGGCAGATTTCCCGCTCCTTGTCGACCTGCAGCTTGATCTCGTCCATCGGGATATGGCCGGGTCCCTCGATCATCACCTGCACGTCGTAGTCCCAGGCTTTCCTCGTGAGTTCGCCCAGCGTCTCGAGCTCGGCGAACTGGGCTTCGTCGGAAGCATCGGCGATGGAGCCGGGCCGCAGACCGTCGCCGAGCGAGAAGCTCACGTCATACTTCTGGAAGATCTTGCAGATCTCGTCGAAGTTCTCGTAGAGCATGTTCTGCTGGTGGTGCCCGACCATCCACTCGGCGAGCAGCGAGCCGCCGCGGCTGACGATGCCAGTTACGCGCTGCACCGCCATCGGAACGTACTGGATGAGCACGCCGGCGTGAATCGTCATGTAGTCCACGCCCTGTTCCGCCTGCTCCTCGATCACGTCGCGCATGATCGGCCACGTGAGGTCTTCGATCCTGCCGTTGACGCGGGTGAGGGCCTCGTAGATCGGCACGGTGCCGATCGGAACCGGTGACTCGCGAATGATCGTCTTGCGGATCCGCGGAATGTCGCCGCCGGTGGAAAGGTCCATCACGGTGTCGGCACCGTAGTTGATGGAATACCGCAGCTTCTCGACTTCCGCCTCGATCTCGGAGGTCGTGGCCGAATTGCCGATGTTGGAATTGACCTTGCAGCGCGATGCGACTCCGATGCACATCGGCTCGAGGTTCTCGTGGCGTATGTTGGCCGGAATGATCATCCGGCCGCGAGCCACTTCATCCCGGACGGTCTCGGCCGGGAGTTGCTCGCGCTTGGCTACATACTCCATCTCCTCGGTCACGATCCCGTGGCGCGCGTAGTGCATCTGTGTCCGCACGGGATCTCCGAGGCGCTTGGCTACCCATTCTGATCTCATCATGTTGTTGCCCTCGACTCCTGTCCGGCCAGCTGCCGCACTCATTATCTTACTTCCACCGAACGGCGCTGTGGCCGAAGCCGTTCGCTGGTTTCGATGCTAAGCGCTCCTAGCGGGGAACGACCGTCCGGCGGAGCTGCGTCCAGCTCATGCTCCCGGCACCGCACCGACAGCGATGCCGGTTTGCTCGGCTTGCCCGCGAAGGGGGCGGTCCGAATGTTCCGCGCTGTGCGCGACATCGCCGACTGACTCCGCCGCCAAGCGGTCGGCGCGATATGATTGGGGGCTTCCCTCGCTCCATGCGCGTCAAGATTCTCCACCATGACCGCTGCTTCGACGGGGCGTGCTCTGCGGCGTTGTTCTCCAGCTTCGTCAGGCGCTCGCTGGCCCCTGGCGCCGAATTGTCCTACACCGGCCTCTATCACCGGGCCGATCAGCTGTTCGACGAGCGCGACTTCGATGGCGACATCAACGTCATCGTCGACTTCAAGTACTCACCGTCCGAGAGGGTGACTTGGTGGTTCGATCACCACCAGAGCGCGTTCCTGTCGGATGCCGATGCCGAGCACTTCCGCCGAGACCGCTCGGGCAGGAAGTTCTTCGACCCCGGCTACAAGTCCTGTACCAAGTTCATCGCCAACACGCTCGCCGCCAAGTTCGGCTTTGACTCCGGGCACCTGGCAAACCTCGTTCACTGGGCGGATGTCCTCGACGGGGCCCAGCATCCGAGCGCCAAGGTTGCGGTGGAGATGAAGGAGCCCGCGCTCAAGCTCAACCTCATCGTCGAGTCCGCCGAGACAAACATGACGCCCAGCGTCATCCCGCTGCTCGAGACAGAGCCATTGCATGCCATCGTCGAGAGGCCCGAGTACAAGCGAGAGTTCCGCAAGCTCTACGAGGGGCACATGCAGACGATGGAGACGATCAGCGAGAGAGCGGTCTGTCGCGGCGGCGTGGTCTTCTTCGACCTGGTGGGTACCGGGCTCAAGGGCTACAACAAGTTCATCCCCTACTTCCTCTATCCGCAGAGCGCTTACACGGTTTCTCTGCTGGACGGGGGATTTCGTGCCAAGGTCTCGGTCGGTTCCAACCCCTGGGCTGCGGTCGAGCCGTCGCACAACCTCGCGGAGCTGTGCGAGCGCTACGGCGGTGGCGGGCATCCCCGCGTGGGTGCCATCAGTTTCAGTCCGGAGCAATTCAGCGAGGCGCGCTCGGCCGCCCTGGAGATCGCTGAGATCCTCTCGTCCATCTGAATCGGGCGCTCGGCACGGGCTGGCGCCCGGCTCATGCCGCAGCGGTCATCCCGTACACCGCGATACCCGCCTGATCCGCGTCCGCTACCAACTGCTCCTTCTCGAGCAGCAGCGTCTTCGCTGCGTCGACCGCGACGGCGGTCGCGTTCGCGGCCTGCATCTTCCGAATCGTCCGCGGACCGATCACCGGCACGTCGAAGCGCATGTCTTGGTTGGGCTTGGCCACTTTCACCAGCGTCAGCCGCCGCCCGTTGGACAGGCCCTTCGCGCGCTCCAGCAGTAAGTCCGTGCCCTCCATGGCTTCGACCGCCACGCACGCCTGCTCGCAGACGACCACGCTTTGGCCGATGTCGAATCCCGCCAGCGCCTGGGCGATTTCCCGGCCGTACCCCATATCGCTCAGTTCGCCCTTGGAAGGCTTCCGCCTCCCGTTAGGCCCTTCACGCGCAAGGCTGGAGGAGAGGAAGTGTGTCGAATCGAGCAGCGAGATCCCTTCGTCCTCCAAGACCTGCGCCAACGCGCCGAGCAGCGAATTGGTGTTCTTGCGCCGCAGGCTGTTGAGCAGCTTGAGCAGCCGCAAGTCAGGGCGGATTGCCGAGAAGATCTGCTTGTGCTGAATGCGCCCGCTCATCACCGCCTGGCGGATTCCTTCGGCGTGGAACGTATCGATGAGCTTGGACAGCTGGCCGAGCGACACCCACTGGCAGGAATCGGCCAAGTCCTCCACTTCCGGCGCGGCCTCTTCCTTGACCGCAACCACCGCCATCTGGTGGCCTGCCGCTCGCGCGGCCTTCAGCGTGAGGATGGGAAAGCTGCCGCCTCCGGCGATGAGGCCGTACTTCACGGGACGAACCCCCGATTGGAGCTGCGGACGAAGTCGCGCAGCTGATCGAGGTGCGGCGACGCGGGCAGTTCCGCCGCGATCTTGGCCAACGCTTGGTCGTTGTTGAGCTCGGAGTGAACCAAGATCTTGAAGGCCCGCCTGAGAGTCTGGATCTCCTCTACCGAGAACCCCCGTCTCTTCAGCCCGGTCGCGTTGACGTTATGAGTCTTGGTCTCGCGCTCGCTTACGACGGTCGCGAACGGCAGCACGTCCTGCGTGACGACGCTGAACCCGCCCACGAAGCTGTGGGCACCGATGCGACAGTACTGGTGGACGCCGCTGTGGGCGCCCACCCAAGCGTAGTCTTGCACCGAGACGTGCCCGCCCAGCGTCGCCGAGTGGCACAGGACGCAGTGCGAGCCGACGCAGCAGTCGTGCGCGACGTGCGCGTAGGCCTGCAGCAAGTTGTCGTCACCGATCGCGGTCAGGCTCCCGCCGCCCGCGGTGCCGCGGTGGATGGTGCAGAATTCGCGGATCTGGTTGCGATCGCCGATCGTCGTCCTCGAAGGCTCGCCTCGGTATTTCAGATCTTGGGGGGCCACGCCCACTGTCGAATACGGATAGAAGCAGTTGTCACGCCCGATTTCCGTGTCGCCGTCGACGTAGACATGGGCCATCAATCGCGTGCCAGCATCGATCCGAGCGCCCGGCCCGACGATGCAGTACGGCCCGATCTCGGCGCTTGGGTCGACGCTCGCACCGGCGTCTACGATTGCCGTGCGGTGGATCGCCATCACGCGTGTGCCGCGGGCTTGTCGGCGATGCTGCACATGAGCACCGCTTGAGCCACGAGCCGGTCGCCCACATAGGCCTGGCCCTGCATCTTGATCACGTTGCCGCGCTGCCGCAAGATGTCCAGCTCCAAGCGCAGTTGGTCACCGGGAGTCACCTGGACGCGGAAGCGGCAATCATCGATCGAGGTGAACAGCACCACCTTGCGCTCGCGGTCCGCGATCGCTCCCAGCGCCAGAACTCCGCCGCACTGGGCCATGGCCTCCACGATCAAGACGCCGGGCATGATCGGGTTGCCCGGAAAGTGGCCCTGGAAGAACGGCTCGTTGAAGGTGACGTTCTTGATGCCGATGATCCGCTTGTCCGACATCTCGACAATCCTGTCCACGAGCAGCATCGGGTAGCGGTGCGGCAGGATCTTCTGGATTTCTTCGATATTCAACATCGCTGGAGCCCCGGAGCGCGGCGGGCCCGCCTTGCGCGAAACTGCGATTATATCCCACGGCCCGGGAAGATTGCCCCGATAGTCCGGTTAAGGTGTTTGTTTTCAAAGGGATGGATGCGGAGTTCAGCACCCGCAGAGATCCGCCTAGTCGCCCGTACGCGAGGCCCCCACAATCTCCGGTTCGTCCCGGTACTGCTGTTCGCGCGACGACCGCGGCCGTTCCGCGCGCGGCGTGCCGGCGGTCCGCTCGGGAAAGGGCTCGATTGCTTGGCGGCGCTTCTCGAGCATGATGATCAGGATTCCGAAGGCCACGCACAGCACCCCGATGATCAGCTCCGCCGGCATCGCTTCGGAATAGATCAATGCACTGAACGCGACTCCGAAGATCGGGGTGGGGAACACAAACACCGACAGCAGCGCGGGCGAGTTCTTCTCCAGCAGGCGGATCCACAGCACGAATGCGATGCCCACCACACCGAACGAGCAGTACATCCAAGACACGAACGGCCACAGCGTCAGCGGGCCGACCATCGGCGGCTCGAAGATGGCCGCAAAGAGCAGGAAGACCGGCAGGGAAAACCCGACCTGCCAGAAGATCACCCGCAGAGGATGCATGTGCTGCACCAGCCGTTGCGTGTAGACCATGCGACCGCCGATGACCCCGGCAGTGACGAAGGCCAGCACGTTGCCCAGGATCGGGCGCGGAGCCAGGGTGGGGTCCGGCTGCCCCAGGAACACTATGGCGACGCCCCCGAAGGCCATGGCAAGGCCCGCCAGCCGCTGGCCGGAAAGATGGTCTCCCGGCACGTAGAAGTGAGCGAACGTGTTGATGAAGACTGGCGCGGCATTGAGCAGGACCGACGCGAACCCGGCCGTTGTCCAGTCGATGCTCAGGTTCAGCATCGTGATCTGGATCGCGAAAAACACCCCGAGCAGGACCAGGGGGCGGGTCTCGCCCGGCAGCGGCGCGAGGCGGACCCTGCCGTGGCGAGCCCAGGCCCACAGCACCGGCCATCCCAGCAGCGCCCGCCAGAACGCGTTCCAGGCCGGGGGGAACGTACTGAGGGCAACCTTGATGCCGACGATGTTCAGGCCCCACATGGCCGATAGCAGCAGCGCCGTGGCCATCGCGGCCGCGCCCGGCTTCTGAGGAGCCTTAGCGTGCACGCGAAGACTCCCGGACCCGCACCTTGGTGACGATCGCAATGCCCGCGGCCACCGCTACGGCACCTGCCAGCAGGCGCCCGGTGATCTGCTCGTCGAACAGCGCCGCTGCGAGAAAGATGCCGAAGATGGGAACGCTAAAGGTGTACATCGCGAGATTTCCGGCACTGTAGATCCTGAGCAGGCTCGTCCACGAGACGAAGCAGAAGCCCGCCACGACGACGGCTTGGTAGAGAATCGCCAGCACCGGCTCGTACGACAGCGGCTGGAGTAGCGGCTCTTCGAACGCCAGCGCCAGCGCGAGAAAGCCGGGCAGCGACAGCACCATCTGCCAGATCACGGGCCGGTACGCGCCCACGCGGCGCACCATGCGCTGCGTGTACACGATGCGCAGCGCGAGCAGGAATGACGAGACGAGCATCAGCGGGTTGCCGAGCACCGGATTCGGGGCAAGGGCCGCGTCCGGCTGTCCGAACATCACGTACGAAATGCCCCCGAAGGCGATGGCCAGCCCGACCAGCCTGCTCGCGCTGAGCCGGTCGGCTTTCACGAAGTGGTGGCTGAGCAGGTTGACCATCACGGGGTTGGTGTTGAGCAGGATCACGGCGTAGGCCGGCGACGTGTAGAACACCGCCAGGTTGAAGATCGCGATCTGGGCCGTGAACATCGCCCCCAGAAGCAGGAAGTCACGCAGCTGGCCGCGCTCGAGCCAGAACGGCTTGCGCATCAACCAGGCCCACGCCGAAACCGCCAGGGCCCCGATGGCCATGCGCCAGAAAGCGCTCCAGAACGGCGGGATGGTGGCCAGCCCGAACTTGATCGAGACAATGTTGCCGCTCCAGAAGAAACTGATCAGCAGCGCGAACAGCCCGACCTTCCATGTGAGGGGGCGCGTGGCAGCGAGGCGGGCCGGGGCAGGACTCATCCCGAGTCCTTGAGGCTGTCGCAGAGGATTTCGGCCACGTGCCGGGCCGTTCGATTCGTGAAGTGGTCGATCTGCTGGCGGCAGGACACGCCGCTGACAGCGATCTCCGTGTCGGCACCGGCAGAATTCACTGCCGGGAAAAGCCGCTCCGCTCCGATCTTGTTGGAGATCTCGTAGTGGCCTTTCTCGAAGCCGAAGGACCCGGCCATTCCGCAGCAGCCGGAATTGATCTCTTCCACGCGCTGCCCGGGCACGAGCTCGAGGGTTCGCAGGGTCGCCCGCGTGCCGATCTGGGCCTTTTGGTGGCAATGCCCGTGGTACAGGACGTCGCGCTCCAGGGGCTGCCAGTCGATGTCGAGCTCGCCTCGGCCGGCCAGTTGCTGCAAGAGCTCTTCCAGCATCACGGCCTTGGCGGCGACCCGCTTGGCCTCGTCGCCCGGCACCAGCTCCGGGTATTCTTCCCGCAGCGTGAGCAGGCAACTGGGCTCGCAGCCGACGATCTGCGTGTCGCCGCTGGCGACTGAGTCGAGTTCGCGCACGTTGTGGACGGCCGCCTCGCGGGTGTCTTCCAGCAGGCCGTGCGAGAGCATCGGCCGGCCGCAGCAGCGGTGGTCGGCCAGCCGGACTTCATAACCTGCAGACTCGAGCAGCGCGACCGCCGACTTGCCGACCTCCGGGTAGTTGAAGTTCATGAAGCAGTCGTCCAGCAGGACCACCTCTCCCCGCTTGGCGGTGCGCGCTCTGGCGGGACGGCGAGCGAACCAGTCGCGGAAGGTTTGCACGGCCATCTTGGGCGGTGTCCGCCTGCGGTCGACCTGCAGGACGGCCTCGTTCAGCCATCGCACGGGAGGCAGGGCGCCTACGAAATTGAACAGGCGCGGCACCTTGCCGGCCAGGCGGTAGATGCGCTCGATGTGCCCGAAGGCCTTGGCCTTCAGCGGCACGCCGTGCTCGTTGTAGTAGTGGGACAGCCACTCGTACTTGATCTTGGCCATGTCCACGTTGGACGGGCACTCGGTCTTGCACGCCTTGCAGGCCAGGCACAGATCGAGCACGTCGTGCATGCGGCGCGACGTGAACTCCTCGGGCGGAAGCGTCCCGGACAGGGCGGCGCGCAAAGCGTTGGCGCGGCCGCGCGTGGAGTGCTCCTCGTCCATCGTGGCGTGGTAGGAGGGGCACATCGTGCCCGTCATGCGCTTGCGGCAGACGCCCGCGCCGTTGCACAGCTCGATCGCCCGGTCGAACCCTCCCTCGCCGGAAAAGTCCAGCGTCGTCGTCACTTGGCGCATCTCGTAGTCCGCGCCCCAGCGCAGGTCATCGGTGAGTTCGGGAGCGTTGACCACCTTTCCCGGATTGAGGATGTTGTGCGGGTCCATGGCCCGCTTCAAGTCCAGGAAGCCTTGGTAGATCTTGTCGCCGAAGAGCCACTGGTTGTACTTGCTGCGGGCGATGCCGTCGCCGTGCTCGCCGGACATCGAGCCGCCGTAATTCATCACGATGCCGAAGACTTCGTCGGCGATCGCGGCCATCTTGCGCACTTCTGCCGGATCCTTGAGATTGACCATCGGACGGACGTGCAGGCAGCCCACCGAGGCGTGGCCGTAGTAGCCGCCGTGGGCTTCGTACCTCTCGAGAATGTTGCGAAAGTCCCTCAGGAAGCTGCCCATCTGCTGGATGGGCACGGCCGGGTCCTCCACGAATGCGATCGGCTTGTGGTCGCCCTTCACCGACATCAGGATGCCCAGGGCTTCCTTGCGCACGCCCCAGACCTGTGCTTGCCTGGCCCGGTCGCTGATCGGCAAGTAGCCAAAACCGGTGCGGTTCCGCTCCAGCAAGTTGCGCAGGGCGCTGAGCTTGGCGTCGACCTCGCCCGCGGTCTCGCCGTGGTACTCCACGACCATCAGGGCCTGGGCGTGTTGGTCGACCCAGTCGAGCTTGCCCGCAAACGACGGGTTGGCGCGGGCGTTGTTGAGAATGAACTCGTCGATCAGCTCCGCCGCGGACGGGTTGGTCGAAACGATCATCTCGGCGGCGTCGACCGCGGCGAAGACCGAGTCGAAATGCACCACGAGGATGCCTTTGCAGGCGGGCGAGCGGACAATGCGCAGCTTTGCCTCGGTGACCACGGCCAGGGTCCCCTCGCAGCCGACCACGACCCTGCTGAGGTTGAGCGGGCCGGGGCGGCTGGAGTAGCCGGCGCCGAAGGCGTCGCCGTCTTGCACGAGTTCGTCCAGGTTGTAGCCGCTGACGCGCCGCAGGATCTGCGGGAACCTGGTCAAGACCTCGTCGCGGTACTGTGCTCCGATCTGGGGTAGCTTGCGGTACAGGGAGGCCACGAAATCGTCCCCCCTGCCGAGTGCAGCCAAATCGCGGTTCGCGACTGGCTTCAGCCACGCTTCGGAGCCGTCGGCGAACACGCAGCGGAGTTCCAGCACGTGATCGATCGTCTTGCCGTACAGGATCGAGTGCGAACCGGCCGAGTTGTTGCCGATCATGCCGCCGATGGTGCCGCGGCTCGCGGACGACGTGTTGGGGCCGAACTGATAGCCCAGCGGCCTCAGGTGCCGGCCCAGCTGGTCTTGGACGACGCCCGGCTGGATGCGCACCCAGCCCTCCTCGAGGTTGGTCTCGAGGATGCCGTTCATGTACTTGGCGAAATCGATATGGACGGCCTCGCCCACGGTCTGGCCGGACAGGCTCGTGGCCCCGCCGCGCGGCAGGACAGGCACTCGATGCTGCGAGCAGAGCTGGAGCAGCGACCTGACGTCTCCGTGGTGTCTGGGGATGACCGCTCCGATCGGCTCGATCTGCCACACCGAGGCGTCGGTGGAGTAAAAGACGCGCGAGTAGCGGTCGAAGCGCACCTCGCCCTCGATCCGGCGGCTGATCTGTGCAGCGAGGTCGCTCGGGTATGCGGACATAGGTCAGGCTCGCGACCGGCAGGACGCGTCTGCTGCGTCCGAGATCCGCACGCTGCGGCTTCAGGCGAGCGCTTGCCGGATCCGCCGACTCAGGCGGGACAGGCCGATATCAATATTTTCGTCTCTTACGTTCGAAAAAGAAAGTCGCAGGGCATTGGACCGTCCCGCTTCGGCGAAGAACGGCCCTCCGGGAATGAAGGCGACTTGATCCTGTTCGAGGCTGTCGTGGAGCAAGCCGAGCGCGTCGATGCCCTCGGGCAGGTCCAGCCACTGAAACAAGCCGCCCCGCGCGGCGCGCCAGCGCGCCAGGCCGGAAAAGTGCTCTCGCAGGGCGGTCTGCATCGTGCGGGCCTTGGCAGTGTAGAAGTCGCGGGCCAGGGCTGCCTGGGCCGGCATCCAGCCCCGTTCGAGGAACTCCAGCACCAGCCGCTGGCTCAGCGTCGGCGTGCACAGGTCGCCGGTCTCCTTGCAGTACTCGATCCGCTGGATGATCTCGGCCGGGCCGTGCATCCACGCCACGCGCAGTCCGGGAGCGAGGATCTTGGAGAACGTCGAGACGTAGATCACGTGGCCGCTATCGGCGCAAGACTTGATCGGCGCCAGGGCCTGGGGATCGACCCCGTCGAAGTAGAGCTCGCCGTACGCGTCGTCTTCCAGGACCACTATTCCTGCTTGGCGCGACAGGTCGCAGAGTGCCCGCCGCCGGGCTTGCGACCACACCGTCCCGGCCGGGTTTTGAAAGTTCGGAACCACGTAGATGAGCTTGCACGGGTGGCCTTGGGAGCGCGCCTCGGCGATGCGCCGAGCGAGGTGGCCCAAGTCCATGCCGTCCTCGTCGCACTCGACTGCGAACAGCTTGGCCCGAAAGTTCTCGAAGGACGACATCGCGCCGATAAAGCTCGGCGTCTCCACGAAGACCGCGTCGCCCGGGTCGAGCAGCACCCTGGCGATGAAATCCAGGCCCTGCTGGGAGCCGCTGGCGAGCAGGGTCTCGGCCGGGGTGGACTCCACGCCCTTGAGCGAGCGGTCTCGCTCGCAGACCGCTTGGATAAGCTCCGCGTTGCCGCGGGTCACGGAGTACTGGAAAACATGGCCGCGCTCGCGCTCGACCAGATCGTGGAGAATCTGGCGCAACTTCTCGTGCGGAAAGGTCTGCGCGTTGGGCGAGCCGGCGGCGAACGAGATCACGTGCGGCTGGTTGACCAAGCCGGTGAGCTGGCGGATCAGCGACGAGCGCATCACGCGCGCGTCCCGCGACAGCATCTCGTCCGGATTCATGCTGGCAGCGTAGCAGAGAGCCGGCGCGGCACACCGCCCGCCTGAACTTCGGCCCGCCTAGCCGCGCGGGTGGTAGCTGTCGTAGATCTTGCGCATCCGGGACCGCAGCACGTGCGTGTAGATCTGCGTCGTGGAGATGTCCGCGTGCCCCAGCATCAGCTGGAGGCTGCGCAGGTCTGCCCCGCGCTCCAGCAGGTGTGTCGCGAAGCTGTGCCGCAGCACGTGGGGCGTGATCCGCTTGTTGATGCCGGCGACAAGGCCGTACTTGCGCAGCAGCTTCCAAAACGCCTGCCGCGACATCGAACTGCCGAGGGAGGTGACGAACAGGAATTCCGAGGAGGCGTTCTTGAGGATCGCCCGCCGATGCTGTTCGACGTAGCTCTCGATCGCCTCAAGGGCCGTCCTGCCGACCGGGACCAGGCGCGTCTTGTTGCCCTTGCCAAGCGTGCGCACTATCCCCGTCTTGGAGTCGAGGTCGGACAGGCGCACCGCGACCAGCTCCGAAACCCGCAGCCCGGTTGCGTACAGCAGTTGCAGCATCGCCAGATCGCGGCTGCCCAGAGGTGTCTCGGGCGGCGGCGCGGCGAGCAGCTGGTCAACCTCGTCATAGGTGAGGAACTTCGGCAGCGTCTTCCACTTGCCCGGAGAAGCGAGGTTGGCCGAGGGATCCTCGACGACCTGGCCTTGGTCCACCAGGTAGCGATACAGGCTGCGAATGCTGCTGAGATACCGAGCGACCGACCGGGCGCTCAGGCCAGCCTCGTAGAGCGCGTCGAGAAAACCCCTCAGGTCGGCGTTGCTGGCCCCCGAGATGCGTCCGTCGCGCTCGGCCAGGAAGTCTGAGAGGCGGGTCAGATCGCGGCGATACGCGGCGATGCTGTTCGCGGACAGGCCCTTTTCGACACTGGCGTAGGCTAGGAATTCCTGCAGTGAGGAGTCTGCCCGCCCCACAAGCCAATCATACCGGACTGCTTGTGGGAGCCCAGCTTGACACCCCTGCATGTGCGTACTAGCATGGCGAATGGCCAAACATTTCGGGGGCAATTGTTGAATTCTACGGCCAAGAAGGTCTACGTGCGACGCTTCGGGCTCGACAAGGTCGAGGGCTGGGTGGACCCCCAGCAGTACCTGAGCGGCGCCGGGATCGAGCTGATGACGCGCACGGCCGAGCAGGCCGTCATCCCGTACGACCAGGTGCGAGCGGTGTACTTTGTCCGGGAGTTCGACAAGGATCCCGAGCGCGACCAGCGCAAGGAGTTCGTCTCCCGGCCGAAGCTCGGCGGGCTTTGGATTCGCCTGCGTTTCGTGGACGGCGGGGAGCTAGAGGGCGTGATCCCCAACGACCTGCGCGTGCTCGGCGCCTCGGGCGTCACGTTGACGCCGCCCGACTCCAGGGGGCTTGCTTGGCGCGTGTTCGTGCCGCAAGCAGCCGTGGAGGAATGTGCCGTGATGGGGGTCATCGGCAAGCCGGCCGCCTTCCCCCGCCGGCCCAAGCCGCGCAAGACGGCGCCCGGGCAACTGGATCTGTTCGCCCCGCCCGCCTGACCCCGGCGGCGGCGCGGCCGGGCTAGCCCTCGGCTTCCAGCAGTCGTTCCGCCTCGATGGCGGCCTTGCAGCCCGCGCCGGCAGCCGTGATGGCCTGCCGGTAGACTCTGTCCTCGACGTCACCGGCGTGGAAGACGCCCGGGATGTTTGTCCGCGCTCCGCCTTGCGACACGATGTAGCCCTGCTCGTCAAGGTCGAGCTGGCCCTTGAAGACATCCGTGTTGGGCACGTGCCCGATGGCTAGGAACAGCGCACTGGTCTTGTGGTCCCATTCCTTGCCGTTGACGGTGCTGCGCAATCGCAGGCCGGTCACGGCCTTGGCTGCGGGATCGGCGACCTCCGTGACGGTCGCGTTGGTGATCCAGCTGATCTTCTCGTTGGCCCGCGCGCGGTCCAGCATGATCTTCGAGGCCCGGAATTCCTCGCGGCGGTGCACGATGGTCACCTCGGTGGCGAACTTGGTCAGGAACAACGCTTCTTCCATGGCACTGTCGCCGCCGCCAATGACGGTCACCGGCTGTCCGCGGAAGAAGAACCCGTCGCACGTCGCGCACGAGCTGACGCCATGCCCGACCAAGGCCTGCTCCGATGGCAGCCCAAGCCAGCGGGCGGACGCCCCGGAAGCGATGATGAGCGTCTGCGCCTCGAGCTGCTCGTCGCCGATCCAGAGCTTGAACGGCCGGGACGACAGATCCGCGCGCGTTACCGCGCCGTGCCTGTAGGTGGCCCCGAAACGCTGCGCTTGCTGCTTCATGCGATCGACCAGATCCGGCCCCATGATGCCTTCCGGAAACCCGGGATAGTTTTCCACGTCAGTGGTCAGCGTCAGCTGCCCGCCCGCTTCCAGGCCCTCGACCACCAAGGGTTCCAAGCTTGCACGCGCCGCATAGATGGCGGCGGTGCTCCCGGCGCAGCCGGAGCCGATCACAATCACTTTGTACATGGGTGTCGTCCGCGCGATGGCGGCAAATTTCATTCTATCGACACGGGCCTTGACGGCCTTCCGGGCCGGAGGCGCCAAACGTGGGCCGGCACGCCGCGGCCCTCAGCCGTCGGCCGGGCTGCTGGATGGCTGCGCGAACTCCAGACGCGGCCCATTCGGGGGATTGACTGGGATTTCGCTGTGCGCTAGCATGGGGCTACCAAACTGGCCAAAGGAGGTGATTCAGAGACATGAACGACAGTACTGCTGGTAGTATTCATCTGGACGGAGAGGTGGCCGAGAGTTAGCGCGACTGCTCGGACGTTCCGATGCCCCGTTCTTGCCAGTGCGGGGCCGTAGTGACCGTGGACCGGCAACTCGCCGCGCCAAGGGTACTGCCAGTGCAAACAACACCGGCGCGACAGCGCCGACCTTGCCCTCGCGGGCGTGAGCGTTCGCGGGGGCATTCCTATTGCGATGAACCTGCTTGGGATCGAGACCTCCTGTGACGAGACCGCAGCTGCCGTGGTTGCAGACGGGGATCGCCTGCTCTCCAATGTGATTTCCTCGCAGTTCGATGTCCACGCCGCGTATGGCGGCGTGGTGCCGGAACTGGCCTCCCGCGAGCACCTGCGCGCCATCGTTCCGGTTGTTCGGGAGGCGCTGGCGCGCGCCGAAATCGGATACCGAGATGTCGATGCCATCGGCGTGACTTACGGGCCGGGGCTGATCGGAGCGCTGCTGGTCGGCGTTACCTACGCCAAGGGGCTCGCGGCCTCCCTCGGCGTGCCGCTGATCGGCGTAAACCACATCGAGGGCCATATTCATTCCGTCGTGCTGGAGCGTCGAGCGGCCGGAGGAGAGGTTGAGTTTCCAGCTCTGGCGTTGGTGGTGAGCGGCGGCCACAGCCACATGTTCATCGTCCATCGGCATGATCGGGACGCCTACGCGTACCGGCTCCTGGGGCGCACGCGCGACGATGCGGCCGGAGAGGCTTACGACAAGGTGGCGAAGCTGCTCGGATTCGGCTACCCGGGCGGGCCGATTCTTGACCGGCTGGCGCCCCACGGAAACCCCGGCGGGGTCCGCCTGCCTGTCGTGCGCATGAAGGGCAATCCGCTCGACCTGAGCTTCAGCGGGTTGAAGACGGCAATCCGCCATCATGTTCAAGGTGCCGGCCTCGCCGAGGAGATCGAGTCCCGGCGCGACCTCTGGAACGACGGGCGCCCGACCTTCCAGGCCCTGCTGGACTCGGCCAGCCAAGGCTGTCTCGATCTGATCGCTTCATTTCAGCGCTGCGTCGTCTCCGAGTTGCTCAGGCGAGCGGTGCGAGCGTCGGAAGAGGAGCAGGTCGAGTCGATCATCGTGGCCGGCGGCGTCGCGGCCAATTCGGGCTTGCGCGCGTCGTTCGAGTCGCTGCACCTGCCGTGCTATTTCCCGACGCTCGCGCTCGCGACCGACAATGCCGCCATGATCGCCGCCGCGGCTTACCCCCGCCTGAGGCGCAAGCAGTTCGACGGGTTCGGCCTTGCCCCCCAGCCCGCGCTGCAGCTGGCGTAGCGCGGCGAGGGAAGCGGCCGGCCCCTACCTCAGCCGCAGCTTGTACAGCACGTCCGAGCCCAGCAAGCCGTTCTGGTCCCGCGTCACGATGAACGACCAGTTGCGGTCGGGATTCCACTCGAGGCGGATGGCCTGCTGCTGGGCCGACGAGAGATCGTAGCTGTAGATCAGCGTGATATCGTCGGCGATCTGCTGCTCGGTCGACAGGCGGGCGGTCGGGTTGGATTCCAGGCCGCCGACTTGCGGATCCACCTTGAGTCGGCTGACGCCGAAGAAGCGCTGCAGGCGCTTTGAAACCGGGCGGGCTATGGCTTGGCTGAGGATGTTGTCTGCGCCGGTCTGCACCAGCGATTGCTGTTCGATGCGCCGCCGCGATGCGATGCTCGGATCGATCGTCGGCTCCTTGCCGACGGCAACGAGATCTACGAGGTCGTGGAATGGCAGCGGCGGATCGGAGCGGTAGCTCAGATCTAGATTTCGGCCCGGCCCCGACAGCACCAGGGCGAGATCAACGTCTCGGATGCGCGTCTCCAGCTCCACATTCAGGACGGGTTCTGCTTGCAGCGCGTCGATGAAGCGGATCTCCCCCCGATTGATCTGGTAGTGCGTGCCGAGCATCCGCAGCTCGCCCTGCACGATCTGGATCTCGCCCACCAGCGACGGGTTGGCAAGCGTGCCCACGAAGTCGAGGTCGAAATCCGCCTGCACGTCGCGCACAAGCGTGGTTTCTATCGGCAGTTGCTGGATGGCCCCGACATGCACGTTGAGTTGCAGGCCCTCCAGCAGAGGGCCCGGGTCGAGGCTGGCCCCGCTCACCTGCAGGCTTGAGAACAAATCTGCAAACGACAGGTCGCTGGCGGTCGACATGCGCGTGATCACAATGTTGCCGTTGAGGATGCTCTGCCGGCCCGCACCGGCCCAGGCGAACTCCCCGTCGATTACGCTGGCGACGCTGGGCGGATAGTTCAAGCGGACATCCTCGGCAGAGGCCTGCAGGCGGTATTCGAGTTCCGAGTTACGGTACGCTGTCACGCCGCTGAACTGAACCGTCCCCCCGCCCGAGGTCGCCGTCATCCGGCTTATCCTGCCTTGGCCGCCTTGAAACGTGATCGCTCCGTTCAGGTTGCCGAGCTGGATCGGCAGGCCGGGCGAGCCGATCGACGCGTCGATCAGCTCCACGGATCCTTCGAGCGAGGGATCGTCCAGCGTGCCCCGAATGCGCACGCCGATCCTCGAGGTCCCGACCGTGTCGACGCCATCCGCGAAGCCGTCCAGCAGGCTCAGGTCGACGTCTCCGCCGATTCTCACGTCCAATGACCGGTCTCCCGCTAGGCCGACCAGCCCGTCGACACGGAAGTCTGTGTCCGGCCCGGTCAGCACCATGGAGTCGAAACGCAAGTCGCCGTCCCTGACGCCCCAGCGCAGAGGGAACACGTTCGAGATCACGTGCGGTTCGCCGTCCGGGCTCGGCAGGCTGATCTCGGCCCGTTCGATGGTTCCGTTCATTTCGAACGTGCCGGCTGAGCCCACGACGCCGCCAAAGCCCGCACGGCCCGTCAGCATGCCCTGCGGGGTGCCGCCCGGCAGGTCGAGATATTCGGCCAATCGATGCATGCTCAGGCTGTCGAATTGAATGCTGCCGTTGTAGCTGGAAGGGCCGACCTGCCGCTGCAGCGTCGCATCGCCGCGGAACGTGCCGTCAAAGACGTCGGCCCTCCAGTCGAGTTGGAGATTCTCGGCATCGAGGGCGGAGCTTACGCTGCCGCTCCAGTTGCCGAGTTCCAGCCCCTTCCGTTGAAGGTCGGACACCTCCCACGTGCCGGCAAGCTCGAGCGATCGCAGCGGGTCTGTCAGCGTTGGCGGACCCGCGGCCCGCAGATCGAAGCGCAACGCCCCGGTAACACCGGGTGCGAGTGCGCGAGCCCAGGTGAATTCCTCCAATGGCCAGCTGGTGCTTTCCATGCTGAACCGCGCCTCGCCGGTCCGCCCGGACGTGGAAGCGTTGACGGCGAGCCGGGACTGGCCGCGCTCAAGCGACGCATTGCGGAGTTCGAATCCGCTTGGGTCGTAGTAGACCTCCGCTTCCAGGCCATCGAAGCGCTCTCCGAAGAAGATCGGGGTGTCGACAACAACGTTCCCTTTCGCAACGGGCTCGGACTGCGTGCCGGCCAGGGAGGCCTCCATGGCGAGCAGGCCCTCGATCGGAAGGGCAAAGCCGCTCGCCAGCGCCAGCTTGCGGGCGTCGATCCCGGTGGCGGACAGCGCCACGTCGAGCGACCCGTGTTCATGCAGCGGCAGGCTCCCGCTGAACATCAGCTCGCCCGACCCATCGACTATGCGGCCCTCCATCACGTCAATGCGATCCGCGGACAGCACGCCTTGCAGCGCGAGATGGTCCCAGCGCTGGCCGCCCAGCGTGAAGTCTTCGATCGAGAAGTCTCCGCTCAGAGTCGCGCTCGCAATCTGCCCAGGCCCCCAGTCCAGGCTGCCCTGGTACGAGTACCGACCGTCCGGAGCGGTGGGCGGAAGCGGCGAGACGATTCGCAGCGCGGCCAGGACGCGCTCGAGCGCCTGCTTGGAGTCAATCTCGACGTCAACCAGCAGGCCTCCTCCGCCGGCAACCGCGAAACCGCCATCGCCGCTGGCCCGGATGTTGGGCGTCGCGAGCGAGAACCCGTCCACCGCGACGCGTCCCGTCGCACTCCGGTAGTGCAATGACGCGTCCCCGCCGACTGGCAGCGTGGATGGCTGCTCGGTCGGCACGAGCTGCAGGCGCAGGTTCGCCAGCAG
This sequence comes from Bryobacterales bacterium, assembly GCA_022823865.1. Lineage (GTDB taxonomy): Bacteria > Acidobacteriota > Terriglobia > Bryobacterales > UBA6623 > VXMF01. The sequence continues at coordinate 40,921 of JAJEHF010000072.1, forward strand.
GTCGCGCATCGCTGTTCCGGACAGGTCGAATTCGGCGTCGACCGAACCGCTCCAAGCTGGCGCGGGCGACCCCGTCGCATTTGCGACACTTGCCAGCGCGACGCCGCTGACAGTGCCGCTGGACGCGAGCCGGGGCTCGGACCACGGGGCATTGATCGTCGCCTGCGCCTGCAGGCCGCCGCCGAGCGCCGTGCCCGAGAGGTCTACCAGTTCGACGGAAGTCTCATTCCCGGAGTACCTCCCCGTGACCGACAGGTCCAGCTCGAGCGCCGACGAGCCGACAGAAGAGGCGGCGAATCCTCCTGAGTACAAGACCGCGCCGTTCGATCCGTCCCATTCCAGCTCGCCGCTAGCTGCCAGCGAGCCAAGCAACCCAAGATCTGCGTAGCCGACCAGGCCGGCCAAGGGTGCGATTGCCGAGCTGAGAGAAAAGACGCAGCGAGCCGATGGCTGTTCCCGTCCGCGAATCGTGCCGCGCAGCTGGGCCGACAGGTCTTGGCCGTGAACTTCGGCGCTCGTGATTTCCAGGCCTGTCGTGTCGGCCACGGCCGACACCGACACGGTCGATCCGGTCAGCACGAACGAGCCAGCGCTGCCGACCTGCGGATCGCGGAGTTCGGCATCGATAGTATGTCGCTGCGACCTAGGATCGAAACTCGTCTCGACCCGCAGCCCCGTCCCCCGGAACTCCAGGTCGTACGGCTGGCCGTTCCAGACGAGCTGGCCGCCGTCGAGTTCGAACCGGCGGACCGCAAAGCCCGAGATCGGAGAACGCTTCGAAGCTAGGCCGAGAATCGCCGGGCCGTCTTCGGTGATCGTCACGTCGAGCACAGGATCGTGCAGGCTCAGCGATTCCAGCACCGTGACGCCGCCTAGCAGTGATCGCCAGCCGAGCGTGGCCGCGGCACGCGGAACCGACAGCAGCGGATCAGCGGCCGGATCATCGCCCGCGCGGAGCTCGAGACCCTGGATCTCGAACCCGAGGCGCGAGTCGCCCGGGCGGACCTCATCAATCGATGCCGTCCCGCCCAACGACTGCTCTAGCCTCGCGATAGCGTTGTGGCGCACGGCGTCGAGGAACCAATCGCTGCGGATCGTGGCTTCAAAGCCGCCCCAGCCCAGCCCTAAGCACGCGATCGAGGCAAGAGCGATCTTGTGCCGCAGGATCGATGCGAGCGCTGCTTGGATCATTGCTCGCCCCCCGCAGGCGCGAACGCCAGGATCTCGATGCGGGTCAAGGCCCGTAGCTCCATGATGCGCTGCTCGAGCAGCCTGTTCGCCTGGCGCTCTGCCAAGGCTTCCTCAATGCGCGACCGCACCGCTTCCACGGGCTCGACGGGAGCGCCGCGCGCCGCCTGTCCCGCGCTGTACTCGTTGCGGTAGAACGCTTCGATCGACTCGGGACTCACGTCTTGCCCGGTCTTGAAGCGGAACGAGACGTAGCGGTCGAAACTGGCCTGTTCCCTGAAGAAGGCCCGGCAGTCGTCTTCGGTGAGCCCGTAGTGTGCGAGTGCGGCCGGGAAGTCCCGGCCGCCCGCGAAGGTTTGGCCCCTCAGGGTTTGGAGCGGGCCCTCGACCTCTTCTGCCGGGGCCAGCAGGAACGGTGTCAAGGCGAGGTCCTGCATGGCCAGGCGCCGGTCGATCAGTGTCTCCAGTGCGGCCCTGCCCCCGCTCTCGAGGCCGACCGGCTCGGATTGGTTGAGCAGTGCGACCACGTTCAGTTGGGTGCGCACTTGGGAGAGTGTGATCGCCTCGTCGCCGACGATCGCCGCCACCCGGTCGACGACCTCGGCCCTTGGGATGGGAGCAGCCAGGGCGACGCCTGCCAGCAAGGCGGCAAACGGGACAGTGCTTGACCTTGGCTTGGGCATCAGAACGTCTGGCCGAGTGAGAAGTGGAACTGCACGGCGCTGGCGCGCTGCTCGCGGAACGTACCGGTTCCCAGCAGCAGTTGTTCGCGCGTGCCGTCGAATCCCACGAAGCGCGGAGGGTTGGGGCTGTACGCGAGGTCGAATCGCAGCGGGCCGATGGGCGTGCGGTAGCGGATCCCGAGGCCCATCGCATGGACGAGGTAGTCGAAATCGAACTCCCTTCCTCCCGCGGGGTTGGTGCGCACCCGCTGGCTGGAGTTCAGGCTGATGCGCCCCGGGCGCGAGTAGACGTTGCCCGCGTCGTGGAACAGCACCGCCGAGACATCGGGGCCGGAAAGCGGGAAGCGCAGCTCCACGCTGTTGAAGAGCTGGGCGCCGCCGCCCAGCGGAAAGCCGGTCGCCGAGTCGCGAGGGCCCGCTTGGTTGTAGGCGAAGCCGCGGTGGGTGGCGGATCCGCCGCCGAAATAGCGTTCCGACAGCGGCACCCGAGGATCGGGCCGGCCGGCAAAGCCCTCGCGGTCCACGCCCTCGCTCCCGAAGCCGGCCCACGGGACATTGACGCCGATCTGAAGCGTCCGGGCGAACACGACGCGCCGCCGGACCTGGTGATAGGTGCTGTTCTGGGCGAACATGCGCGCGAAATTGGGCTGGGCGCCCCAGACCTTCGATGCCAGCGCGATATCCACGGTGTTGTACATGCCCGCAGTCGTGTCCGTCGGATCGTCCCGGCGGTCCGAAATGTACGTCGACGACATCAGTCCGACGCGCACTGGCTGGGAAATCAGCGGCACGAGCAGCGGCTCGATGTTCAGGGTGTTCCCGTCGATAGACGTTCTGCGATAGGCATATCGGTACAGCACGGTCTCTCGAGGGCTGACCGCCTGTGACAGCTGCAACGCCCCTTCCACCCGGCGGCCGGTGAACGTGTTGACATTGCGGAACGTGTCGTACAGGCCGGTCACGGTCAGCCGCCAGCTGTCCGAATTGAACCAGCGCGGCGCCTCGTAGGTGAACAGGCCGCGCTGCTGCAGCAATGACAGGCGCGTGTTGAAGCTCAGCGTGTGGGCCTTGCCCATCACATTCAGCCGGGTCACCTCGACGGTCATGCGCGGGCTGAAGCCCGCATCGCCGACCGGATTGGTCAGTTCCGCCGTGTTCCGGCCGAACCTTCCGAACTCCGCGCCGCCGCCGAACCCGAGCGCCCAGCGGCGGGCCTCCTCGACCTGGATCAGCACGTCCTTCGACCCTTCGATCCCGCCCGGGTTCTGCAGCGCCACTTCGACCTTGGAGAACACGCCGAGGTCGTAGAGGTTGCGCTGCGTCGCAAACATGCCGGCTTGCGACAGCGGCTCTCCGGAGGCCAGCTCGATCTGCCGCGCCAAGACTTCGTCCCGGGTCTTCTCGGCGCCGGACAAGATCGTGCGACCGGTCTGCCTCGGTTCGCCGTGCCGGATGTCGTAGTACACGACCGCCTGGCCGGGCGAGTCGCCCGGTTCCGAGCGCCAGTCGAAGGTGACATCCTGATGGCCCGCGCTGAAGTACTCCCGCAGGACGCGCTGGCGGTCCGAGGCGATGCTGGACTCGCTGAACGGCTGGCCCGGGGCCGAGGCGAATTCGAACATCGATTCATCGGCCGGAAACTCGGACATCCCGCTCGTGACCAGTTCGGAAACGAATGTCTGCCGCCCCTCCTCGATGGAGATCGACACGGCCAAGTGGTTCGGGTTGCCGTCGATTCCCGGGCGGACCTGCCCGCCCACGCGGGCCTGGCGGAATCCGTTCGAGGCGTACAGCTCGCGCAGGGATTGCAGGTCTTGCGAGAGCAGCGCCGGGCTAAAGGATCCGGGACTGGAGGCCGAGTTCCCGGTTTGCAACTGCAAGCGTTCCCGGATCGTGCCGTCATCGAAGTAGCGGTTCCCCGTGATCTCGATGTCTCGCAGCTGCCGCCTCTGGCCGCGGTCGACGCGGTAGACGATTGCGATCTCGTCTGCGGCAGACCGCTCGACCTCAAAGCTCACGGCCGCGTCGAAATAGCCCTGGCCTTGGAAGTACTCCGCCAAGCTGGCGCTACCGGCGCGGAGGAGTTCGTCATCGACGGAGCCCCTGGAGTAAAGCGCCAGAAGCCGGCGAAGCCTCTTCTGGCTCATGCGCGCTCCTTCGACGCGGACAGAAGTCTTCGGGCCGCGGCGGACTCGCGCCACCAGCGTGATCTGATTCTCGGCCGCGCGGTACTCCGCCGCCTGGGCTCGGATTTCGGACTGCCAGTAGCCCTGTGCCTGAAAATGCTCCCGCAAGCGCCCGATCCCGCGTTGGATGCGGTCGCGCCGGAAGATCGAATCCCTCCTCCAGCCCGTGATCGTGCGGATCTCCTCCGCGCTCAGCGAGGCTCCCTCGCCTGCCAACAGCAGTGCGCCGATGCGAGCCCGCTGTCCGCTCGTCACCGCAAGGTTGATATGAACTTGCTGGGTCTCTCGGTCGTGCACGAGGGCGTGGTCGATCGCAGCCTCCCGGAAGCCGTAGTCGGCCAGCACCTCACGCAGCGAACTGATGGCCTCGCCGAGCTTCTCTTCGGTGAATATCGTGCCGAGCTGCAGCCTGGTGGCGTTGATCAGCTGGCCGGAGGACGGCGGCCGCTCGACACCGTCGACGCGGACGTTGCCCACGAACCATGCGGGCGCGGTCAAGAATGTCAGTCGCGCGCCGTCTTCGCCAAGTGCGGCGTCTGCGAGGATGTCGCTGTATCGACCGGTCCGGAACAGGGCCTGGATCGAGTCGCGCAGCGCCGCTCGTTCAAGCGGCTGGCCGACCCGCACGCTGAGCAGTTTCTCGGTCGCGGCGCGCGTCTCGGCGGCGAGCGGAGGATCGAAGGCGATCCCCGAAATCGGAGCGCCGAAGTGATCCCCTGCGGCGATGGGAGCCGCCAGTAGGACGTGAAGAGCTAGAAGAGTCAGCTGCGCTCGATGCAATTCTATGAAAATTATAAGGTTAAGTCCCTGCCGAACACTTTAGGCAGGATGCGCTGCTAGCATCGAACAGCGGGCCGCGTCCTCAATCGCCGCATGACGACCAACGCTAGTGACCGCTATTCCCGGCAGAAGCTGCTGGCCGAGATCGGCGGCGAGGGGCAGCAACGGCTGGCGGACAGCTGCGCGGCCGTCGTCGGCTGCGGGGCGCTTGGAACGATGCAGGCAGCCCTGCTCGTGCGGGCAGGAGTGGGCACAACGCTGCTGGTCGATCGCGACTATGTCGAGGAAAGCAACCTCCAGCGGCAGGTCTTGTTCGACGAACGCGACGCCGAGCGCGGCGTGCCCAAGGCCGAGGCGGCGGCGCTCGCCTTGCGGCGGGCCAATTCCGCGGTGGCCGTGGTGCCGGTGGTCAAGGATCTCGTCGCCGCCAACGCGGAACGGCTGCTGGAGCCGGCCGACGTGATCCTCGACGGAACTGACAACTACGAGACGCGCTTCCTGATCAACGAGGTTGCGGTCAAGCGTTCCATCGCCTGGATCTATGGCGCGGCCGTGGGCACGCACGGCTCGATCATGCCGGTTCTCCCCGGCCAGACCGCCTGCCTGGAGTGCCTGTTCGACGATGCGCCGCGGTCCCGCCAGCCGACATGTGACACCGCCGGCGTGCTCAACGCGGTCACCTCGCTGATTGCCTCGCTTCAGGTCGTCGAGGCGCTCAAGATCCTCGCGGGGCGCGCGCAGGCCTTGGAGCGCAGGTTGGTCACGATTGACGTCTGGAGCGGCGAACGCGCGGCGTTGCGGGCCGACACGCCCCGACCGGGCTGTCCGACCTGCGGCCAGCGGCGGTTCGCTCGCTTGGAAGCGCAGTCCGCCGCGTCGGCGCGGATCTGTGGGCGCGATGCCGTGCAGGTGCCCGCTCGCGACCGGCCCGTCGACCTCCCTGCGCTGGCGCATAGCCTGGCGCCGCTGGGCGAGGTTCGCGCTAGCGAGCTGGCGGTCCGGTTCTCCTGCCCGCCGCATGCGCTGACAGTGTTTCCAGACGGGCGCGCCATCGTCAAGGGCACGCAAGATCTCGGCGTGGCGCGGAGCCTGTACGCCCGCTATGTCGGCGACTGAGCGCTCAAGCAGCCTCGACCCAGACCGGGCTGGACCACGCGAGCTCGCCGTTGGACTCGAACACGCGCAAGTAGTACCAGTCCGTGCCCGATCCGTCGCCCTCGTCCTCCGTGGAGAACGAACTCTCCCAGTTGTCGTGGAACACGACGCGGTGTAGCATCGCCGACTCCCACGGGAACGGCCGGGTGAACAGCATCTCGTTCGACTCGGTGAGCTCGGCGAGAGTCTGGATCACCGAGCATTTGGTAGGTTTCGTGCAGTTCACGCTCACGCGGGTGTTCGCGTCGCCTCGCACCCGCAATACCAAGGCCTTTTGCGAATAGTCGTCCAGCTGCTGCTTGAGTGCCGTGTAGGACTGGACCCTGACCGAGGTGTCGTCGCTGCTGACGATCTTGTCCCGGCGAAACTCATCCAGCGGCCCCGAGGTGAAGCAGGGATGGAAGCCCTCGATGCGGCCGCCCTGCACCGCAAGGCTGAAGTCCCAGTCGGCGGTGCCGCCCCACCCCAGCGCCGGCCAAGGCCCCCAGCCGTACTCGAATCGCACGATCACGGGCTCGTCCCAGCGGTTCGCTCCCGGCTGGCGATCCACCGGGAATTCGCGATGGATCACGCGACCGTTCTTGACGACCTCGATGCGGTCCACCAAGTCCCAGCCGCGCACGCTGGCCTGGATCTCGCGCCTGCGGGAGAAGGGAATCTCCTGGCCCATCATCGCGCCGTTGACGGAAAAGTCGAGTTCGATCCGGTCGCCGGTCACGGCGTAGGTGCGCCGATTCCACAGCGCGTCGAAGATTGCCTCGCGGGACAGCTCGCGAGCCTTGATGACGGCCAGGCCTTCGCGATATCCGCCGGGGTAGCCGAGATGGTCGTCGGTGCTCGCCACGACCCCCAAGCGATGCCCCTCGCCGAGATAGTGCTGCAGGGTGTGGCGCGTCCAGCGGCCGCCCTCGGTGTGTCGCTTGTAGGGGTGTGGTGCCCGGTCGTGCTCGGCGCAGCCCCATTCGGAGTGGATCTCCAGCACCGGCGACACCGAGGTGTCGATGCTGGACGACGCGGTGCCGCGGTGCCCGAGACGGTTGGCGGGATGGTGGGGAACCAGGATGCAGCCCCGGCGCTTCGCGAACGCCTTGAGCTCGTCCAGCCTCTCGATCAATTCGTAGTCGCCGTTCAGGTCCGGGAAGAGGATGTGGTAGTCGCCTTCCATCGTGCCGTGACGCTCGTAGCCGAGGATCGTGGTGAAGGCGCCCGGGTCGTCGAACTCGCGAGCCAACCGCACGACATCGGGCCAGCGCGACTTCGCCACCGCGAAGCCGTTCTTCCACTTGTACTCGATCTTGCCGTCGTATTCGCCCACGTCCGGCCAGTACGAATGCGGCGTGAAGGCGTAGAAGTCGAGGTGGTTGCGGGCCACCTCGAAGCTGCGCTCCAAGGTGCCTTGGGCGTACCCGACCTGGTTGTGGTTGTGCAGGTCGCCGAAATAGTTCTTGTACGGTGCGGCGGCCGCCGCCTGCGCCGCTGCGCTCGCAGCGGCGGGCACCGCGCTGGCCAGCGCCGCCCCGGTTCCGGTGTGTGCACAATGGCGCATCCAGTCGCGCCTGGAGATCCCTGTCTCGCTCACTGATATTCGCTGGGCCCGACCACGTCTCCGGCGCGCCGCCACATCATGCTATCACGCCCCCGCGCTGCCCGCCCGCCGCGCGGCAGCCCGGCGGAACGGACCGCGGAGGTGCCGGCCTGACTCTCGCTGCGCGCGCGCCGGCGACGCGCCGGGCTCGCCCTATCTGGGCTCCTCGCCCCCGACCCAAACGGGCGATGACCACGCCATTGCGCCGTCTAGCTGCTTGACGCGGACATAGTAGTAGTCGCCATGCCCGACGGCTCCCTGGTCGACGAACTCGAAGTCGCAGTCGAGCGGTTGGTCGTCGCTGACCAGTTGCAGTGCCACGCGGTCCGTGTCTGGATCCGCTTGCAGGTCCTTTTCTGACAGCCCGTCGCGCAGGTCAGACAGGCGGAACTCGAGCGTTCGCGCCGGATGAGTGCGGTAGGGCCGGACGTGGATCGGCGCCTTGCCGAACTCCGAGCCCTCGTCCAGGTCCACGACAATCTGGGTCGAGGGCGTGGCGCCCTCGAGTTCGAGCAGCACGGAGTCTGCGCGGCCGCGCGTGACCGTCCGAAAGCGAAGCCGGCCCCCCTCCCGCTCCCAGAGCTCATAGTGCCGGTTCTCGAGCCGCGGAGCTCGATAGCCGGCCAGCGTGGCGCCCCGAACGTCGATCGTGCCGCTCCACCTGCGAACCCCGCGCGGGCTGTCGCGGATGAACGGCTCCGAGGACGATTCGAAAGAGATCTGCGCCGTCACTCGGTCGGCTAGGCTCGCCTTCAGAGGCCGCATCCGATAGACCTCGTCGCCGTTCTTGACCACCGCCACTTCGGTGATCGGGGCCGTTCCCATCACGCGCGCTCGCAGGCGGCGGTCGTCGCTGTAGCCGATCCTCCGGCCCATCTGCTCGCCGTTCAGTTCGAGGTCGACGATGATCCGCTCGGCAGTCGTCGCGGCATACACCCGGCGCTGCTTGAGGGCGTCGAAGATGGCGTCGGCGGTCTTCTCGCCCGCCAGCGCGGCGGCCAGCCCGCCGAACTGTGACATGCCCCGCGGGCGCGTGCCGGTGTAGCCGGGGTGCGTGCGGTGGTCATCCGAGGCTGCCACGAATCCGACCTGATGCCCGTTGCGGAGGTAGTAGTTGCCGAACCACTCGAACGTGCCGTGCATCGACATGATCTCGACGAGGGATTCCATGTCGGTGTCGCTGTTGCGCCAATCCCCGGGCTGGTGGGCGTGCGGAATGATGAGGACGTCGTTCGTGTGGTAGCGCTCGCGCAGCCCTTGGTACAGGGCGGCGAGATTGGGTGCGAGCTGCGCGCCGACGCGCTCGTCGAAGGGACGGCGGTAGAAGACGTTATGATGCCCGCCGAGCCTTCTTTGCACCGTCCATTCGTAGCCTAGGAAGGCGATGAATTCGCCGGGCACGCTATAGCGGATCACGGCCTCGCGGACGTTCTTCCACTCGAGGTCATCCATTGCGGTGTCGTGGTCGGACATGCCGTAGAAGTCGAGCCGGGCGTCGTCCCGCGCATGCCGATAGGCTCCGTCGATCGAGCCCTGCCCCTCGGCCAGCCCCGCGTGGGAGTGAGTCTCGCCCCAGTAGATGCGGTGCGGCGGGTCGCGGCGCACCCACACCGGGTTGCTGGAGCCCGCGATCCTGCCATCGGCCGACTCGAGGCCGAAACGGTAAACGCCCGGCTCGTCCAAGCGGATGTCCTCGAGCACGTTGACAGCGGGTGCGCCGGCCGGGATGTCTCGGAAAGGCTCCCCGTTCAAGCTGACCCGGTAAGCCGGTATATCGCTTCTCGCCCGATTAAAGTTGACGTCCTCGCTGCGGACGGCCAGCTCGAAGGCCTCGCCCGGTTCGACCACGGACGGCGCGAACCCCTTCACCCTCGCGGCTGCTGCGCCCACCACTTGGAACGCCGGCCAATTGTGCGTCGGGTACCTGCCATCGCCGGAGTGATCCACATACACGGGCAGCACCGTCAAGTCGTTCTCGTAGGTGTGAATGTGCCATCCGGGCCCTCCGCCGGTGCGGTCACCGTAGACCAGCGTGAAGGAGTCGCCTTGGGATAGCGTTCCCTGTTCGAGCACGAACGCGGGCCTCGCGCCGACCGCGCTGTACCGCTCCGGCCCCCTCGGGATCTCGACCTTCGCGAAGCGGACGTCCGGCTTCGAGGCCCTGATGGTGACGTAGCCATCGCCCGGACCGTCGTTCTGCAGGTCGCCGCGATCCCACTGCGAGTTTCGCCCGACCACGACCTTGCCTCCTTGCTCCAAGGCAAGTTCGCCAACGGTATAAGTGAGCTCCACGGTGATCCACGTATCGGCCGCGTAGGGACCGCGCGAGTCGAGTTCGAACCGGCCCAGGGCTCCGGGCCGCTCGTCCTTGAAGCGGAGCTCTTCGATCACCTGATCGATCCGCGCATCGGCATAGAAGGCGCGCCCGTCCGGTCGCTGGGAGAGGGACACCATAGGCTCGCGTCCCGCCCGCTTGGCATCGAGCAGCTCCCGGAAGGCGGACTGCAGAATCCCCGTAGCGCGGTCGGGCACGGGGCCGCCGGTGAGCGCGTAGTCGTTTATCCAGCGCCACAGCAGCGGCGTTCGCTCGGCTAGGTTCGATCCGTCGGTCGGGTGCAGCGCCGAGCTGGCTTTGAGCGCTTCGACACTCGCGCGGGCTTGGGGCGACATGTAGTCGTCACGATTCTCGGATTGGGCTTGGGCGCTGGCGTGCGGGCCCAGGCAGAAATGGATAGCCACGGCCAGCAAGCTCACCAGATAGCGGCTTGATCCGTTTAGAACGCGGGCGGTTTGTCGGGACTCCAGCACGAAGGTACGAACATGGTGCCAGATCGCGGGCGTTGACGGGCCTCCGATGCCCCGATCTCTCGGCCTGCTGTGCTGTCGATTCAGGCGGGAAGCGGCCAAAACCAATCTAGTCGCGAGCAACCTGATTCGAGCAGGCTCGCCAGCCTCACGAGAGGCCCGGCAAGACGATGTGCAGTCGAGCGCCTAGCCCCGCTTTCAGTCCTTGGAATCGCGTTCTGGGCCTTGATAGGCTTGGAAGGCTGCGAAGCGTCCGGTGCTTGCGATCGGGGAGCTTTCAGCTCTGCGGCCTGGCTATCTCGCTCTAGCCGTAAGGCAGTACTTCGCGCATCCCCCGCCAAGACGTCACGTCGAAGGAGCACGCTCTCCCCGTGTTGGAACAAGCCAAGCAAGAGATGGGTCCAAGGCCCCGGCGCAGGATCCTATTCGTCCTGCCAACATCGTTTCTCGCATTCCTGCTCTGGGCTCCGTCTGTATTTGGCCAAACATTGAGTGTCAAAGTTGTCGATCCGTTCTCGGACGCAGTCACCAACGCATCCGTGGCAATCGGGGCTCAGGAGGTGCCAGCCGATGACAGCGGCATCGCGATTTTCTCCGGTCTGGGCGATGGCCCTCACTCCGTGGTCGTGACGGCACCCGACTTTGCCCCGGCCAGCCGGGAAGTATCCGAGTCCGAAGGATCGGTCACGGTCAAGCTGCAGCTTCAGGTTGTCAGCGAGGTCATTGATGTGGAGGCCAGCGTGGGCACTCGCTCTGGGGGCGTGCAGCCCCTCGAGTCCGCAGTTCCGGTCCAGCTGGTGCTGGGCGAGCGACTGCGCAGCACCGGGCAGCTGGAGGCGGGGCGCGCGCTGCAAATGCAGGCCCCTTCGTTCAACTTCTCCAGTTCGACCATCAGTGACGGAACGGACGCGCTGCGCCCTGCGACTCTGCGGGGCCTGGGCCCTGACCAGACGCTCGTGCTGGTCAACGGCAAGCGGCGGCACAACAGCGCGCTGCTGCACGTCAACACCTCGGTCGGCCGGGGCACGGCCGGCACCGACATGAACGCGATTCCGATCGCAGCAATCGAGCGCATCGAGGTGTTGCGTGACGGCGCTGCGGCCCAGTACGGCTCCGACGCGATTGCCGGGGTGATCAACATCGTTCTCAAAGACAGCCCGGGCTTCGCCTTTGACACGGCTTGGGGACAGACCTACGCGGGGGACGGCGACACGTTGATGAGCAGCATGCACGGCGGATGGGCGTCGGAGAATGGCGGATTCCTGAACCTGACGTTCGAATCCCGCGACCGTGACCGCACCAATCGAGCCGGCTGGAGCGCCAGGACGCAGTATCCTCTGGTGGGCTGCTCGCCCGACGCGCCGTACGCGCTTGGCGCCGGCGGAGGGAACCCGGGGGCGGGGACGCCCGGCAGGTGTTTCGACCCGCGCGAGTACACCTTCTATCGCAAGAATTTCCGGATCGGCGATGCCGACAGCGACCAGCTCAGCATGTACTACAACGCGGGGATTCCGATCGGCAAGCGAGCCAGTTTCTACTCCTTTGGCGGCTGGACCCTGCGCGACAACCAGAGCACCGGATTCTATCGCCGCGCCAACGTCAGCAACACGGTACTGGAGTTCTACCCCGACGGGTTTCTGCCGCAGATCAACACCGAGGTCTCCGACCTGTCTTTCGTAGCGGGGATCGACTTCACCTCCGTCACCGGCTGGAACTTCGACCTGAGCCTGAATCACGGCCGCAACTCGTTCGACTTCCTGATCACGAATTCCAACAACGCCACGTATGGCACGCTCAGCCCGCGCCAGGCGGACTCCGGGGGCCCGAGGTTCGACCAGACCGCGTTCAATTTCGACGTCTCGAGAGAGTTCGAGGGCGCTGGCCGCACCACCAATCTCGCATTCGGCGCCGAGCTACGCCAGGACCGGTACGGCATCCGGGCTGGCGAGCCCTTCTCGTACAGGAACTGCAAGGACGATCCGGACATCGAAGACAAGGCAGTCTGCGTCGCGGCGCCCGCCGGCATCCAAGTCTTCCCGGGCTTCCAGCGGAACGTCGACGAGAGCCGGACAAATTCCGGCTTTTATGGCGATGTCGAAATCGGCTTTGAGAACGGCTTCAAGGTCGGGATGGCCGGGCGGTTCGAGCGCTACAGCGACTTCGGCGGCGCGCTCACCGGGAAGCTGTCCGTCCGCCACGACTTCAGCCCGGTGTTCGCCCTCCGGGGGAGCGTGAACACTGGCTTCCGAGCGCCTTCGCTCCACCAGCTCCACTTCACGAACGTGAGCACTCAATTTGTCACGAACGAGGCGGGCGAGACCGTCGCGCAGGAACGCGGAACGTACTCGAACGACAGCTCGGTCGCCAAGGCTCTGGGCATTCCGAACCTCAAGCAGGAACGGTCGGTGAACTTCAGCGGCGGGGCGGTCGTGCGCATCAATCCGACCACTTCTCTCGCCGTCGATGCATTCCGGGTCACCGTGCGGGATCGCATCGTGATCAGCGGCTCGTTCACTGCAGCCAAGCTCGCAGGCATCCCCGAAGCGATCGCCGGTCTGGACGCCGTCAATGCCACGGCGGCGCAGTTCTTCACCAACGCTGCAGAGACGGTCACCTCGGGAATGGAATTCTCGTTCAGCAGCTTGCACGCCTGGCGAAACGGGTCCGTGCTGGACTTCGGCCTTTCCGGGATGCTCGTCAACACGGACCTGGCGGGCGGGGTCAACGCCCCGACGCTGCTGGCCGGTTTGGAGGACACGATCTTCGGCAGCCAGGATCGCTCGATCCTGACAGAATGGCAGCCCAACACGCGCGTCCAGGGCATGGCGGACTACAGCATCGGCCCGTTCAAGGTCGGCGGCGCGGTGCGCTACTTCGGCAGCTACTGGGTGCAGGAAGGCGGAAGCTTGGGCGAGAGGCCCTGCGGAGCGTCGGGCTTCTCCGCGAGCGCGCTGGGCGGGTCGCGCCAGCAGTTCTGCGGCAAGGTGGTGACCGACATGCATGTTGGCTTCAAGGTCTTCAAGCACACCGAGCTGACGATCGGCGCCCAGAACCTGCTCAACACCGTTCCGGATCAGAACCACGTCGGCCAGACCCGAAACGGCCGGCTCGAGGATTCGAGCGGCAGGGTCATCATCGAATCCCCCGGAATCTTCCTCTTCTCGCGCCGGTCGGCGCCGTTCGGTTTCAACGGCGGCTTCTACTACGCGCGCCTCTCGGTACGCTTCTAGCTGGAGCGTCACGAGGCAAGTTGGCAGCTAACTCGTTGGCGCGAACGGATTCTTCCCGCCGTCGCAACTCTGCGTCCAGCACTCGGCCTCCGAGTCGAAGCGATGAACTCTGATGTGAAACACCTCAGGTCGCCAGCACCGAAACGGGCTCCGGCGTGGGCGCTGAAGTGGGAGCGGCAATCAGCTGGTAACCGAGCTCCTTAGCGGTTGTTTGCAGGTGGGCCAAGGTGCGCTGGCGATAGCGCTCCTCGTAGGCGGCCTCGCCCTCGTCGACGTAGTCCTGGCCCCAACGCAGCATGCGGTACACCAACACCGCCAGCTTGCGTGCGGTCGCGAAAATCGCCGTCTTCATGCCGGCGTGCCGCGCCTTGCGGCGCAGCGCGGCACCCAGCGCTGACTTGGAACGGATCAGCGCGGTCGCGGCCATGCGCAGGACGTTCGAGACGCGCGTCGCGCCCATCCCCCCGCTGCCCTTCTTGCCCGGCAGCGGCTTGCCTCCTGACACCGCGGTACGTGGCGCCAAGCCCAGCCAGCTCACAAAGTGCTTCTCGCTCGGGAACGCCGCCAGTTCCGTCCCGATCTCGGTCATGATCGTGCAGGCCGCCCCCGCGCTGAGACCGTCGATGCGCGTCAAGTCCGCCGCCGCGTAGCGGTACAGCGCGTTGCGCACCTGCTGCTCGCCCCGCCCCCGAATGGCCTTCTCCTTGGCTGGATTGGGGTGCCGCGGACAGTCCCGGCCGGCCAGTTCCTCGCAGGCCTGCCTGCCCAGTTCCTGCTGCAGCTTCTGCTCGTAGCTGTCCACCTGTGCCTGCACCGCGTCGTACAGCTCCAGCGCGCTGCGCAGGTTGAACAGGTGCTCCTCGCGCCAGTTGCCGCTGAGGTACTCCACGAACTGCTCCGGCGTGTGCTTGCAGCGCTGCGAGCGCAGCTTGGCCAGTTGCTGCGGGTTCCGCTCCCCGCCCGCGATGGCCCGCACGATCGCCATCCCGGTCTGCCCCGTCAGGTCCGTCACCGCCCGGTGCACCTGCACGTTCATCTGGTCCAGCGCCCGCTGCATCCACTGCACGAAGCGCGTCCGCTGCGCCACCAAGTTCTGCAGCTGCCGGTGCAGCGACCGCAGCCGCGTCACCGATTCGTGCGGCCGGAACGAACCCCGCAACAGCCCGCAGGCGTGCAACTGCTGCAGCCACTGGCAGTCGCGCATGTCGGTCTTCCTGCCCGGCACGTTCTTCAGCTGCCGGGCATTGACCAGCAGCACCTCGAAGCCGCGTCCCTCCAGCAGCTCGTGCAGCGGGATCCAGTACACGTACGTGCTCTCCATCGCCACCGATTCCACGCCTTCCGACGCCAGCCAGTCGGCCAGTTCGCGCAACTGCCCGGTCGTGGTCCCGAACGTCCGCACATTCGGCTTGCCGTCCGCCCGCGGCGGCCCGCACGCCCAGTGCTCGCAGCTGCCCAGGTCAATCCCCGCCACCTGCGGCCGCAGCACCTGCAGGGCCGCCCGCCGTCGCTTCTTCTCACCCATCAAGTCCCTCCTGTCGCCTACAACTGGGAACGCCCCGGCCCGGGTTGGCAATGCCTTGGAATGCTGATGTGGGGGAGAGCTTGCACGCAAGCCTCGCCAGTGAATGATCGCGCGCCCGGACCCAGACTAGCCTTGGGGCAATGCTGCACCAATGAGAAAACGGGGCCTGACTGCCGGGGCTCCCGCTCCGATTCTACGCCTGCCTGCCTGCGTGTTTCAGCTTGAATGATCCGGGCCGCGCCCGGGGGCCGGACTAGCCTGAATTCCCAAGAGAGGTCCGAGATGTGACGGCCTCGGGGGAGGCCTCTGGTTCTGAACCATACAGTTCGCGAAGACTGCGACAGACGGGCTGTACGATTGTCAGACATAATGTGAATACATGAACATATAATC
>JAJEHF010000147.1 GCA_022823865.1 Bryobacterales bacterium
GCCGGGTCCGGCGGCGGATGTCAATGGCGCTGCTGGCGACGATGCGGCGCACCCAGTGACAGGCCGTCGGGCCGCCTTGGAAGGCCGCGATGCCAGCCAAGACCTTGCGCCAGGATTCCTGCAGCGCGTCCTCGGCCAGCGCCGGATCCTCGGCCGCGCGCTCCGCCAGTGGTCGGAAGTACCGCCCGCAGCAGGCGGTCCATTGCACGACTGCCGAGGGATCTTCCAGCAGCGGGCAGAACATAGGAAGCCGTTCCCGGGGCATGGCCGCGGCGCGCCGGGGCACCGTTGTTTCAGGGTAGGGCCTGTGTAATGCAAAGTAAAGAAGCATGTCGGAGCGCTGTCTCCTTGTCCGATCTTGTCGGCTAATTGGCCTATAAGCAGTTCCGCTTAGAAGGAGAATCCAATCGTGATCTGGACTTGGTTCTTGGACAGGCGGGGATCGGCGTCGGTGGCCCAGCGGGTGTAGCTTGCTTGCGGCGAGAGGGTCCATTTCCGCCAATGCGCGTCGAACCCGATGGCGGCGACAACGCCGTGGTGCGGGTCCCGGACCCGCTCGCGGGGACGGCGGTTGTTCTCGATCCAGAAGGCCGGGCCGGCCCCGACGAACGGGCGGACTCTCGCCGCCTTGCCGTGCAAGGCCCCGAAGCGGTACTTCAGCAGGACCGGGATCTCCCAGATGTCTTTGGGCTTGTGCCAACGCCGTTCGAAGTCACCATAGTAGAGCCGCTGTGTCGGCTCGGAGTACAGGAGCTGGCTCGGCTCGGTCCAGATCGTATCGGATGCCTCGATGAGCTGCCGGAACAGGACGGAGGCCTGCAGCGAGACCCGGGAGGCCAGTTCCGTTTCTGCGGAGACGCCGAGGAGTGGTCGCGAGGGATACGGCCGCAAATACGAGGCTCGATGCACGTTGTGCGCCACCAAGGGCGGCAGTCCCAACTCAGCCGAGCCATTGTACGTGACGGTCCCCTCATTGTAGATGCCGACAAACCCCGTGCGGTAGTCAGGAGTCAGGGTGTAGCCCGCGACCAATCCCAGCGTCAGCGTGCTGCCTAATGGGAACCGCCCCGTCGGGTTGTCACTGCGGCCTGCCCGGCTGCGCGACGCCCCCTCGGCCGCCAGCGGCAGAGCGGTCGCGAGCACGGCCAGGCAGGCCATCGCCCTAGCATGGCAATTACGGATCATCTTCGTTCTCCTGTTCCTTCTCCCGCAGGATCTCCAGCAACTCGATGTCATAGACCAGCGTGGATCCGACTGGGACCTTCGGGTGGACGAAGTCCCGCTGCGGCGGGCAGAGCAGGCGCTGCCGGGACCCGACCCCCATGCGCAGCAACCCCTCTGTCAGACACGGCACGAACGCTCGCGAGACGCTCACTCACTCCCGAACCCCCGGCGGCCGTGCAGGTCAGGCCATGCAGCCTAACCGGCTGGATGAACGCAAGCCCAAGCAGCGCAAGGGCCGCCATGGATCGCTTCTCCGCTAGGAACAGGCCGGTCTGCGGCACGGAGACCTACTTGCAGGTGCTAGTGCTGGCAGCGGACCCCAGCAAGGTGAAATTCATTCCCGTCGTCGTACCCGGCGCAACGCTTCGTGCGGACACGATCTTGTGTGTCGGATGCCATGAAAGATGGGGGTAGGTTACTCGCGGCTTGATCCGCCAGATCTGGTTCGCTGGCAGGGCGAAGAAGTACGAACCTTCCCGGCCCTGGAATCCGTGCGGGCCGTGCAGCTTGCAGACTGTCTGGTACGGGGCGCTGCAGTTGTAGTCCCACTGGTAACACGCATCGATCGGCCCCTTCTTCATGGGTTTCAGGCGATCCTTGTTCGGCCCGACAGCTTCGAAGAGCTGTCCCCAGACACAGAAGCGATCCGTGTAGTCGCAGGCCGGCGGTCCGTGGTAGAACACCGGCCCCGAACCGTCCGAGCTTTCGGGCGGTTCCTGTGCGGGACTGGCCGCTGCCAGTGCCAAGGTGATCGCGATCAGCGCGGTCATGCGGATGAGCATGTTTTTCCCTCCTCGGAGCAGGGCTGCTCGGCCTCTGCTCTCTACATGACCTAACGCTGGCCGGGCCCCTCCGATCACAGAATATTTTCGTGCCGTCCACATCCGCCTCCGCGGCGGGTCGGCGCCGCCCGGCGCTACAGCAGTCGGTGCCACCAAGCCTGCACCCCTGCCGGGCCTGACGCCCTGCCTTGCTCGACGCCGCGGCTGGAAGTCCGCCGGCATGGTGATCCGCTACACCCGCCGGGAGGCGGCGAGAAGGGGGGCCGTGGCCAAGTACCTTGAGAGAGCCAGCAGGAGCCGCCCGGCTGATCTGGCCACGGTGGGTCCCTTGTTCGAGATTTCGAGAAGGAGGCCAAGGGGGCGTCAATCTCCTCAATCAGTGATCGACGCTGACTGACGGCCGGGTGCGCCGGGAGGTCTGGCTGGAGGCCCAGAGGCTCGACCGGGAGATGCCCGAGGATGTGCAGCGCCACCGCACGCACTGGGAGGTGCTCCAGCGGCACGGCACCATGCGCGGCGAGGAGATTTCCTTGGAGAACGAGCGCAGGGTTCGCGAGGAGCGAACGCGGCTGCGGCCGTTTAGTCGCTGGGGCGGCGTCCGGAGGGGCCCCTCTGTCCTGCTTGTCAGTAGCAGGCAACCTCGCGGCATCTCATGTGGCGGGCTCCAAACCCACTCTGTACTTTCTTGGGCACTCTTCGAAATGGTCTGATCGGCTATGCACCTACTGACCGAGCAGTGCCACACAAGCCGCAAAGTGGGTCCCAAGCCGGGTCCCGCCAGCACAGAATTGAGAGTTAACTCGTTTATGAGCTTCAACTTGCAATGATTCGAAGGATGATCTGCAAAACCTTTATTCGTGGGTTCGATTCCCACCCGCGCCTCCATCCCGCAACTCATTGACTAGGCGTCAATTAGCTTTATTTTCAATCACTTACGTGCGTGATGGCGAATGTTCCACGAGTTCCGTTCGAGAGCAGTCGAGAGCGGTCGGGACCATTCGAGAGCACCTGAAACGCAAAAAATGGTCCCAATATGGTCCCGCGAGCCGATGTCGCGTTCAGCCTCGTAACCGAGATGTGTAGGACTACTAGGTCAAGGGCCAGCCCGAGCGAACACGCCCCAAGACTGCTTGTCGAGGCGTGCGAGGCGTTGCCGCGCTCCCGCTGGAAGTAGTAGCGGAGAGGGATCGCAAAATAGGACCGGTCCGATAGTGGCGAGAGGCGGGCGGGCGCTGTATCTGTGCCGTGCGTTCCGGAGACCGGCTGCTCATCAGGCGACTGCGACGATCTGGGCGGAACTGGACCTCGGGAGCAACAATCCGACATATCCGGATGTTGCTTGGCCCACCGACGCAGCGATCCTAGGTCGAGCAGTTTGGGCAGGAAGGATTCTGTAAGCCAGCATCGTCCGTAGACTGGAGTTGCCAACCCGACTCAGTGACGGTTTGCACCATGAGAATCCGGACTATGTCGTACACCCGAAATAAGGTCGTACACCCCGAAATAAAGTCGTACACCCGAAATAAAGTCGAGAAACTGCTTGACCGACTCAAGAAAGTATGATCCTCTGAACCAGATTAAGATTCCGTGAAGATCGCCCAGGTTGTTCGATCGCAGGGAACACGACGAAGGAGTCACGTCATGAACAGAACATCGGGAACACTAAGAGCCCGTCTGACGCTCGGATTGGCCAGCGACAACTACTTTGGCCGCCGTGTTGCCGGTCATTGTCGCTGGCCACTCGGATTCCTGGCTGTGGTGATACTCAGCAGCGGATCCGCTTGGGCCCAGGTGGCTCCAACTGCATCACTGGCCGGCACAGTTATTGACAGCTCGGGTGCCGTCGTGCCAGCTGCCTCGGTAACTGTCACGAATCGCGGCACGCAGTTCAAAAGGACCTCTACGACCGGCGCAAACGGGAGGTTCCTCCTTACCCTCCTGCCCATCGGGAGTTACAGTTTAGAGGCCAGCGCGCCCGGCTTTGCAACCTATCAACAGACGGGTATCACTCTAAACGTCGATACCACACACAGCCTCAACGTGGAGCTTTCGGTTGGCGAGATTGTTGAGGTGGTCACCGTGACCTCCGAAGCCCCCATGACAGCAACGGAATCTGGCACTCTGAGCCAGATCGTCAATACGCGGGCAGTGGAAGACCTTCCACTCAATGGCCGCAATGTTGCCTCGATGGTTTACCTTGTTCCTGGCATTGTCTACGGGACGAGGACCAGCAGAGCGGGCTACGCCAATACCGAGGAGGCGCTGGCGATCTCGGCGAATGGAGCGCGAGGGAGCGAGGTGGGCTACAAGCTCGATGGCGGCACTCACTCGGATGTCATCTGGCGCAACAACGCGATCTTCCCCAACCCGGACGCCATCCAGGAGTTCAGTGTTCAGACAAGCAACTACAACGCCGAATACGGCAACTCCGCTGGAGCCATCGTCAACGTCGTCACCAAGTCTGGAACCAACGAGTTCCACGGAGCGGCGTTCGAGTTCCTGCGCAACGGAAGCATGAATGCGCGCAACTTCTTCGCTCGAGCACACGACAATCTGAAGCGCAACCAGTTTGGAGCCACTCTCGGAGGCCCCGTACTCGCTAACAAGTTGTTCTTCTTCGGCAGCTACCAGGGATACCGGATCAAGAACACCTCCTTGTCAAACACGGCTTTCGTGCCCTCGCTGGAGAAGCGCCAAGGAGACTTTTCGGCACTGAAGAAAAAACTGAAAAACCCTTTCACCGGAGAATTGTTCCCTAACAACCGGATACCGGAGGAACTCTTCACGCCCGCCAGTGTGGAACTCCTCGGATTCTTACCGCCGCCTCAATCCCCGGATGGGCGAGTTTTGTTCGCTCGTCCAGATGACCGTAGCAATAACCAGTACCTGGGCAAGCTGGACTACAATCGCGGGCTCCACATGATCTCGGGGAGCTTTTTCTATGTCCGGCACGCAGAAGATGGCTGGGACGGGGAAAATACCCTTCTCAACTCGAGAATGGCTCAGCTGCAGACGACCAAGAGCTTCACTGGTCGATGGACCTGGACAGCGTCCCCGAACCTTGTCAATACATTTATTGCCAAGACACTCTTCCTCGACTCCTTCAACATTCGGACGACACCATTCGACCTTACGGATTTTGGCGTCAATGTCGCGCCGACTGCACCTGAGCGCCGCGCACTCTTGCTCAGGATCACCGGATATGGCGGTTGGGGCAGCGGCTCCGGACCTCCAGGCAGCAACTGGATCCGGCAGAATCACGAATTCTCGAACACGGTCAGCTACATCAAGGGAAAGCACTCGATACAGTTCGGGGCAGAGTTTGTCCCCCGGATCAAGTTCGAGTCGAACACGGGTTTCCGCCAAGCCCCCAGTATTGATTTCAGCGGTCGTGCAACCGGCGATGGTTTCGCAGATTTCCTGACCGGTAGAGTGGCGCGGTTCCGGCAGAGCGGTGGCAAAGCCAAGGACATGCGAGGTTTCGAGATGAGCTTGTACATTCAGGACAAGTTCAATGTCGCCCGTGACTTTAGCCTGAACGTCGGACTGCGTTGGGACCCCTGGTGGCCCTACACGGACGAACTCGGCCAGGTCACCGGTTATCGTCCGGGACTTCAGTCGGAGCGATTTGGGAATGCTCCGCCCGGCCTTGTTTTTGCCGGTGATCGCAACTTCCCGGATGCTGGCACGAACAGCAATCTACTGAATCTAGCTCCACGGTTTGGATTCGCTTGGAACGTCGGCGGGAAGAATCGGACTAGCGTTCGGGGAGGTTATGGTGTCTTCTTTTCGCGGCTTCCCGGCGTCATGTACAACAACTTTGTCGAAGCAGCGCCGTTCTCTCCGTCGTTTGAACTTCGGGATGTGGATTTCATGGATCCGTATGGGTCCAAAGGTGTACAAGATCCCTTCCCAGAGGCCTTTGCTCCCTACACTCCGCCATCCGACGTAACCTTTGCATCGGTCGGGAACAATTTCACGATTCGTCCAGACTTCAAGACCGGCTACGTCCAGCAGTGGAATCTTACGATTGAGCGACAGCTGGTAGCAGATCTCCTGTTTCGAACGGCCTACGTGGGCTCTAAGGGCACGCGACTGGTCAGTACCGACCAGCTTAACCCGGCCATCTTCGGGGCTGGAGCGACCCTCGGAAACACGAACAGACGACGCCCGCTGTATCCCAATTTCGCCTCTCTGGTCCAGCTTGGCAGTGACTACTTCTCGACGTACCACTCGTTGCAGATGAGCTTGGAGAAGCGATATCGGGACAATCTGTCGTTCCTGACGTTCTACACCTTTTCCAAGTCCATCGATCAGGACTCCCGGGATCCTCAATTCAATCAGCCTCACAATCCGTTTGACCGAAGCGCGAACCGAGGATTGTCCGCCTTCAACGTGCCACACAACTTCCGACAGTCGTTCATATGGGACCTACCGAGGCTCGCGGGTCAACACGCGTTGATGAGGCACGTGGCGGGTGGCTGGAGCCTCGCCGGCATCTGGACCTGGCAAAGCGGGAACCCGATTAGAATCCGAACCGGGAGAGATCGATCACTCGCAGGCACCAACGACGACCGGCCGGATTTGGTCGCCGGCATGAGTCCTTTCTTGCCATCTGATCGACCTCGAGCCGAGGTTATTCAAGAGTACTTCAACACCGATGCCTTCACTCTGAATCCCCTCGGTACGTTCGGCACCACCCCGCGGAACCTCATTCACGCCCCCGGGGATTTCAAAGTGGACGTGAGTCTGCAGAAACAAATCCTTCTTTCAGAAGGACACACGCTTCAGTTTCGCGCTGAGTTTTTCAACATGTTAAACAACGTTAATCTGGGCAGCCCACAGCGGACCATGGTGAACAGGCGGTTCGGCAGGATCACGAGCGCAGGGAGCCCGAGAATCGTCCAGCTCGCGTTGAAGTACATCTTCTGATCACCTCCAGCCAGTCAGCACACGCAACCAGTTGGCCTTGGGCCGAGCCGGGTTTTCGGTCCAACGCCAGCGGAAGCAGGTCGGAACCAAGATCCTTGAGGTAGGGAAGCCGGTTACCCAGCTCCCCCCGCGCAGTTCCGAGCATGCCTGCTAAGCATTGCCGAGGTTGTAAAAGGTAATCTTGTGCATGTGTTGGACTCCTTGCCTACGCACCGACGCAGAGTGCCACGGCGGCGCTGATTTCTTGCAGATCGTCAGCGGCGATAGAGCCAATTTGGGATACGAATCTGGTGAGTGATACCGACTTCACTTGAAACGCGTCCGCAGCAGAATCCTTGGCCAGTCCATTTCTCCGGGTAGCTACAATCCGGACGAGCCAGGGGAGTCGAGAATAGTGATCTTTCCACTCGGTGACGGGAGCGACTATTCGCAAGGGAAGCCTACCTACTGCTGGAATGCTTATTACAACAGCGGGCCGGATCTTCGTAATCTCAGCACCCTCGCTGGGGTCGAAGCGCAGATTCCAAATCTCGCCTCGAGACGGAGTGCTAGCGCTCCTCGAGCGAGATGTCATGGTGGTCTTCCTCCGCTAGGGACTCGAAGCCGGAAAGAGCGCCGCCTTCCACGTACTCGTCTTGCACGAGTGCGACTGCCTGCTCAAGAAACAGCTCGCGTTCTAGTCGTGGGAGTTCCATGAGCCGGCGGATCCGCATGCTGCTCTGGAAACTCACTCTTGCGGCGCCGAACTCTTCTTGAATGCCTGGAAAGAGCCTTTCGGCAGTAGCTGAGCTAATGACTCCTTCTGCCAAAGCCCGAACGGCCAACTGCTGAAGGCGCATCAGGCGCTCATGACCATTGAATGCTATCGGCTCCCGTCTTCGCCAACCGCGTGCGCTCATTTCGGCGAAGAGGGTGCGGGCGTGGGATTGATCGATGATCCCTAGGTCCGCCGCCCGGTATATCCATGCCTGCATGCTTAGGCCATGCTTCTGCTTAAGAACTGCTAGTTCCCGAAAATCCAGCCGGCGCCGGCGCTCGCCGAGTTCCCGTCTAGCTGTGCTGGACGTCACTAAGAATGCCGCGGCAAAGCGATGCGCCAGCTTCTCTTCCGCCGCAGAGTCGATCTCGCCAACGTCCATGGCCAAGTGGCCGAGTTCATGGGCTAAGCTGAACCGCTTCCGGTCGTCGGAAACTGACGAGCTTACGACGATGACCGGCGTCTTGTCGTCTAGCCACCCCGACAGTCCGTCGAAAAGGTCTTCCTCGTCCCCCGATTCAACGACGATCCCCCCGGCATCTTCGATCACTGAGGCCACGCTTCCGATCGGACGATCTCCGAGCCCCCAACACTCACGGAGTTGATCGGCCGCCGACTCAGCGTCAGCTGGAACCGTTACAACAGTTCTGATCATAGGCCTAGGTTGTCGGTTCGGTTCCAGCGCGCGCCGTAGCGAATGCAATGCGGCCACTTGCACAAAAGCAAGGGTCTTGATTCGCTCCTGCTGTTTCTTGCCGAGCCGGGAAGCCTTGCGAAACGCGAGCCACTCTATGGAAACCGCCCGTTCCTCGAGGAAGAATGCAGTGTCGACACCAAGCACCTGTGCAAGAGTTCGTAGAGCCCTAGGCTTGGGAACGCTGCCTCCGCGTTCATACTTGGACAGTCCTGCCTTCGTGAGCGAGACTCCATGCTCTGCCAACGAGTCCACGACCTCGGTTTGAGACATGCCTGCGGCGACACGAGCTTGTCGCAGGCGGTCACCGATAGCAGGTCTTGTTGACATTGTCGACACTTCGATCAAGAAAATCTACATTGACAATTTACATCGTTAGATGCAAAAAGTCAACCGTTAGCTCGTCTGTAAATTTACAGAATCGGGACTAAGCACACTCGTCGAGAAAGGCGGGTGTCCAATCACTCCGTTTGGGCCAACTTGGCTACGACTGACAGTCAGTTGGTTCATGCCGTTGTTGTGGGTTGATCGTCGGGGTTCTACCAACCGTGGTTGACTCGGAAGACGCTGTTCAGTCTCTTTCCACCAGAGATCACCAGCCACGCCACGGGCTTTATCACCGGTTCAATCTGAGATGCTGCGAATCCCAACGCCGTCCTCATCCGGTCGACGATCGGCTCCCGGCAGAATCCCCTCCGTCAGTCGGAGGATTGCGCGAGAGGGCCGCTAAGCAAGGCCTGTAGCTCCTGGTCTCGCGTTGCGATTCCTCCACCAGAACTCAGTTTTGGGTTACCGGGCCGTTGGACGCTGGATCGAATCCAGAGCGACATCCACAAATGCCGAGTTCCATGCTTCCGCCAATACGATGGCCTCGTCGAGTCCCGCGATCCTGCCGAGGATAACGCGAGCGTGGTATGCGTGGCCGCTCCAAGACCAGCGTGCGCACTCAACCAGAGGCGCTAGCGCTCTCTGCAGGATCGCCCCTAGGACAGCGGGATCGCGACCCTCTGTAAGCTCCGCCAATAGTACGACTGACTTGGTTCGGTCCTGCCGCACGCTGGACGCCAGCAGGTCCACAAACATGGCGTACGGAATCGGCGCTTGCAACTCGACCTGCGAGGACGCCAGTACCGACAGCGCCCTGATGGCGTTGTTGCGGACTGTTGGGTCTGGATCGAGGGCGCTGTGGGTCAGAGCTTCGATCTGATCGGCTGAATGGGCGCCGTATCCGATCGCATCGATCGCGATCCCACGATGGCGAGCGTTGGAAAATTTTCGACACACTGCGAGCAGTTGCGACGAGTTGCTCCGGGCGTATTCCCTGATGCGCTGCTCCAGGGCCCGGACATCGGTGTCGTGCGAGAGAGGATAGCCCAAAGAGTGGTCTTCTACGACCAACCCCTCTCCGCGTGAGACTGCTTGCCGAACCGCTTCCTCGAATCGGTCATAAAGGAGCACGAGGTCGGCGTCCAGTTCGAGCGGCTCGGTTGGCTCTGGATTCAACCGGACCCGCGATCCAGAGCCGTCCGCCAGGCCAATGTAGACCAGCCGCTTGCCGTTTTCGTCGCAGCAGACAGCGGTAACGTCGGAAGGGCCTCTACCGAGCAGCTCCTGCAATTCCGACCTCAGGACTTGATTGGTCTCGCTCGTCCACGGGTCACCAGGTCGAATTGAGAGATTGCTACGCAGCTCATCGATGTCCACACCTGTATACGCGAAGAAATCGATGGCGCGTATCGTCGGTTGGGCCGCACACGCAGCTACCGAGAGAAGTGTTGCCACCAATCGTGGGACGAGCGTACTCGTGGCCGCGTACGCGTCCGGTAAGCAATCATCCCCTGATCTGCTCATGTGGACTATGCGGCGCAGAATTGGGTCCGAAATGCGATGCAGACCTGCTCGGAGGAATCGCTCGGCTTCCTCGGTGTATTGTCGCAGGATCTCAAGACCGCACTCAAGATTCTCGAGCGACGCGTTAGGAGGGGCCGCGGGTGCGCCGTTTCAGGCCGTGCAGCCTTCCTGCAAGGAAGAATCCCGAGAGCGACCTCTCCGAAAGGCCTGTGTGCACACGCGAGAGATCCTCCTAGTCGCACGGTCAACGATCCGCTCCAATCAGACCAATCACGTCCGACTAAGAAATGTACCTGTGCCCTTGCTGTGGAATCTTGACTTAACGTCCATTATCATGCACCTTATATAGTATAAAGATTATAAATGTGGACGTTATATGAAGAACAACCCATTCTCTGCGGTGCCTATTCCCGTCGGCCGCGCCCTGCGCAAGCTGGGGCACGATATCCGGGATGCGCGCCGCCGCCGCCGCATCCCCGTGGCGATCATGGCCGAGCGGGCGTCGGTCAGCCGCACCACCTTAAACAAGGTCGAGAAGGGCGAGCCCGGCGTCTCGATGGGCATCTACGCCACTGTGCTTTTTGTGCTGGGCATGATCGACCGACTCGCCGATACCGCCGACCCGCGACATGACGCCGTCGGCCTTGAACTTGAGCAGGAAAACCTGCCGGAACGCATCCGGCTCCCCCGGCCCGGCAAGCGCACAGGTGAGGCGTGACGGATCGC
Source organism: Bryobacterales bacterium (assembly GCA_022823865.1). Lineage (GTDB taxonomy): Bacteria > Acidobacteriota > Terriglobia > Bryobacterales > UBA6623 > VXMF01. The sequence goes on from JAJEHF010000147.1 coordinate 10,967, forward strand.
AACATCCTCGTCTATATGGACCTGCTCGGCACGCCCCATATCGTTGGACGGCTCTGGGCGCGCAAGCGCCGCGACAAGGAAGGAGCCACGTTTCAATATGCCGACGGCTGGATCGCTAACCCTAGTCGTTTCTCCTTGGAGCCGGCGCTCACATTTGGGCCCGGTCCCTTTCACACACCATCACCGATTTTCATTATCGATATAGGCACCTAGTTTGGGGGCACTGTGCATGGCGGGCCAGCGGAATTAGGAGCGCGAAGCGCCTTGGAAGACGATCTCGCGGTTGCCGAGCCAAGGGATGGCCGGGGTGCCGACGGCT
>JAJEHF010000060.1 GCA_022823865.1 Bryobacterales bacterium
GGTAGTGGTGGCTGGCCACCAAGCGGTCCCAGCGCCGGTGCTCCTGCGCACCGTGCGTGGGGCGCACCTGCACGGAGCGCAAATCCAGATCCCGCAAGCCGCTTGGCGCTGCCACTAGAGCCTAGCCTGACAGACTGACAATAAAATGTCCAGTCCTCGCAGCAGACAGCGCTACCATGCCGAGCTCGCAAACTCTAGCAGGCTGCCGCTGCCCCTCCGGCTACTGTCGTGCACTGCCTCGGACTCGGACAAAAAAATGGCCCTGTCGATGGCGTCCTGATTGAACGTGAAAGCCGGCCGCTGGCCGCCGCGCTGCTCCCCGAAGAACGGGTTGTTGAAGTCCGCGCCGTCCACGATGAAGTTGTTGAAGATGCCCCGCTGGCCGCTGATATTCAGTTCGTCGCCGTCCGGCCCCTGCGAGATCGCCGTGCCCGGGGTGAGCAGGGTCATGTTCATGAAATTGCGGCCGTTGCTCGGGAGCCCGTAGACAACGTCCTCCCGCATCCGTTGCGAACTGGTCACATCCGCGGTGTCAAGCGTCGCAGGCAGCTCGCTGACCACCGTGACGGTCTCGGTCGTCACTAGCCGGAGGTCGACCGTCAGGTCGAGCGCTTCCCCGACCCGCAGCGTGACTCCCTCGATGCGCTCGGTGCTGAATCCGGGAGTCGGCGGCGTCACGGTGAGGTCGTAGGTGCCGGGCGGCAGCAGGGGGCGTACAAAGGTCCCGGAAGCGGAGGTCTCCACGCGGGTCAGCAGATCGGTCTCCCGGTGCTGCGCGGCGACCACGGCGCCGCGCAGCGGATCGCCCGCAGGGTCGAGTACCGTGCCGCGAATGACGCCGGTCGTCGCGCCGGCCTGGGCCGGAAGCCGCGACAGGCTCAGGTGGAATGGCGCTGTTGCAAGCAACGCCGCCAACAACCCGCGAACGACCCAGGAGGCGGTGCCGGTCGGCAGGCACCGGCCTCGCCGGCGATGCAAGGAGAGCCGGGAGCCCGGAAGCCACTGCCTGAAACCCACGGACACCGGCTTCAAATCGGGATTATACCGGATGGTATCCGAGAGCATCCCGTCCGCCGGCCCCGGCGGTCTCCCGCCTCAGAAGTCAGTGCGGGACCTAGCGTTCCGGTCGCATGCGGGGCCGGCCTACGGCCATCCTTGGCGCCGTTGCTGATTGACGCGAGAGAACCGCCAGAGTGGCCGGAGGTAGCGCAATCCCACCCCCCGGACGCCGCCTCTCCGCGTGATTCCCGATCGATCAACTCGTTATACTGTCGCGGTAGGGGAACACGGCGGAATGGGGCATCCCAGCCAGTTCGCCGACCGTCAGAGCAAGGGGCGGATCAGCTCGTTCAAGCTGTCGGCCGGCCGAAGCGTGAGCTGCGCATTCGGCGTGTTCGTCTTGTCGTTGCCCTCGCTTCCGGCAGCTGCACCTGTCGATCTGGCCGAAGCGGCCAAGTCCATCATCGACACACACTGCACGGCCTGCCACGGGCAGGCGCGCATGTCCGGGCTTGACCTTCGCAGCGCAGAGAACGCGCTCGCGGGCGGCGGGCGAGGGCCCGCCCTCATCCCTGGCGACGCCGCGGCAAGCCTGTTGGTGCGCGCAGTCAGGGGAACGGCAGAGGTTTCCATGCCTCCCGGGGACTCTCGGCTGTCTGATCAACAGATCAATACCCTCGCGGATTGGATCAACGCCGGTGCCAGCTGGCCAGAGACTGCCCCAGGGGACGACAGTCACGCTTGGTGGTCGTTCAAGCGGCCCGTCGAGCCGGCATTGCCGGAGCTGGCCGGCGATGACTGGGCACGAAACCCGATCGACGCGTTCGTGCTGGCCAAGCTGGACGAGCAGGGCCTGCGTCCGGCCGAGCCCACTTCTCGTAGCGCCCTCGCGCGCCGTGCCTACTTTGACTTGCACGGCCTGCCGCCGACCCCGGAAGCGGTTCAGGAATTTGTCGAAGACAGGTCCCCGGATGCCTACGAGAAGCTGGTCGACCGGCTGCTGGAGTCGGAGCGATACGGGGAGCGCTGGGGCCGTTACTGGCTCGACCTGGTGCGCTACGCGGACACGTCCGGGTTCGAGACAGACCACTTCTACACCACCGCATGGCGCTACCGGGACTACGTGATCGAGTCGTTCAATCGTGACAAGCCCTATGACACGTTCGTGCGCGAGCAGATCGCCGCCGACGAGCTGTGGCCGACCGACATGGACTTGGAAGGAACGCTCGAGCTGCCGGAAGAGAAGCGCCGAAACGTCCGCCGCCGGATCGGCACCAGCTTGTTCACGTTGGGAGCCTTCCCCATCGAATACACCTACTACGGCGACCTGTACCGCGCCGAGTGGCGCGCCGAGGCCGTCGATACGATCGGATCGGCGCTTCTCGGCCTGACTATAGAGTGCGCCCGCTGTCATGACCACAAGTCCGATCCGATCAGCCAGCGCGAGTACTACTCACTGACGGCGTTCTTCGCAGGCAGCGTCGAAACGCAAGTCCCGCTGGTCAGTTTGTTCGACGTCCAGACGAGCACTCGCGCGTTTCCCCTGCTCGAAGAGGCCCGCGTTCTCAAGCGCATGGCCAAGGCGGCCCAGAAGGGCTTGGGCCCGGAGCAGCGGAGCAAGATGCTGGAGCGTCTCGGTGAGGCCTACCTGAACGCTCCGGAACCCTACGACAGCGCCAAGGTCCTGGGCCACGAGGAGACCGTGCCCGAAACCTACGTGCTGGCCCACGGGGATTTCCGGCAGAAAGGGGAATTGGTGAAGCCCGGCTTCCCGGCGGCCCTGCCAGAAGGCCCGCCGCTCGACGAGCCGGAGGGAGTCCGGTTCGTGCCGCGCCGCCGCGCCGCCCTCGCCGAGTGGCTGACCTCGGATCAGCAGCCGCTGCTGGGCCGCGTCATGGTGAACCGCATCTGGCAACACCACTTCGGGCGGGGCCTGGTGCGCACTCCCAACGATTTCGGCCGCCACGGCGAGGCCCCCACCCATCCGGAGTTGCTGGACTGGCTCGCGCTGGAGTTCGCCCGCGGCGGCTGGAGCATCAAGGCGATGCACCGCCAGATCATGCTCTCCAGCACCTACCGCGCGGCCAGCGTGGCGAGCGAGCGGAGCATCTCCCGCGATCCGGACAACCGCTTGCTGGGGCGCATGAACAGGCGCCGGCTGGATGCCGACGCCATCCGCGATTCGATCCTCGCAGTCTCCGGGGCTCTAAATCTGAAGATGGGCGGCGTGGGCGTGATCCCGCCCCTGACCAGCGAGGAAATCCTGGCTGCGCGCACGCCGCGCATGTGGCCTGCCAACCCGGACCCGTCCGAGCACGCCCGCCGGAGCGTCTACCTGCAGGTCAAACGCTCCATGGCCGTCCCCATGCTGCAGATCTTCGACGCGCCCGACACCGCTCGCAGCTGTGCCCGCCGTGAGACCTCGACCGTGGCCCCGCAAGCGCTGGCCATGATGAACAGCTCGTTCGTGCTGGAGCAAGCCGACCGTTTCGCGGCGAGGCTGCGGAACCTGGGCGGGGACGACCCTGGCAGCCAGGTCGATGCGGGCTGGGCCCTTGCCCTGGGCCGGGCTCCCACAGATGCCGAGCGCCAGACCGCCCTCGACTTCCTCAGGCGAAACTCCCTGCCGCAGCTGTGCCTGATGCTGTTCAATATGAATGAGTTCGTATATGTGGACTGACAGGTCCAGGCGCGATTTCCTGCAGCGCTCGGCTCTCGGGCTGGGCTGGCTCGCAGCGCTCGATCTGTTCGCGCAGTCCGGCGGACCCGGGCAGGCGTCGCTGGCGGCGCGCCCCGCGCCGCTGCCAGCGACTGCCAAGAACGTGATCCACCTTTTCATGCAGGGCGGCCCCAGCCACATGGATACGTTCGACCCCAAGCCGCTGCTGAACAGGTTGGACGGGCAACGGCCTCCGGACAGCTTTGGCGACGCGGACTTTCAGAACGGCAAGTTTCTCCAGCGGCCGCTGCTCGGCTCCCGGCGGACGTTCAAGCGCCACGGGCAGTCCGGGCTGGAAGTGTCCGACCTGTTCCCGCACGTGGCCCGGCAGGCGGACGAGCTCGCCATCGTCCGTTCCAACTTCCACGAGGGATTCACCCATTCTCAGGCACAGTTCCTGATCCACAACGGCTGGCCGCGGATCGGCCGCCCGAGCCTCGGATCGTGGGTGCTGTACGGGCTCGGCAGCGAGAACCAGAACTTGCCCGGGTTCGTCGTGCTGTTGCAGGGCGGCGTGCGTTCCGGACCCGAGGTCTATGGCGAAGGCTTCCTGCCGGCCGCCTACCAAGGCACGTCATTCCGGCCCGGGCCCGATCCCATCCTGTATCTTAACCCGCCGGACGGACGGTCGAGCGATCAGCAGCGGGACATGCTGGATACGTTGCGGGGCCTGAACCAGTCCCACGCGGCGGCGCGGAACCTCGATTCCGAGCTGCTCGCCCGCATCGAATCCTACGAGCTTGCCTTCCGCATGCAAATGACCGCGCCGGAGGCGACGGACGTCTCGGGAGAGTCGGAGGCCACCAAGCGGCTGTACGGACTCGACGATCCGGTCAGCGCGGACTTCGGCGGCCGCTGCCTGCTGGCCCGGCGACTGGTCGAGCGGGGCGTCCGCTTCGTGCAGGTCTGGTCGGGCAACGGCAAGAACGCCATCGACTGGGACGGGCACACTGGCTGCGATCAGAATCACCTGGACCGAGCCGCCGAGACGGACAAGGCCGTGGCGGGGCTGCTGACAGACCTCAAGTCCCGCGGACTGCTGGAGTCGACGCTCGTCATCTGGGGCGGCGAGTTCGGTCGCACGCCCAACTCTGACGGCGGCAAGGGCAGGACAGAGGGCCGGGACCACAACCCCTACGGCTTCACGCTCTGGATGGCGGGCGGCGGCGTGCGCGGCGGGAAGGTGATCGGCAACACCGACGAACTCGGGCTGCGGGCGGTGGAAGATCGGGTTCACCTCAATGACCTGCACGCTTCGATCCTCGCACTGCTCGGCTTGGACCACACGCAGCTCACCTACCGCCACAGCGGCCGGGACTTCCGCCTGACCGACGTCGGCGGGAGCACTGCCCTGGCAGACCGGCTCAAAAAAGCCTAGCCAAGTCTGTTAAGCTTGCGACGGCATCGCGGGTCTCGCCAGTGTCGATTCGATGCGTGGTTCTAATGGTGATCGCAACGTCGTGCATTGGCGCGGCTGACGTCCGCCCTATCCCAACTGCCGGCAGATCTGCTGTCGCGGCGCGCAACGGGATGGTGGCGGCCAGCCAGCCGCTGGCCTCGCAGGCGGGCCTGCGGATCCTTCAGGAAGGCGGCAACGCCGTCGATGCGGCCATCGCCACCGCGGCGACGCTCGCCTTGGTGGCGCCCATGATGACCGGCCCCGGCGGCGACATGTTCGCCTTGGTGTACATGGCCGAGACGGGCCAGCTGGCGGGCCTGAACGGCAGCGGTTTTTCGCCCGCGGCCGCGAACGTCGATTTCTTCAAGCGCCGCAAGCTCGAGCATATTCCGGCCAAGGGACCGTTCTCGGTCACGGTTCCGGGCGCGGTTGATGGCTGGATCACGCTGTTGGAGCGGTTCGGCACGATGCCCTTGGAGCAGGTTCTGGAACCTGCGATCCAATACGCCGAGCAGGGCTTCCCGGTGTCGGAGATCTTCGCAGAGAATTGGGCCAGCAACAGTTCGTCGTACAGGGATGACCCGGAATTCGTCAAGGCGTACTACACCGACGGAAAGCCCCCGAAGCATGGCGACGTTTTCGTCAACAAGCCCCTGGCTTGGACGTACCGGCAGATCGCTCGCGGCGGGCGCGACGCTTTCTACAAGGGCGAGATCGCCCGCAGGATCGTCCGGCGCCTCAACAGCCTTGACTGGCCCATGACCGAGGAGGATCTGGCTTACCAGCACTCGGACTGGGTCGAACCGATCAGTACGACCTACAAGGAAAGCCGCATCTACGAGCTGCCGCCCAACGGACAGGGCATGGCCGCGCTCGAGATGTTGAACATCCTGGAAGGCTTCGACCTCCAGGCGGCTGGTCACAACACGGCCGACTACCTGCACTTGTTTGTCGAGGCCAAGCGGCTGGCGTTCGCCGACCTTGGCGCTTGGCTGGCCGATCCGGAATGGGCCCGGCTGCCGGTCCAGACCCTGATTTCCAAAGACTACGCGCGGCGCCAGCGGGAGCGGATCGATCCCGCCCGCGCCGCCGAGAGGGTCGACTCGGGAGTCAAGGGACCGGTGCACTGGCTGGATGGCAGCGGCGATACGGTCTACTTCAGCGTGGTGGACAAAGACCGCAATGCCGTCTCCTTCATCAACAGCCTGTTCCAAGGCTTCGGTTCCGGCGTGGTCGTGCCGGGCACCGGGTTGCTGCTGCAAGACCGAGGCGCGCTCTTCTCGCTGGACCCGGAGCACCCGAACCGCATCGAGGGACGCAAGCGCCCCTACCACACCATCATTCCCGCAATGGCCTTCAAGGATGGCAGGCCGTGGCTGTCATTCGGGGTCATGGGCGGCGACTTGCAGCCGCAGGGCCACGTCCAAGTGCTGCTCAACATGATCGAGTTCGGAATGAACGTGCAGGAAGCGGGCGAAGCTCCGCGCGCCAGCCACAGCAACAGCGGCGGAGTCGGGCTGGAAAAGGGGATCTCGCCGCAAGTGGCGGCGGAGCTGATGCGCAAGGGACACTCGGTCAAGACCTCGGGTCCCATGGGCGGCTACCAAGCGATTCACATCGACTGGGAACGCGGCGTGCTGTTCGGCGGAACCGATCCTCGCAAGGACGGCACCGTGGCCGCTTGGTGAACGTCAAGTGCAAACGCTGTTCGGCCGCGCAGTTCGGCCCACTCTTCGAAGCGGAGAGAGTCTACGGTCCACATTCCGAGCTCGCCCCCCCGTCCCTTCGTGATCATCAAAGCAAGGCCCACAAGCAGACGGAAGCCAACCGCCCTCACCGCTCCAATGAGGCAATCGACTTGCTCACGGCCCAGCTCAAGGGCCGCTTCGTCTACGACCACGCCTCAGCCTTGAGGCCCTCTGCTCACGCGTCCCCGGGACCGTCAATCTGGTGACGGCCTCGCTTGAGCGCGTTACTTGCAGCCATGAAATCTACAGGTAGAACGGCCGTGTCAGCGCTCACTTCCATTTCGCTATCGTTTCCAGAGTGGTCGCAGGTGGCCCGCTTGAATCATCTTCTCGCCGGCGATCAGCTTCTGAATGCGTTCCTTGTGAGGCGGGTGCGTGCGGAAGTACATAAGCGTGTTTTTCTTGTCTTTGTTGCTTGTGAATCGGCGCTCGTTCAATAGGCGCATCCACAGGTGAGAGAATGCCGTCGGATCGTATCCGGCTTCGTTGAGAATGAACAGGCCCAGATGATCGGCCTCGTTCTCCATGGCTTCGCTGAAAACAAGGGAGCCGGCTGAGCCTCCGATACGAGCTCCGCTGGCCATGCCGTCTCCGACTGAATTGGGGTCTTCCAAGGCAGCTCCCACGGCCGCGCCGACGGCCATTCCGATCAGTGATCCGCCTGCTACGTTTCGCATCTTGCGGCGAACGTGATTCATCAGGCCATGGGAGTATTCGTGTGCGAGGACCGCAGCGAGCTCGTCTTCGCGCCCTACGCGCTTGATCATGCCGCCGAAAACCGTGATTTGGTTTCGATGATCGATATAGGCGTTCGTTAAGGAATTCTTGACGTCAACTCTGAGCCGATAGGTCGAGAGCCGTGTTGCACAGTTATGCTCGGGCCCGAATAGACGAACGCATACTCGGATGGCCGCTCCGTGGATATTGCTGCCAGCATTACGAGCTAATCGCTCCCGTTCCTGAAGCGGCGTGTTGAGTGAAGGCGGAATGCGCTCCTTGAAGCGCTCCTCCATATCGGCTCGGGTGACAGGTGTGAGCTTGGGCATGTGCATGCGTGTGCCGGCGCAGCTGCACAAGACGATTGCAGCGAGGGCTGCAAGGGGCGGAATGTTGTGATTTCTCATGGTTGTTTCGTTGGCTGGCCACCCTGTCAGCTGCGGCCCTGAGTTCTTAGAGACACTTGGATCAATATTTCTCCGCCGAGCCGGGTCGAGTGAATCCCGCGAAGGCTCTGGAGCAGGAAGCGAATCTTAAGGTTAGCGCCCTAGTATCCCAGCGTTCGGCGCGATACAGCCAACCGGGCCAGTCCACCTATTGCGGGCGGAACTTTTGCACGCGCTGGTTCTTGATCTCGCCCACGAACAGGTTACCCTCCGCGTCGACGGCAATATGGTGGCCGAAGCTCAGATCTCCTGGCATGCGGCCGTTCCGGCCGAAGGCACCAAGCACCTTGCCGTCCAGGCTCACCTTCACGATCCGGTCGTTGTGGCCGTCGGCCATGACCAGCGTCCCGTCGGGGTGAAAGTCAAGGCCCCACGGCGAGCCAACGTGGTCCCACTGGGTCAGGTAATTGCCGTCCGCATCGAAAACTTGCACGCGGTAGTTCTCGCGATCGCCAACGTAGACGCGGCCCTGCGGGTCCACGGCGACCGTGTGCGGCAAATCGAATTCGCCCTCGCCCTTGCCGTGCTTGCCCCAGGCCGTGATGTAGCGCCCCTCCTTGGAGAACTTCACCACTCGCGAATTGCCATAGCCGTCGCTGACATAGATCTCGCCGTTCGGCCCGAAGGCCACATCGGTGGGGCGGTTGAACAATTCGTCGGTTTCCCCGCTCTGGCCGCGACGGCCGATAACCATCTGCACGCGACCGCTCGGGTCCATCTTCAGCACCTGATGCGTGTCGTTGTCCACGGTCCAGATGTTGCCCTCCGGGTCAACGCGGACAGCATGTGCCCGGATAAACATGCCGTCGCCCCACGACCGCACGAGCCGACCGTCGGTCGCGAACTCCATGATGGGGTGCGCCCCGCGATGGAACACGTACACGTGCCCCTTGCCGTCCACGGCCACGCCCGGCGTCTCGCCGAAATTCCAGCCGGCCGGAAGGCTCGGCCACTCGGCATCGACGGCGTACTTCATGACGGGGAAGTCGTCCGCAAGCAAGACGGGCATCGAGACGCCGGCAAGCGCTACGGACAAGACGGTCAGCCACATGGGCAAGCTTAGATTTCGCATGATGGACCTCGACTGCAGCGACATGTCCGCGAATCGATGGTCGCGGTTCGCGGCAGTTCAGAATTCGGGGAACAGCATATACGATTCGCCCGCGCCCCGCCACCGGAACGCCCGCGGCTCCTGGCCTTCGTCCTCAGGCAACGCACCGGGGAGGCGCGCATGGGGCGGGACACCGATGCTGGTTGCAGCGGCCAGCGGACGTGGCGGCCGCCGCCCGTTCGATCGCATCGGCCCGGCGCCGTTCACTGGTAGAATCGAAACCCGTATGAAGCCCGTCTTCCCGCTACTTCGAGCCGGACCAGCAGCAGCCTCGGCAATCTTGGCGCTCGCCGCCGTCGGGTGCACAGCCCCCGAGCAGCCCGCCCCTGCCCGTCCCAACTTCGTCTTGGTCATGGCCGACGACATGGGCTGGGGCCAGACCGGCTACTACAGCCACCCCGTTCTGAAGACGCCACAGCTTGACGCGATGGCTGCGGCCGGATTGCGATTCGACCGGTTCTACGCCGGGGCGCCGAACTGCTCGCCCACGCGCGCCACCGTGATGACCGGCAGGACGAATGACCGCACGGGTGTCGAGGACCATGGCTACGCGCTGCGGCGGCCGGAGCGGACGATCGCCCGCGCCTTGGACGAAGCAGGCTATTCCACCGGGCACTTCGGCAAGTGGCACCTCAACGGGCTGCGCGGCCCGGGCGTGCCGATCCTGGCAGAGGACGCCCACAGTCCCGGCGTGTTTGGATTCGATAGGTGGCTGTCTGTGACGAACTTCTTCGAGCGCGACCCGCTGATGAGCCGCGACGGCCTGTTCGTGCAGCACGAAGGAGATTCGTCCGAGGTGATCGTCGCTGAAGCGCTGCGCTTCATGCGACGGCAGGCCGAGCAATCCAACCCGTTCTTCGTGGTGATCTGGTACGGCACGCCCCACTCCCCGTGGATCGCTTCCGAGGAGGACCGGGCCGCTTTCGCCAGCTTGGACGAAAATTCGCAGCATCACTACGGCGAGTTGGCCGCAATGGACCGCAGCATCGGAACGCTGCGCGCCGGCTTGCGGGAGTTGCAGGTCGAGCGCAACACGGTGCTTTGGTTCACCAGCGACAACGGCGGCCTGCCTCGGATCGAGCCGGAGACGGTCGGGGGCTTGCGGGGATTCAAGGGCAGCCTGTACGAAGGCGGCATCCGAGTGCCTGCGGTCATCGAGTGGCCGGACGGCATCCGGCAAGCCCGCGTCACCGAGTTCCCGGCGGCGACGATGGATGTCTTCCCCACGATCTCGGCCATTGCCGGCCTGCCCCCGGAAGCGGCGCTGCAGCCCCAAGACGGCATCGACTTGCAGCCGCTGTTCGGGGGCGAGCCGGGACAGCGAGAGCAGCCGATCGGATTCCGTCACACCGGGCGGATCGCTTTGATCGACAACGACCTCAAGATCGTCAGAAACGACCGGGACAACGACGGGTACGAGGTCTTCGACTTGGCCGCCGACCCGAACGAGACCACGGACATCTCGGCGGAGCGGCCTGACGAGACAGCCCGGCTGCGCGAAGCCGTGGAAGCTTGGAACGCATCCGTTGAAGCCAGCGCCAACGGCGCGGATTATCCCGACGGGGACTTCGACAGCAAGGAGTCGGAACCTCGCTGGTGGATGACGCAGGACGGGTACGCTCCGTATATCGACGAGTGGCGAGGCCGGCCCGAATACGTGCGCTACATCGAGCGCGAGCTCGGGCCATGAAGCTAGCGGGCCCGTCGCGAACGGGCGACGGCGTTCGCGCCGGTTGACAGAGCAGTCGCCTGCGATCTGCGCGGAGAGGGAGCACCGATGCGAAGCCGTCGGAACACTGTGATCGCTTGCCTCGGCGGAGTTGGCGCCGCGCTTCTGGTCGTAGGTGTCGTGAGCGGAACCCTCATTCGCCACCTCGTCCAGATCGTGCCGGTAGTTGCCGCGCTCGCCGTCGTGAGGGCACGCCCCGCGTGGGGACCGCACGCTGCGCTGCCGGTTTTCGCCTGGTGGCTGCTCATGATGGTGCTGGTCTGGCTGTATCTCGCGGGGGTGCCGATGTTCTTCGACGGGGACTTCACGCTAACCGAAATCGTGCTGACTGGCCTGACCGCGCTGTTCTGCGCGCTGGGCCTGCTTGCCTGCGTGCGCATGGAATCGACGACGAGCATTGCGAGTCGACTGCTGGCGGTCGCCGCCTTCGGCACTTTCCAGTTCGCCATGATGTGGGTGAGTTTTCTGCGACCGTTCGTCAACCGGTGACCTCGCACGCGAGGGCTCGCTAAGACCACTTCCTGCGCTGCGCCGCGAGACGAGCTTGTAAACCGTATTACCCTCGGTACAAGCCATGTCCATTGCAATCGGCAACGCGCCCTGCTCGTGGGGAGTCGAATTTCCCGACGCGCCGTCGAATCCGCCCTGGCAGCAGGTGCTCGACGAAGCCAGCCAAGCCGGGTATTCCGGCATCGAACTCGGGCCGGTCGGCTATGTTCCCGAAGACCCGTCCCTGCTGGCGGACAATCTGGCCGACCGCGGTCTCGTGCTGACGGCCGGAGTGGTGTTCCGCCCGTTCCACCAAGCCGACGCCTGGGAGGAAGTGCAGGAGGCGGCCCGTCGCACGTGCCGCATGCTCGAGCCTTTGGGCGCCGAGCAGGTGGTCTTCATCGACAGCCTGTCGCCGGTGCGCTCGAACTACGCGGGCGATTCCGCCCGGGCGCCGCGCCTCGACCCAGTCGAACTCTCGGGCCTGCACGAGCGCATCCGCACGTCGGCCCGCATCGTCCGCGAGGAATACGGCTTGACCGCGTGCATGCATGCGCACGCGGGAGGCTGCGTGGAATTCGCGGACGAGTTGGAGCAGGTGATGGACTCGATCGACGAGGGGCTGCTCGGCCTGTGCCTCGATACGGGCCACTCGCTCTATGCCGGTTTCGACCCCATCGCAACGTTCCGGCGCTATGCCTCGAGGACGACGTACGTCCATATCAAGGATCTCGACAGCGGCATTCTCCGGCAGAGTGTGGAGCAGCGCATCGGCTTCTACGAGGCCTGCAACCGCGGCGTGTTCTGCCAGCTAGGCCAAGGCGACGTGGACTTCGCCGCACTCAAGCTCGCCTTGGAAGAGGCCGGCTACGAAGGATGGGGCACGGTCGAGCAAGACCGCGGCCCTGACACGAAGACCTCCGCGCTCGAGGATGCCCAGGCCAACATCGCGTTCCTGCGGTCCGTCAAGCTAGCCGCCGAGCCGGCCTCACTGGGCTAGCAGGACATAGCACGCGATCGTAGCGAAGCAAACGAACCCGCCCATTGCCTTGGCGTGCTTCCAAGGCGTCATGTCGACACGGGCCACCTCTGGATCTTGGTGGCGGCCCTGCGCCGGCCAGAATCGGCTGGCGGCGAGCATGAAGGCAACGACGATGACGAAGACAAGGCCGAGGAAGTGGAGGAAGTGGATCTCGTCGGCGGTGCCGAACAGGCCCTGCAGGAACGCTTGGACCGGACCGTCGAACGTGAACACGAGCAGGAAGAACAGCACCGGGCCGCCCACTAGGCTGGCCTTGGCCGAAAGCGCGGAAACCTTGGGGAGCAGCATCCCTAGCAGGATGACCGCCAGCATGGGGCCGAAGACGGTCGCGTTGATCCGCTGGAGGTAGTTGTACAGGCTGCCGGAAGTGTCGAGCATTGGCGCGATGAGCATGGCGCCTATGGCCAGCACGACGCTGCACGTGCGCCCGGCCACCACGAACTCGCGCTGCGATGCGTCCGGACGGATGACCGCGCCGTAGATATCGCGGCAGAACAGCGTTGCCGACGAGTTCAGGACGCTGTTGAAGGTGCTTAGCACCGCACCGACCATCACGGCGGCGAAAAACCCTCCCAGCCAGTCTGGCAGGACCGCCTTGACCAGCGTCGGGTACGCCAGCATGTAGTCCTCCGGGCCCAGCGTGTCCTTGAACATGTGATAGGCGATCACGCCGGGCAGCACGATCACCAGCGGGCCGAGCAGCTTGAAGCTGGCCGCGATCAGCATGCCCTTCTGGCCTTCCTTGAGGTTCTTCGCGCCGAGGCCGCGCTGAAGGATCTGCTGGCCGGCGCACCAGAAGAAGATCTGGTTGACGACCATGCCCGTGAACAGGACGCCGAACGGCAGGAAAGAGCCCGGCTCGTTGCCAGTGATGTCGAACTTCGGCCGCTCCGCCTCGTAGACCGTGGCTAGGCCGGTCATAGGGTTCCCGTCGCCGACCTGGATCAGCGCCAGCAACGGGACCAACAGGCCCGCGATCAAGAAGCCGACCCCGTTGACGGTGTCGGATATGGCAACCGCCTTGAGGCCTCCGAAGATCGCATAAAGCGACCCGAGCGTGCCCACGCCCCAAACCACGAGCCAGGTGACCTGTGTCTGGCTGAGCCCGAAGACCTCCTGCAGGCCGAACAGGCTGTCGATGCCGCTGGCCCCGAACAGCAGCACGACCGGCAGGATCGCCAGCACGTACGAGAACAGGAACAGGGATGCCGCGATGACCCCGGTGCCCCGGTCGTAGCGCGAAGCGAGGTACTCGGGGATGGTGGACAGCCCCATGCGCAGAAAGCGCGGCAGGAAGTACAGGGCCGTGCCCACCATTGCCAGGGCTGCCGTGGTCTCCCACGCCGTGACCGCGATGGTGTGGTTGAAGGCATCGCCGTTGAGGCCGATCAGATGCTCGGTGGACAGGTTGGTCAGCATCAGCGACCCGGCGATGACCCACGCGGTCAGGCTGCGCCCGCCCAGGAAGTACGCATCCCAGGTGGTCATGCGGTCGCGCCGCGTCCGGGCGTAGGAGATCGCCGCGACCAGCAGCGTGAATCCCAAGAAGGAGGTGACCGTTACCAACACCGACAGAAATCCCCGGACTCTAAGAGCTATGGCGCGAACCCTGCGAAGGGAACGCTACAGGTAGTCCCGCTCCTTGCTGCGGCCGGCTAGCCATTGCTCGCGGGCTTCGTCCACGGCGGGAACCTCGGAGACCTCGGCGATCGGCACGTCCCACCACGACTCATAGGCGGGCACGCGCACGTTGCGGTCCGTTTGGACCACCACCACGCTGGTGCGGTCATGCCCTGCCATGGCCTCCAGCGCGTCCTTGAGTTCCTCTCGGGTGTTGGCGCGGCAGGCGACCGCGCCCAGGCTGCGCGCGTTTTCGACGAAGTCCACGCCTACGAGCTGGCCGCTGAGATCGCCGTTGTTGCGCACGCGGTAGTGCGTGCCGAAGCCCTCGTTGCCGCAGGCCTCGCTCAGGCTGCCAATGCTGGCGAACCCGTGGTTGTCGACGACCACGATCCGCAGCTGCGCGCCCTCTTGGATCGAGGTGGCGATCTCCTGGGCCATCATCAGGTAGGAGCCGTCGCCGACCAGCACGTATACCTGCCGGTCGGGCTCTGCCATCTTGATGCCCAAGCCGGCGGCGACCTCGTAGCCCATCGTCGAATAGCCGTACTCCATGTGATAGGTGTTGGGGCTCTTGGTCCGCCACAGCTTGTGCATGTCGCCCGGCATGCTGCCGGCCGCGCAGACCACCACGTCGCGCTCGCCGGCGATCTCGTTGACCGCCCCGATCACCTCGCCCTGGCTGGGGGACGAGCCTTGGCCCAGCCCGTAGATGCGATCCACTTCCCGCTCCCAGATTTCGCGGTACTCGCGAATCCGGGCAGCGTGCTCGGCCGGCACCCTGTAGTCGGAGACCAGAATGGCCAATTCCTCGAGGGCGCACTTCGCGTCGGCCACCAGCGGGAGGGCGGCGTGCTTGAAAGCGTCGAATTCGGCCACGTTGATATTCAGGAAGCGCACCTCGGGATTTTGGAAGGCCGTCTTGGACGCGCTCGTGAAATCGGTGTAGCGGGTTCCGATGCCGATGACCAAGTCGGCTTCGCGAGCCAGGACGTTTGCGCCGGGCGTCCCGCTCACGCCCATCGCGCCAAGGGCCTGCCCGTGGTCGAAGCGCAGCGCCCCCTTGCCCGCCTGGGTCTCGGCCACGGGTATCCCGGTGGCCGCCGCGAAGTCTGCCAATGTCGCACAGGCCTCGCTGTACAGCACGCCGCCGCCGGCGATGATCAGCGGTGCTTTCGCAGCGCGAATCCAGCGCGCGGCCTCGTCCATCAGCTTGGCGTCGCCGCGCTGCCTGGAGATCTGCCAGACCCGCTCGCGAAACAGCGCTTCGGGGTAATCGAAGGCCTCGGCCTGCACATCCTGGGGCATGCCGAGAGTGACCGCGCCGGTCTCTGCGGGGGAGGTCAGCACGCGCATCGCCTCCGGCAGCGCCGTCACGATCTGCTCGGGCCGCTGGATGCGGTCCCAATAGCGCGACACGGGGCGGAAACAGTCATTCACCGACACGTCCTGGGTCTGCGTCGACTCGACCTGCTGGAGGACCGGGGCGACGTTGCGCCGGGCGAAGATGTCACCCGGCAAGAGCAGCACTGGCAGCCGGTTGACCGTGGCGGCGGCAGCGCCGGTGACCATGTTGGTGGCGCCCGGTCCGATCGATGTGGTGCAAGCCAGGGCGCGCAGGCGGTTGGAGACCTTGGCATAGCCCGCGGCCGTGTGCACCATCGCCTGTTCATTGCGGCACAGGAAGTACGGGAACGACTTGTCCTGGTGCAGGGCTTGCCCCAGTCCGGCCACGTTGCCGTGGCCGAAGATGCCGAAGCAGCCCCCGAAAAATCGGTGGCGCCGGCCGTCGCGCTCCACGTACTGCTGCTTGAGAAACTCGATCGTGGCCTGTGCCATCGTCAAGCGTCGCGTCATTGATCCTCTCCTCGGTCGCGACCGGCTGGCCATTCGCTCGCGACGGTCGCCTGCATCATCGTACAGCCTCGCCGCGGCGCTACTGGTCCGCCAGCTTCTCCAACAACGCCACCCAGTCCTGGCCGGGATGGCTTGGCGGCGACAGCTGGACCCGGCCGTCGTCTCGCATCAGCATCTCGCCCACCTCGACGGTGGGGCTAGCGCCCGCCTGCAGGTCGCCGCCGTTGCGCGGGTCGTACCACCGCAGGCGGTACTTGCCCGGGGCGACGTTGATCTGGGTGCGGCCCGAAGCCTCGGGGAGATAGGCGGCGTAGATCTGGCCTTCCTTGGCAAACACAAAGGCCTTCTCGCCGACCACTAGGTCGTTCGCCGGCCACATCTCCCAAAACGGCAGGTGCTTCTGGAAGAACTCGAGGGCGTAGCGGGTCTGGTCCCACATCGTGTCCCGGGAACGCCAGTCCTCGCAGTTGAGGTCCATGTGCGCGTACTGATAGCCGAAGTACCACTCCACGCCCGAGCCGCCCCCCATCAAGTTGCCCCACAAGGCGTGCTTGCGCGGCTTATCGTGCCGGGGGTCGTCGGCATCCGGAACCACTCCCACCGAGGCCGGGGTCTGCTCGTCGTGAAAGATCGCCCAAGGAACGCCGGCAGCCGCCGAGCGCATGCGCAGCATGACCGCCTCGTGGTTGGAGTCCTCCATGCGGCCCTGGATCGAGGTCGCGGAGAACAGGCTCGAGCCGATCAGGCTCGTGTAGGTGCGCAGGCTGCGCGTGTTGTGCGTATGGACCGTGATGGCGTGGTTGTTGGGGTCGACGCTGCGGATGTAGCCGGCGATCGCCAGACGGTCGCGGTGGGGCGTGTCGTTCTCTTCGCCAAGGTTCCAGACGATGGCGAGATGGTGGCCGAAACGCGCCGCCAGTTCCCTCAAGTAGAGCTTGCGAATGTCGTGCAAGGCAGGGCTGCCGCCCAATTCCTCGTCATTCTCGGTCTCTTGGATGACCAGGTGCATAGCAATGCCCAGTCGCTCCATGTGGGAAAACACGATGTCCCACTGAGCCAGCTTGGAAACATCCATGCGATCCCGGACATCCGGAGCCGTCCAGATCCATGTGTCCTTGCCATCGCCGCCGTCGAGGTTGTAGGTCATGAAGTAGACGCTGTTCATGCCCTTGGAGGCGAGATAGTTCAGCGCTCCGATGATGTTCTTGCCCTTGCCCCCCTGCCAGGTGGGGTCGCCTTGCTTCCAGTCCCGGGCGTGAGGCTCGTAGCGGTGCAAGAAGGAGCCGGTGTCGGTAGAGACGCCGCCGTGGGCCGCTGTGTCGGCAGTACCGTCGAATTCGAAGTAGCCGAGGAAGTTTTCCGGCGAGTCTGCCCCGCCCTTGAGGAAGCGGTCTCCGTTGCCGAACCTGAGATAGTGCCCGTCCGAAGGCGTCAGGAATCCCTTGGCGGCGAAGCCCGGAGCGTCCGCTGGCGCGGCGCCCACGGCAATCGCGCCGGAATCTCCGTCGAAGGCGGCCGGCTCCCCGCTAGCGTCACTGATCGCCACGCCCGGTCCGGATCGAAACTCCGCCCGCCAGACCCACTCTCCGGCCAGAGGAGGGGTGAAGCGGGCCCGCCACTTGTTGCCGGCGGTGGCCGAAGACTCCGCGGCATCGCCGTCCGCAGCGAAAAATCCCGACACAACGCGGCTCTCCCCGGACGCTTGGTGCGCGAAGGAGACGGTCAGGCGGTAGTCGAGAAATGGGTTCGGGGTGGCGTCTTCCGAAGAATCCGGGCCATCGAATGTCAGCGTCACGGGCTGCCAGCGCACCGGGTTCTCGGGGGCGATCTCGACCGCCGCGGCAAGTGTCGCGACGCAGAGCGGCAACACGCTCAAATAGGGAATCAACCGGACAGCGGCGGTTCTAATGCAATGGTTGCGCATGGTTTCCTCCGAACTGGCCCACCGGCGGCCGCGCTTGACAGGTCACGGGCAGTCAAGTCCGTATTCAACGGTAGCAATAGTCTACCGGCGTGCAGGGTCCGACCCGCAACGACCAGATACCGTCCCGGCGCACACCGCGATGCTGGTTCTCGCCGCTCTTGTCCGACAGCGCAACGGGTAGCGGCCCGATGGTCTATGGGGACTCCTTCAATTCACTGGTCGGTGTTGAAGGATAGGCGGCTGCTTGCCGTGAATCAAGAGCGGCCAAGAGAACGCATGCGGCTCATTTTGCTGATAGGTTAGTGCAATCCAATGACTTTCGCAAAAGCGATGGGAGGCAAAATGAGACCTGACGAATCTCGAAGAACGTTTCTGAGAACCATTGCGGCGTCCACCTGCGCGGCGGGCGCGAGCGGCCTGAGCCCGCAGGCCAGCGCGGCACAGGAAAACACGATTCAAGGGTTCGACGATACGGAAACCACGCTCCAGAGTGACTCGGTGTGGCAGCCCGTGTCCGAACGGAAGATCCGCGTCGGCATCGCTGGCTACGGGGTCTCCCAGTTCGGGGCCCATTTCGGCTTCCAAGACCATCCCAACGTAGAGGTGGCAGCGGTCACCGACCTGATCCCCGAACGATGCCAGCGCTTGGCCCAGGTGTGCGGCTGCGACAAGACCTACCCGAGTCTTGAAGAGATGGTGCAAGACGATTCGCTGGAAGCGATCTTTGTCGCCACTGACGCGCCCAGCCATGCACAACACTGCATCGACGTTCTCGAGCATGGGAAACATGTCTGCACAGCGGTACCCGCCGTGTTTGGGTCGCTCGAAGACGCCGACCGTGTCCTCGAGGCGGTGAAGAGAACCGGGCTCAAGTACATGATGTTTGAGACTTCGGCGTATCACAGCGAATGCTATGCCATGCGTGTCCTTTACAACGCAGGCGAATTTGGAAGGATGATCTATTCGGAGGGCGAGTACTACCACTACATGGCCACGCCCATCGACTCCTTCAAGGGATGGCGTGTCGGCCTGCCGCCTCAGTGGTATCCGACTCACTCCAACGCCTACTACACGTGCGTGACTGGCGGAAGCTTTACGGAAGTGTCGTGCATGGGCATTCCCAGTACCATCCCGCACCTCCAGAAAGAGAACAATGCATTCGCGAATCCCTTCGGCACTGAAATCGCCCTGATGCGCACCAGCGAAGGAGGCATGGCCCGGATGGCCGTGAGCTGGGACACCCCCGGCAACGGGGGCGAAAAGGGCCGCGTCCGCGGAGAACGAGGCTCGATGGATGGCATAGCCATCGCCCCCGAGCGGCAAGCGGCCGGCCTAAGGCTGGCGAAACCGCCGCTGCCGCCGTCCGTCGACCCCGGCGGCCACGGTGGTTCCCATGGCTATCTTATGGATGAGTTCGTCACAGCTATCCTCCAAGACCGCACCCCGCTGGTGAACGTCGCCTGGGCGCTCAACATGTCGGTGGCGGGGGTGGTTTCCCACCAGTCCGCGCTCAAGGATGGTGAATTGCTCAAGATCCCCCAATACGCAATCTGAGAACGGAAGATGTTGGCCAGGCACAATCGGAGGAAATGGTTGGTTCTTTGGGGACTCGGCTGTTTCGTTGCCTGGGCGTTTCCGTCCGCCGCGCTTGCGGCGGATACGGTGGACGGCGGGACTCCGAACAAACGACCGAATATCCTTCTCATGATCGCGGATGACATGTCCTGGAAGGACTGGGGCATCTACGGCAACACGTTTGCGAAGACACCTCACATCGACAGGGCGGCGGCGGAAGGGGTCCGGTTCACCAACGCATACATCAACTCTCCGGTGTGCCATCCCTCCCGGTCGGCTCTATTGACGGGTCAGGACATCTGGCGGCTGCGCGACGCGGCCGTGTTCGGCGGGACCCTGCACAACACGTTCGATACCTATCCGGCGATGTTGGGGGATGGCGGTTACGAGGTTGCGCACAGCGGCAAGGGCTGGGGGCCAGGCTTTACGGAGCCGGGTGGCTGGACGGTTCCTCCGGCGGGAAGGGTTGCCCGTCTCCCACAGATTCTCGCCAATGCGGAAGGTGGCGACCGACCATTCTGCTTCTGGTGGGGAACGACCCTGGGGCATCGCGAGTTTGACTACAAGCCGGATGGCCGTGCCTTGGACACGATTGAGGTGCCTCCCTACCTGCCGGACACGCGAGCCGTGCGCGAGGACTTCGGGGGTTATTTCCAAGAGGTCGAGGCTTTCGATGCGGAGGTTGGCAAGGTGGTGGCGGCGCTTGAGCGGGCCGGCCTGGCCGAAGACACGATCCTGATCATCACGTCCGATCACGGGCAGCCCTGGCCGCGGGGCAAGGGTAGCCTCTACGACATGGGGACGCGTGTCCCGTTGATCGTCCGATGGCCTGCAAAGATCAAGCCGAGCCGGGTGGTGGACGACTTCGTCAACCTCATCGACCTCGCCCCCACCATCCTCGAAGCAGCCGGTCTCGCTGCGGGCGCGCAGATGACCGGAAAGAGCCTCATGAAGACTCTCCTTTCGGACCGAAGCGGGGTCATCGAGACGGCGCGCGATCGGACGCACTTCGCACTCGAAGCCCATCACACGGTCGGGCCTTATCAGGCTTGGCTTGGTTACATGTCCGGCCGGGCGATTCGAACGGACAAGCACCTCTACATCCGCAACTATCCGCGCCAAGGACATCCCGGCTGGAAACCAGTTCAGGCCGGTCCGACCGTCGGAATCATGCAGAAGGAAATGGCAGTGAACGAAACCGTGCGGCGCAACTATGAGTTGTGCTTCGGACTCCGGCCCGAGGAAGAGCTCTACGACGTCAAGGCCGACCCATATCAGATGCATGACCTAGCTGACGACCCCCGGTATGCGGAGATCAAGAAGACACTGGAAAAGGCCCTAGCGGATTACATGCGAGCGACGGCTGACCCTCGTGCGGCAGGCCGTGGGGAAGTTTTTGCACGCTACCCCATTTGGGCGGGCGGTTCGACCAGCCAAATGGGTGGTTACAACCTCGCCGGGCAGTTGGAGTTGTTCCATCACTCTCGATACGCCCAGTGGATGAAGGAAAACCATCCTGATCGATAGTGCAATGACATGTCACGAACGGTCAACGTCCGGGCTACCGTTTGCCCACAACGTCCTTATCCCTTGCGTACCGCAAGCGCCATCCGCCATCCAAGGACCACGTCGTTTCCAATGCAGATCCCGAAAAGCTCTTGGGGCTCCGCGTGTCACGGCGGCACACTCCGTCTCGATCTTCAGCCGTAAAGCAGTGACGGATCCGACGGTCATGACGGTAGGCTACTTGTCATGAGTGAAAATCGTCACGGCTTGGCGATGACCGGAGTCGTCCTAACGCTCGCGGCTGTCACCCTAGCTTGCTCGAAAGAGCCTGCCTCCGTGGAAGTCGAGAGACCAAACATCGTCTTCATCATGGCCGATGACATGGGCTGGGCCGATCTAGGCTCGTACGGCTCGACGGCGATCCAGACCCCCAATCTGGATCGCCTGGCAAGCGAGGGCATGCGCTTCACCGATGCATACGCCGGGCATACTGTCTGCGCACCGTCGCGCTGTGCTCTGATGACCGGAAAGCACACCGGCCACACGACCGTGCGCGCCAACGCGGGAACCGCCCCGATCCGCGACTCGGATGTCACCATTGCCGAGGTGCTCAAGCAGGCAGGGTACGCGACCGGCGGTTTCGGGAAGTGGGGCCTCGGCGTGATGGGCTCGGAGGGAGCGGCCGAAAAGCAAGGATTCGACACGTTCTTCGGCTACTACCACCAAGTTCATGCCCACACCTACTACCCTCCGTTCCTCGTGGAGAACGGGAAACCATTCGCATTGCTTGCCAACGCAAGAATGTACGGACTGGAGCCCGCAGAATTTTTGTCGGACCTCGCCGCCTACCAAGCCTACAAGGCGATGAGCCCGAAGGGGCCGCTCGTGCCGCGCGAGACACCGGAAGGCGCGTACCAGTTCTCGCAGGATCTCGTGTTTGAGAGAACACTGGACTTCGTCCGCGAGAATCGGGACCGGCCGTTCTTCTGCTACGCGCCATGGACCCCTCCGCATGCCGCCTATCACCTCCCGCAGGACGAACCCGCAGTGCGGCTCTACGAGGACAAGCCCTGGTCTGATCGTGCGAAAATTCACGCGGCGTTCGTGAGCATGGTGGACCGGCAAGTCGGTGAGCTCATCGACCTGCTCCAAGAACTCGGAATCGGCGAAAAGACGGCGGTCTTCTTCATGTCTGACAACGGCGCCTCCCACCGCTTCGAGGGAGAGCTCGATTCTTCCGGCCCCCTGCGGGGGGCCAAGCGGTCCATGCACGATGGCGGGATCCGCTCGCCGCTGATCGCACGCTGGCCGGGAAAGATCGCCGCCGGAGCAGTGAGCGGCCATGTCACCTACACGCCGGACATCATGCCGACGCTCGCCGAGCTGGCTGATGCCGGGGAGTTCGTTCCGGACGATGTGGACGGCTTGTCGATCGCACCCACGCTGCTCGGCGACTCTGACGAGCAGGCGCGCCATGAATTCCTGTACTGGGAGTGGGACCAACAGGGCTATCACCGCGCGCTTCGCCACGGGCGTTGGAAGCTGGTATCCGACGAACCCGGGGCCTGGCAGGTGTTCGACCTCGAGCAAGACATCTCCGAGTCGAACGACGTCGCCTCGGAACACCCAGGCCTGGTCGCGAGCGCCGAAGAATGGATCAGGGCCAACCGTACCGCCCCCGACTAGGCATGGCCCAGCGACTCAGAAACAACATGAAAAATCCCATCTCACGAGGAATCGTCCTGGCGCTTGCCTTGAGCATCGCCGCGAGCGGCGAGCCGCCGAACATCGTTCTGATCCTTGCGGACGACCTTGGCTGGAACGACGTCGGCTTCAACGGCGACGAGTTCTATGAGACGCCCCATCTAGACCGCATGGCGCGAGAGGGGATGATCTTCTCCAACGCCTATACCAGCGGGCCGAATTGCGCCCCGACCCGGGCTAGCTTGATCTCCGGCATGTACCCGCCGCGCCATATGGTCTACACGCCGGGCGGCAGGTCCAAGATCGACCCCCGGCGAATGAAGCTCCGGGTCCCGCTGCAGCAGCGCTTCTGGGAGCGGGCCGGCGTCACCGATCCGATCCCCGATGCCTTCGAGATCCGGCAGGCTCTGGACCCAAGCGTGGTCAGCATCGCCGAGGTGCTCAAACAGGGCGGCTACGCGACCGCGCGGTTCGGGAAATGGCATGCAGGGCCCGACACTCAGGGCTTCGACGTGAGCAGCAGCGACGGCAAGCCCGGCACCGAGAAGAACCACTACGACGATCCCAACGTGACGTTCGACCTGACTGACGTAGGCGTTGATTTCATCAAGGAAAACCGCCATGGGCCATTCTTCTTGTACCTCTCGCATTGGGATGTCCACGGTCCGCTGGTCGCCCGCCGCCATCTGGTTGCCAAGTACGAAGAGAAGCTCGCAGCCTGGACGAGAAACGAGAATCCGTACAATCCGACTTACGCGGCCATGGTCGAGGCGGTTGACACCAGTGTTGGCCGCATCCTCGAGACCCTAGACGAATTCGACCTCGCTGAAAAGACTCTGGTCATCTTCTCGTCAGACAACGGCGGCACCAGAGTTTCGATCAACCAGCCTCTGCGCGGGGTCAAGGGCTCGCTCTACGAAGGAGGGGTCCGCGTGCCGACCTGCATGCGATGGCCTGACGTGATCGCAGCGGGGACCGAATCGCTGACCCCCATCACCAGCGTCGATTTCCTGCCGACGTTCGCCGAGCTGGCGGGCGTTACTTTGCCTGCGGGCCAGCCGGTCGACGGCGAGAGCTTCGCGCCGCTGCTCAAGGGACTCCCCGCGCTGGACGATCGCGCGATTTTCTGGCACTATCCGCTGTATCTGACGGGTCGCGCGACGCCCGCGAGCGCCATTCGCAAAGGCGACTGGAAGCTGATTGAGTACTTCGAGGACGGGCGCCTGGAGTTGTACAACACTGCGACCGACATCAGCGAAGCCAGGAACTTGGCGGATGCCATGCCCGCAAAGGCCAGCGAACTGCACCAGGAGCTCGTCGCTTGGCGCGATGCTACGGATGCAGTTGAACCGCGCGAGCCGAATCCCTACTACAGCGAGACCAAAGAACTCGTGCCCTGAAGCTTGCCCTCGGCAGGCGCTCGGATGTCGTACAGGCTTGCGGCGTTTCCGGACGCCCAAGTTCGCAGACTGCAAATTCGCGGTCGGCGAAGACGGGGCGGCGATCACGATCGGGTTGCAGAACTGATGCATTCGGCCCAATGAGTCAAGTCGCGACACCGATGGCTCGCGGCCAAGTGCAGTTTTCCGCGTCAAGGCTACCGAAGGCATGCCAACGGTGATTCCGTCGACGATGGCTGCCGCGAAGACGGCGCTGGGGAACGCGAGCGCACCGCCCGAACCCCGCAAGCAGACTGGCAGAGCGTCGGCCGGAACGGCAGGGACAAGGAAACTGCGCCCGCTCGCTCTTGGCTAGTTTCCAGCGACCGAGTTCAGAAGTGGAGAGGCATGCTGTCACCTCTCAGCGGGCGCCCCGGGCAGCAAGCCGGGATAGGGAGGAGGCGGGCTCCGTCGGCCTCCGTGAATGTGCTCCCGAGCGAGGAAGACATGCCCTGACTCCTGAATGATCGCGCTCACTCCCATCTCCCGCACGCCCTCCTGCCTAGATAACCATCCGCGGAGGCTGATCACCTGTCCGATCCGCAACGAGGTGCGCGTGAAGTTCCGGCGCTGGGCTACCCGCACTGACATGGTCTGGCCAGTCCAGCGGACAGGATTGCCTTGCGCATCCCTCAGCGGCTTGCCATCGTCGGTGATCTGTTCGATCACGATGCGAATATGCGGATTGACGTATCGGACTTCTGCGACTGTGCCGCGCACGACCAGCATCTTGTCCGGGTCGTAGTCACTCGCGAAGTTGTGGTGCGCATGCACGCTTCCAGTTAGCGCCGCGGCCAAGAGTGCCACCGCTGCAACGGGCGATTCCCAGATTCCGGCGCATCCCGACGACCCGCAAGATCGGGATTTCCGGCTTCGATTCACCGTATTCGCCGACCACCGATCAGAATTCATGACTGCTGCTCACCATGCAATCAAGAATCGGGTCCAGAGCAAAAAGTTACGTTGCCACGCGACTTTGCCGCAAGGACCGTCCCTGCGCTGACTCGAAGCCCCGAAGGTTCTTCAATCCATACATATCCATACATTGATTCGGATTGGTGAATCGAGTCAAAACGGCTGGCCGTCGAATAGAACGGTAATCTACTCAACATGACTACTACGGTCCACCTTCCAGCGGATCTGCTGGAATCGGTTGACCGTCGGGCGAGGGAACTGGGCATGAGCCGAAATCGCTACATCATTCGGGCCTTGGAATCTGCGCTCGATTCAGAGAGTCGGTGGAGTCCCAGACTTGTCAGCGAGTTGGAGGCTGCGCGATCAGATGAAGAAGGGCGGGAGGCTCTGGAGGAAATGAGAGCAGTGCTGTCCAAGAGCCGCACGCGAAAGGATCCTCCCGAATTGTGAAGTGCGTCCCTGGCACCCATGCGCTTTGCTATGCGATGGCAGGAGAACCCTCTTTCTGCGAGTAGTTTCTGTCCCGCTCACCGCGGCACTGGCACGGCTTCCGCCAACGATTGCAGCCTGTGCAAGCGGGCATAGACTCCGTCCCGCGCGAGCAGCTCGTCGTGCCCGCCATGTTCGATCACCCGGCCCCGGTGCAGGACAACGATGCTGTCCGCACGTTGAACGGTAGACAGCCGGTGGGCGATCACGATGGACGTCCTGCCGACGAACAGCTTGGAGAGCGTGTCGCGGATCTTGCGCTCGGTGTCGGGATCCACGCTCGACGTCGCCTCGTCCAGTATCAAGAACGGGCGCTCGTGCACCAGCGCGCGGGCGAACGAGATCAACTGCTTCTGCCCGACTGACAGCCCGGCGCCGCGTTCGAGCACCGGCTCGTCATAGGCCCCGGGCAGCGACTCGATGTGATCCGCCAAGTGTGCGTTCGCGGCCGCGCCGCGGACCGCCTCAGGCGGTGCTTCGGGATCGCCGAGACCGATGTTCTCTGCGATCGTGCCCGAGAACAGGAACGAATCCTGCAAGACGACGCTGAAGTGCGCCCGGAGCGCCTCGGGACTCCACTCTCGGATATCCCGCCCGCCAACCAAGATCGTGCCGCGCTGGATTTCGTAGAAGCGCAGCAGCAGGCTGACTAGGGTGCTCTTGCCGGCCCCGGTGTGCCCGACCACCGCCACCATGCCGCCGGGCGGAGCCTTGAAGCTGACATCTTCCAGCACCCAGTCCTCGTCCTTGTAAGCGAACCAGACGTTGCGGAACTCGACGCTGGGCTGCTCGAGCTCGGCCTGCCCGGCGGCCGCCTGCATCTCGTCCGGCTCGGTGTCCAACAGCTCGAAGATCCGCTCAGCGCCCGCCATGGCCGCCTGCAAGACGTTGTACTTCTCTGCCAAGTCTTGGATCGGCCGGAAGACCCTGGTTCCGTACTGCAGGAATGCCAGCAAGACCCCCAGGGACACGCTTCCGGCAACGACCCACGCGCCGCCGAAGACGATCAGCAGGCCCACCCCCAGCAGGCTGATCCACTCGATCACCGGAAAGAACACGGCATGCGCCCGCACCGAGCGGTAGTTGGCCCTGCGGTGCTCGTCGTTGATGGCCTCGAAGTCGCTCAGAGCATGCTGCTCGTGGTTGAACAATTGAATCTCCGAAATGCCCGTGAAGCACTCTTGCAGGAAGGAAGCAAGCTTGGCGACGGCCTTGCGCACGTCGCGAAAGCTGCTGCGCGCGCGCCGCCGGAAAATCATGCTCACGACCCATACCAGCGGACCAATGGCCAGATAGACCAGGGTCAGCCGCGGGCTCAGGTAGAACATCGCCCCAAAGGCGCAGAACAGCGTGAGCACGTCGCCAGCTACGGCCACCAAGCCCGAAGTGAACAATTCGTTGAGCACGTCCACGTCGGTAGTCGCCCGCGTCACCAGCCGACCGCTGGGTGTGCGATCGAAGTAAGCGACGGGCAGGCGCTGCAGGTGCCCGAACACCTCCTGCCGCATGTCGCGCATCACGCGCTGGCCCGTCCAGTTCATCGTGTGGATCTGCCCCGCCCGCGTCAGCACCCCCAGTAGCAGCGCTGCCAAGGACAGCGCGGCCAACCACAGGATGCCTTGCATCGGTTCGGAGGGAAGCCAGGGATCAAGCAACGAGTCCGCCGTCGGATCGGGCTTGAGATAGCGGTCCACCGCGACCTGCGTGAGCACCGGGAAGATCACGCCCAAGGCTGAATTCAGCATCAGCAGGACAAGCGATGCGGTCGCGAGCACGGAGTACGGCCGCAGGTAGCGCCACAGGCGCTTGAGGATTGCCACGTCGTACAGCGGAGTGTCCGGAAGGGTCTCCCGAGCGGCCTCCAAGCCGATGCTGCGTCCGGTGCTCATGGCTTGGCCAGTTCCTCTTCGATGCGCTGGCGCTCGTGGATGCGAGCGTACAGGCCGCCCCGGGCAAGCAGTTCCTCGTGGGAGCCGGAGTCGACGACCCGTCCCGCATCCATCACCGCGATCCTGTCCGCCAGCCGGGCGGAGGAGACCCGGTGCGTGACAATCAGCAGGGTGCGATTGCGGGTCGCCTTGCGCATGCGTTCCAGCAAGGCATGCTCGGTCTCGGCGTCGAGGCTGGAAGTGGCGTCATCGAGCACCACGACGCCGGGATCCCTCAGCAATGCCCTGGCAAGCGCCACGCGCTGCTTCTGGCCTCCCGAAAGGGTGATGCCACGCTCGCCCACGAGGGTGTCCAGTCCATCCGGGAAGTTATCCTCGTCCGTGCCCAGCAACGAGATGCGAGCGGCCTCGCGGACCTCTTCGGCACTCGCGTCGGGCCGTCCCAGCCGGATGTTGTCCGCAATCGTGCGGCTGAACAGGAACGTCTCTTGCGGCACATATCCGATCTGCTTGCGGAGCACGTCGAGCGGCAGTCGCCGGACACTGATGCCTTCGAGCAAGACTTCGCCCCGGGTCGGGTCGTACAGCCTCGGCACGAGGCTGGCAAGCGTGGACTTGCCGCTGCCGACCGGGCCGATAATCGCCAGCGACTCGCCTTCCTGCACGGAAAGGCTCACATCGCGGACAGCTTGGCCGCCGGCGTTCGGGTATTGGACGCAGACGGCCCGCCACTCGATCACCCCGCGGACGTAATCATAGGATCGCAGCGCATCGGGCGCGTCAGCGATCCGCGGGCGATAGTTCAACAGTTCGTTGAGTCGCCCCAGCGAGGCGACGCCGCGCTGGGTGATGTTGACCACCACGCCCATACCGATCATGGGCCACGCCAACATTGCCACGAAATAGATGAACATCGTGAAGGTGCCGACGGTCATCGCGCCCTGCAGCACCCGCCAGCTCCCGAATCCGAGGAGGCTGATGCCAGTCAGCCCGACCAAGAGCTCCAGCAGGGGATAGAAGCTGCGCCAGATGCGGACCAGCCCGAGGCTGGCCTCGACATAGTCGGCATTGGCAGCGGCGAACCTGCCGACTTCGGCCGGGCCTTGGTTGTAGGCCCGCAGCATGCGCAGGCCGGCCAAGTGCTCTTGTACCCGGACGCTGATCCCGGAGAAGTGCTTCTGGACGGTCTGGAACTGCTCGTGCGTGCGGCGGCCGAAGTGTCCGACCGCCAGCGAGATCAGCGGCATGGGCGCGAAGATGACCAGCGTGAGCAGCCAGTCGGTCCAAGCCATGATGGAGAGCACCGCTGCGATCACAACCCCGATCTCGGCCGTGTACATCAGGCCCGGTCCCAGCAGCGAGCGCACTTGGGCCAGGTCGTTCGTCACCCGCGCCATCAGGTCCCCGGTGCGGTAGCGCTCGTAAAACGTCCGATCCAGCGTGACCAAGTGGGCGCTAATGTGGTTGCGCAAGTCGTACTCGATGTCGCGCGAGATCGTGATCAGAATCCAGCGCATCGCATATTGCGCGATCCCCTTGCTGGCGGCGACGCCGAGCACCAGCAGCACGGTATTCACGGCAGCCTCTTGCTCGCCCGCGGCCAGCTGGTCCACCGCCCGCCCGATCAGCAACGGCACTCCGGCCGCCAGCACGCCGCGAAACAGCAGCGCGGTCAAGCCTCCCGCGTAGCGCCAGCGATAGCGGAGCAGGTAAGGAAACAGCGTGCGCAGCGTTGCCAGCAAGGTCGACCTACCAGTGGTAGAGCATCAAATAGATAGCCACGCCGGTGAGCGAGACGTACATCCAGAGGGGCCAAGTCCAGCGGGCGATGGCGCGGTGGCGGTCATAGTCGCCGCGCCATGCGCGCAGCAGCGTGGTCGCGGCCAGCGGCAGGATCACGATCGCCAGCACGATGTGGCTGAGCAAGATCGAGAAGTAGACGGGCCGGACCCAGCCCTGGCCCGTGAACGGCACGGAGCCCACCTGCCAGTGGTAGACCAGATAGCTGGCGAGAAACGCTACCGAGGCCCCGCAGGCGCAGAGCATGCAGGCCCTGTGGCGCTGCATGTCCCCGCGACGGATGAACACGTATCCGAGCGTCAGCAACAGCGCCGCGACCGAGTTCAGGCTGGCGTTCAGCGCGGGCAGGTCGGTGAAATCCATTCGGTCGGTTCGCGCCGCGTGCCAAGAATCAGGACAGGTGCGCCGCCTCGGAGCGCACCGCCTTGCGCCACGCCGCCAGCAGCATGAGAGCGCCGAAGCCCGCCAGCACTAGCCACGACAACTCGGGCGCCGGAACCGTGCCGGCTCCGGGCGCGTCCAGCAGCCGGCGCAGCTCGGCCACGCCGTAGGCCAGGGGGTTGGCCGCCGTCAGCCAGCGCAGCCACGCCGACGAGCCGTCCAGGGGGAAGACCCCGCCGGAGACGAGCCACATCGGCATGAGCACGAGGTTCATGATCGAGTGGAAGCCCTGCACCGAGTTCAGCCACCAAGCGCAGAAGAATCCCAAGCAGGTCACGCCGAACGCCATCAGCAACAGCGCCGCGAACACCAGCGGCAGGCTTGCGACATCGATCGAAAGGCCCGCCAACGGCGCCAGCGGCAACAGCAGGGCGCCTTGAATGGCACCCAGGGTGGTGGCCCCGCCGACCTTTCCCAACACCAGAGCAAGGCGCGACACTGGGGCCACCAGCACGCCCAGCAGGAACCCCTCGCGGCGATCCTCGATCAACGAGATGTTGGCGAAGATCGACGTGAACAGCACGCTCAGCGCCAGCATCCCCGGAAAGAAAAACTGCGCGTAGCCACCCTCGGACGCCAGCAGCGAAGAGCCGAATCCCGACCCTAGCACGAGCCAGAACAGCAGCGGCGTGGACAGCGTGCCGACGACTCGGCTGCGCTGGCGGTAGAAGCCGCGCAGTTCGCGCCGCCACAGCGTCGCGGCGCACAGCCAGAAGCTGGCGCTGCTAGCAGATTGGTCGCCCGCCACAGGCAGCGCGACAACTGCCCCTTCAGGCGCATCGGACATCGGGTGGGTCAGCGGCGGGATAGTGAGACAAGCAACCGCACGTCTATTTTAGCGCGCAGCGCGGCCGACGCACTCACAGTTCCAGCAGGTAGCCCGGCTTGCCGACGTTCGCCGCCAGCGTCGCGCCCAGCCGCACGGTCCGGCCAGAACCCTCGTGGATGTGCCCGCAGAAGCAGTACTCCGGCTGGTGCTCGTCGATGTAGTCGCGGACAGCCTTGGAGCCGAAGTGCAGGCCCGGACCGGCCTCGTCGAGAGGCGTGTCTAGCGGCGGGGCATGGCAAACCAAGACCTGGGGGAACCGGCCGGCGAAACAGGACAGCTTCGCGGCCAGATCCTCTTCCGAGTATTCCCCGGGAGTGTCGAACGGCGTGGGGTTGGAATAGCCCAAGCCGGCGAAATGCACGCCGGCCACCTCGTGGACTTCCTCGTGAAAGCTGCGAAAGCCGTGGCGCTCGCAGAACTCGCGCACCTGCTCGGCTGTCTCGTTGTTGCCCGGCATGACCCAGAGGCGATCGCCCAAGGGCGCCAGAACCTCCGCGCAAGGCTCGAGCGGGGCCGGGTGGGTCACCAGATCGCCAGCGGCGATGAATACGTCGGCTTCGACCGCGACGGCCTGCCGCAAGCTGGCGAAGTCGCCGTGGATGTCGGAAAAGATCTGGAATCTCATCAGGAACCTAGCTCAGCCCTGGGGGCGACGCCGAGTGGCCCCCAGCCTCGCGGAAGCCCGCTCGATCACCGTGGCCTCGGCCTGCTCCCTCCCATCCGCCTTGGCCCGGGCGATGTTGGCGCCCGGAGAGACGTTGTCCGCCTTGGCGTGCCAAGTCTCGCCTATGCGGTAGGACGTGATCCGCACCGGCCAGCCTGCCAGTTCGAGTTCGGTGACGCTGAAGCTCTCGGCCTTCATGCGCCGCGCTCGACCGGTGCGCCGACAAGGTTGCCCCACTCGGTCCACGACCCGTCATAGTTGCTCACGCCGTCGTAGCCCAGCAGGTACTTGAGCACGAACCAAGAATGGCTGGAACGCTCGCCGATGCGGCAGTACGCGACGATCGGCTTGTCGCCGGTGATGCCTTGGGCGGCGTAGAGTTCGCGCAGAGCCCCGGCACTCTTGAATGTGCCGTCCTCGGCGCAGGCCTTGCCCCACGGGATGTTCCGCGCGCCCGGCACGTGCCCGCCGCGCTGGCACGTCTCGGGTAGGCCCGGAGGGGCGAGGATCTCGCCGCTGAACTCGGCCGGGCTGCGCACATCGACCATATCGGCAGCACCTGAGCCCGACGCCTCCCGGACTTGGTTCAAGAAGGCCCGGATCGAAAGGTCCGGATCGGAGGCGGAATAGTCCACCGGCGCGATTTCGGGAGCCTCCAGGGAGACTTCGCGCCCCTCCGCCAGCCACTTCACGCGCCCGCCGTTCATCAGCCGGACATCTGGGTGGCCGTAGATCTTCAGCTGCCAGAACGCCCAGGCGGCGAACCAGTTGTTGTTGTCGCCGTAGAGCACCACAGTCGTGTCCCGGCTGATGCCACTGTCGCCCAGCAATTTCTCGAAGCGGTCCTTGGGCACGATGTCGCGCACGAGCGTGTCGCACAGCTGGCTGTCCCACGCCCAACCGATCGCACCTGGCACGTGACCTTCGTCGTAAGAGCCGGTGTCCACGTCGACCTCCACGACCCGGACGCCGTCGTCGCGGCCGTGTTGGTCGACCCAATCGGTCGTAACGAGTACTTCAGGATGCGCATAGCCCGACATGATTCGCTCCTCTCCCGCGCCGCCCGGCTCTCGCTGCAGGCCGGCCGGATTGACCAAACGATTATAGGTCAGGCGCGGCTGCGGAAACCGGCGCGCGGCGTCAAGCCTGCCGATTCGACCGACCCGCGATCGCGCGCAACTCCCTCTGTCGCCGGAGGATGCGAAGAACTGTCCAGGTGCCGCTGGCCGCTCCCGGCTGCGCGCCGATACATGGCGCCCCCTGCTTTACAAGCATTTGACGAACGGCAAGTGACCGTCCGACACCTACCCGCGCCTACAAATGCAAGGCCGTGCAGGGGCGTTGCGCGGTGCCGCTGTGGCAGAAACACCAACCCGATATGTCCTCCCATAGCGCATGCTCGTTCGCAGACCAAGTTCGCGACCGCCTTGCCGCGTTCGCGCCGGTGCCCTTGGAGGCGATCGGGCAGCGGGCCTCGCAAGACCGCTGCGACACGAAGTTCTTGCTGCCGCAAGGCCAGTTGCCGGCTCTGCTCGATTCCCTGCGGCAGGACTACCGAGTATTGGAAGTTGGCGGGGTGCGCCTGCACCACTACCGCACGCTCTACTTCGACACGGCCGGATTCGACCTGTACCGCAGGCACCAGCGCGCCGCGCGCCGCGCTCTCAAGGTTCGCAGCCGCCAGTATGTCGACTCGGGCCGCTCGTTCTTCGAACTCAAGCGCAAGATCGGGCCGCGCCGCTCGGTCAAGGCCCGGACCGAGACCCCCGACATCGTCACCGAGCTGAGCGCGGCAGAGGGCACCTTCATTGCCGCTCATGCGCAGATCGACAGCGAGCGGCTGCAGCCAACGATATGGAATCGATTCGAGCGCATCACGCTCGTGAGCAAGACGAGTCGAGAGCGAGTCACGCTCGATGTTGGCGTCCACTTCCAGATCCAAACCGGCGCGATTCAGATTCCGGGCGTCGTGGTCGGCGAACTCAAGCAGGAGCGTTTCGACCGGACATCGCCGTTCTTCCGCCACATGCGCTCGCTCGGATCCCGCCCGACCGGGTTTAGCAAGTACTGCGTCGGGGCGGTACTGCTCTACCCGCAGTTGAAGCGCAGCCAGGCGCGGCCCAAGCTCCGCATGCTGGCCAAGCTGGCCCGAGGAGACTGCCATGCAGCCTGAATTGCTCGCCCACCTCGCCGGAGCCGGATTCAACCTCGCAGTGGCGCTGCTGGTCGTCCGGCTGATCTACTACCCGACGACTCAGGACAAACAGTACGTGCTGACGTTCCTGACCTTCAGCACGGTGACCTATTTCGTGCTGGGCCTGCTGACCAGCGTCGATCTGAGCATCGGCGTGGGCTTCGGCCTGTTCGCGATCTTCTCCGTGCTGCGCTACCGCACGGACACGATCTCGGCCCGCGAGATGACCTACCTGTTCGTGCTGATCGCTCTGGCTGTCATGAATTCTGTGCTGGCGACCCAATCCGACTACGCCCGGATGCTGGCATCCAACGGGGTTGTGGTCCTTGTCATGTTCGTGCTAGAGCGCGAATGGGGCTTTCACTTCGAGGCGAGCAAGCAGATCAACTACGACAAGATCGAGCTGGTCCTGCCTTCGCGCAAGGAAGAACTGCTCGCCGACCTGCGCGCGCGGACCGGACTGCCGATTCGGCATGTTTCCGTCGGACGCATGGACCTGGTCCGCGATACCGCAGAGCTCACGCTCTTCTTCGACGATCGGGAACAGCAAGCAGCGGCTCGCGCCAACGGAACAAAGGAAGCATCATGAATTCCAAATCGAGAGCTTTCGGCTTGGCCGTCTTCGCAGCGGCCTGTACAGCGCTCTTCGCGCAAGGCCCGCCCGGCATGCAGCGGATGCTCCCAGTGATGGCCGCACTCGATGCAGACGAGGACGACATCTTGTCGGCAGCGGAAATCGGCGCTGCTCCTGCCGCGCTGGCAACGCTCGACACAGACGGCAGCGGAAGCCTCGGCCCCGACGAACTATTGCCTCGATTCGGCGGAGGGCCCGGCGGAGGGCGCAGGGCGGGATTCGCGGGTCCGGGCGGAGGAGCAAGATCGGGCGGAGGCGGCCCTGCGGGCATGTTGCGTCGCATCCCGGTGCTGGCAGCCCTCGATCCGGACGGCGACGGGGAGATCAGCCCCGAAGAGATCCGACAGGCGTCGGCGTCGCTGGCGACCCTGGACGCCGATGGCAGCGGCACCCTGGCCGGAGACGAACTATTGCCCCGATTCGGCGGACGCGGGGGGCCGGGCCGCGGCCAAGGTCCGCCCCTGGTTGCGCTTCCGGTCGCGGATGTGCTGGACGCCAATGGTGACCGCGAAATCTCGGCTGCGGAAATGGCGGCAGCCAGCGCGGCGCTGCGTTCGCTGGACTCAGACGGCGACGGACGCCTCAGCGAAGGCGAAATGCTGCCTGGCGGGGGCGCCTTCGGCGGGCGTGGGCAGGGTGGCGCACGCGGTCCCGGCGGCATGCTGCGCGCTATTCCGCTGGTCAACGCGCTCGACAGCGATGGCAGCGGGAGCCTCGAAGCCGCTGAGATCGAGGCCGCGAGCACGGCGTTAGCGACCCTGGACAGCGACAGCAGCGGAGCGCTCGCCGAGAGCGAATTCCTCCCAAGCCGCGGCCGGGGTCGCGGCGGGCGCGGTTTCCGGGGCGGCGGCCCAGGCGGTTTCGGCGAAGTCGCAGCCGAGCGCAAGCAGCCGGACGAGCTGACACCGGACGAAGGAGCAGCCACGATTCCTGACCGTGCAACCTTCGAGAAGTTTTCCTACCAGGGCGAACAGGTCATGATCGATGCCGGCCTGCGCGGCCTCGAGTTCGTCAAGTTCGTCATCACTGAAGCGAACTCCGATGCGCCGCAGATGTACTTCATGAACACTGAGAACTTCCGCGCCCACCCGCAATTCATGCGCGCCGTAGGCCTTGGCTTCAGCGGGCGCGGCGGGCAGTCCGGCACGATGCGCGGCGTCTTGGTGTTCCGCCCGCTGCTCACCGCACCCAACGGGAACGCCGGGCTGTACACGTTCGAGTTCGAACCGAGAGACTCGTACCCGTTCGAGATGATCCGGCTCGCCCACGATCTCCTCGCCGAGCACGCTCCGATCGTCGACGGCCAGCTAGCGTACTATCCCCTGCCAGCCGCTGTCGCACGCTACGAGCAAGAACGCGACCAATACGAAGCCGCCAACCTGGCGGTCTTCCGGGAAGAGGACCTGTTCGGCGAAATCGCTTATCTTCCGCTCAACGCCGCCGAGGGCTTCGGCTACTTGCGGCTGATGTCGCCCGACGAGCGCCCGAGGGAGCGCGACGTGGTGCTCTACGAGAGCCTCCCCAACGAGATGCCGCGCGTGGCCGGGATCATCACCAGCGTCCGGCAGACGCCGCTCTCCCACGTGAATCTGCGGGCCGTGCAGGATGGCGTGCCGAACGCATTCATCAAGGGGGCGGCTGAGAACCCGGAGATCGTCGGCCTAACCGGCAAGTACGTCCGCTACAACGTCACTCCCGATGGCTACCAACTCCGCGAGGCGACTGTTCAGGAAGTTGAGAGCCACTTCGCCAAGTTGCGCCCCGACCAAACGCTCGTTCCGAAACGCAACCTCCAGATCAAGGCGATTCGCCCGCTGAGCGAACTCGGCTTCGACGACTCTGCCAGCGTGGGCGTGAAGGCGGCCAATGTCGCCACTCTGGGCAGCCTGGACTTCCCGGCCGGCGTGGTGCCGGAAGGATTCGCGATTCCGTTCCATTTCTACGACAGCTTCATGCGCCACAACGGCTTGTACGAACAAGCCGCGGCCATGTTCGCCGCGCCCGGGTTCGCAACCGACACCGGCGTTCGCGAAGAGACCTTGCGGCAGTTCCGCAAGACGGTCCGCGCTGGAGAAATGCCCGGCTGGATGCTCGCTGACCTGCAGTCCATGCACGAGCGCTTCCCAGCGGGCCGCTCTGTCCGGCTGCGCTCGAGCACCAACAACGAGGATCTGCCAGGATTCAGCGGCGCCGGCTTGTACGACTCGTTCACGCACCACCCGGACGAGGGCCACATCTCCAAGTCCGTCAAGCAGGTTTACGCCAGCCTCTGGAGTTTCCGCGCCTACGAAGAACGCGCGTTCTTCCGCATCGATCACCTGGCGGCCGCGATGGGCGTGCTGGTCCACCCGAACTACGCGGGCGAGCTCGCCAACGGAGTCGCAGTCACCGAGGACGTCGTGTACCAGACCGGCGGGGCCGGCCGGCCGCGAATGTACTACGTCAACACCCAAGTCGGCGAGGACCTAGTCACGAACCCGGAAGGCGAGTCCATCCCGGAAGAATTGCTGCTCAGCACCCGCGGCTCCCGGGACGACCGGTTCATTCGCAGCTCCAACCGAGCCGCGGACGGCGGCGTGATCCTCAACGACGAGCACCGCAACGAGCTGCGCACCTACCTGCGCGCCGTGCACAACAGGTTCCGCGAGCTGTACCAAGTGTCCGCCAACGAGCGGTTCGCCATGGAGATCGAGTTCAAAGTCACCTCCGACGGTCAGCTGGCGGTCAAGCAAGCCCGCCCGTGGGTGTTCAACTAAAGCCCCGCTTGGGGCGACTCCTACTCGGCCAGACAGGCGTCGATATCGGCGGTCGCGACGCCGCCCTGCTTGATCAGGCGCCACTGTAACGGCGTGATGTCGATCGTGGTGGACGCCGGCCCTTCGATGATCCCGCCATCGACGACCAGGCTGACGCGTCCGTCCATGGTCCCGAGCACTTCAAAGCCGCTGCGGCACGTGGGCTTGCCCGACACGTTCGCGCTGGTGGCGATCAGCGGCGTTCCGAATTCGGCCACCAGCCGCTTCGCCAGCGCGGACGCCGGCCGGCGCACGGCGAGCCTGGCGGTGTTGCCGGTCACGCGCAGGGGCACCTTGGAAGACGCATTCACGATCACGGTCAGCAGCCCCGGCCAGAAGCGCCGCGCCAGCAGGTAAAAGCTGGACGGCAGTTCGTCGGCGTATTCGACGGCCATTGCCACCGAATCAACTAGCAGCGGCAGCGACCGATGCGGCTCCCGTCCTTTCGCCTCGAAGACCTTCGACACGGCGTTGAGATTCAGCGGATCGGCCACTAACACGTACAGGGCATCGCTCGGAATCGCGATCACCTGCCCGCCGCGCACGGCGCTGATCGCCGCCTGGACCGCAGCGTCGTCCGGACTCTCGG
Source organism: Bryobacterales bacterium (assembly GCA_022823865.1). GTDB lineage: Bacteria > Acidobacteriota > Terriglobia > Bryobacterales > UBA6623 > VXMF01. The sequence continues at coordinate 37,264 of JAJEHF010000060.1, forward strand.
CCGAAGTTTCAATCAAGTGCGTAGTCAATCGAGAATCTCACCCATCCCGCGGGCGCGGAGCAGCGGACCCCGCCTGGGCCGGTGACGAAACCGGGCATTCCACGACACCAACGCCACTTTTTGATTTAACCAAAGGGTGAATCGATTTGGTATCGTGTGGCGTAATTCTGTGCGGGGTCAGGTCTGGATCGCCCCGAAGAACGTTCGCGTTCGTTCGAGGCGGCGGTCGTAACACCATCCCCGCAACGACAAAGGGGGGACAGGACATGCGCCTAGCATCGATTCTTCTTGCGATCGCCCTCGCGGTCTGCAGCGGGGCGTTCGCCCAGCAAGACCAAGGCAACATCACCGGCACGATCACCGATTCCACCGGAGCGGTAATCCCCGGCGCAAACATCACAGCGCGCGAGACCAGCACGAACGTGACGCTGATCTCGTCGTCGAACGAGGGCGGCGTGTACGTCGTCGGGCCGCTCAAGATCGGCACCTATGAAATCTCGGTCGAGTCGGATGGCTTCAAGCGGTCCGTGCGTGCAGGAGTGGAGATTCACGCCGGCGACCGCATCGGCCTCGACTTCGAGCTCGAAGTCGGCGATCTGGTGGAAGTGGTCACGGTCGAAGGCACCACGCCGGTGCTCAAGACCGAGAATGCCACGCTGGACTACACGGTCGAGCGCAAGCAGCTGGAGGACTTCCCGCTCAACGGGCGCAGCTACCAATCGCTCGGACTGCTCAGCGCGGGCGTCGCCCCGGAAATCGGCGGCCGCGACCGCGGACCGCTGGGCACGACATCGTTCGGCAACGGGCTGAGCGTCAACGGCCAGCCAGCCCTGCAGAACAACTACCTCATCGACGGCGTAGACAACAACTCGACCGTCATGGGCCTGCAGGACCGCAAATCCCAAGCGGTCATTCCCTCTCTCGACGCCGTGCAGGAGATGAAGGTCCAGACCTCGAATTACTCGGCCGAGTACGGCCGCAACGCGGGCGGCGTGATCATGGTGTCGATTCGCGGGGGTACCAACGAGTTCCACGGCAGTGCGTACGAGTTCATCCGCAACGACGTCTTCGATGCGCGACCAGCTTTCGGGCGCAACGACCGCGACGGCGATGGCAAGGCCGATCCGGCGGTGTTGCGCCAGAACCAGTGGGGCGGCACCTTCGGCGGCCCGATCATCAGGAACAAGGCATTCTTCTTCGGCAGCATCGAGACATGGAACGTGCGGCGCGCCCAGAGCGATCTGGTGGTCGTGCCGACGCCGCTGGAGCGCGCGGGCGATTTCAGCCAGACGGCTGGCCTGAATAGCCTGCTCGACCCTAATACCTCGTCCGTTCCGGCCGAGCGGGCGGAATTCCCGAACAGGGTACTCCCGTCCAACTACGCCATGCGCGACCCGGTCGGCAGTGCCCTGGTAGAACTCTACCCGGATCCAAACCTCTCGGACCCGGCCACGCGCAATAACTTCACCAGCGGCGAGCCTTGGATGACCGACCGGGTGCAGTATGACTTCCGCTACGACCAGACCTTCTCGCAGAACGACAGCCTGTTCGTGCGGTACAGCACGTATACCTTTGACCAGAATCGCGGCGCGCCGTTGCCGGGCATAGCGCGTGGCGGCGTCGGGAACGACCGCGCCCGCGACGACAACGGCGGTTCTCACTTCGTGCTTTCGGAAACCCACGTGTTCAATCCCAATGTCATCAACGAGTTTCGCTTCGGACGCAAGTTCCTTGGCGTGGACAAGGACATCGATAGCGATGTGCCGCTGTCCGACCTCGCCAACCAGTACGGGTTGCGCGGCATCGACACGTCCGACAACCTGTTCGGCTTGCCCCGGTTCGCAATGGCCGGGAACCTGCCATTCATCGGCTTGGGCGGCTCGGGCTTCCAGCCCAACATCAAGGACACTTGGACCTATCAGTGGATGAACAACCTCACCGTGATCCGCGGCAATCACAGCATCAAGATCGGGGCGGACATTCGCTATGACCGGACGAACATCGTGGGTTCGCAGAACGCTCGCGGCATATTTAACTTCAACGGAAAGTTCAGTGGGATCAGCTTGGCCGACTTCATGTTGGGGTGGCTGAACAACGCCACCAAGAGCACGCAGGTACTGAGCGACCAACTCTTCCGGAGCTACATGTTCTTCGTGCAGGACGACTGGAAGGTCACGCCGAACGTGACGTTGAACCTCGGCATGCGATACGAGTTGACCTCGCCGTGGTTCGACGAAAACAACCGCATGAACAAACTCTCGATCGACTCTCAAAACTACGGCCAGACGATCACGGCGGGAGAGTTCGGGGACAGCTGGTCGCACCGGGCACTGGTCAACACGGACACGAACAACTGGGCTCCGCGCGTCGGAATCGCATGGCAGCCCGGCCTGCGCTGGACTGTCCGCGGCGGGGCGGGAGTCTTCTTCGGCGGGCAGCAGGGCTTGGGAGCGTCGGGGCGCATGCTAGTCAACTTCCCGTTCGTGGCCCAGGTTCAGCGCACCTCGGGCCGGGCGGCCCCGGCATTCTTGTTGCGCGATGGGTTCCCTGCCGACTTCCTCGGCGACCTCAGCGACCCGGACAATCGGCCGAGAAATATCAGGCTCAATCACTGGTCGACCGAGTTCCCGATGCCCACGACGTACCAGTGGAACTTCAGCGTCCAGCGGCAGCTGGCTAACAACCTCGGCCTGACCGTAGCCTATGTGGGATCCTCCTCGAACTTCCTGCTGGGTGTGTACAACGAGAATGCCGCCACGCGCGGCGACCCCGGCACCGAAGCCTCGCGTCGCAAGCATTTCGAGGACGTCGGCAACTTCAACTACAGGACCCCATACGGTTCATCCAACTATAACGGCCTCAACACCACCCTCGCCAAGCGGTTCTCCGGCGGCAACCTGTGGACCATCGCCTACACCTGGGCGCACGGCATTGGCAATACTCCCGAGCAGTTTGTGGGCGGCGAGACCGGCGTGCAGGATCCGACCTGCTTCTCGTGCCAGCGCGGCTCGAACTCCAGCGACGTGCGGCAGCGCCTCGCCACGAGCTATGTCGTTGAGCTACCGTTCGGGCGCGGCAAGCGGCTGCTGGACAAAGGCGGCGCGATCAACGCGATCTTCGGCGGCTGGCAGCTGACAGGCCTGCTGCAGGCGCAGACGGGCCAGTACTACAACGTCACCCTGCCGAATGCCTTTAGCAACTTGGGCACGCGCGTGGGCACGTGGCGGCCAGACGTGATCGGCGAGCACCGCGTCTCCAACCCCGGGCCAGACAAGTGGTACGAGCGCGCCGCTTTCGAGATTCCGCGGGACGCGAACGGCGTGGCCGACTTCGGCAACGTGGGACGCAACACCATGCAGGAGGACGGCATCTTCAACTGGGACATCGGCCTGCAGAAATCCTTCTACCCGACGGAGCGCACGGAAGTGCAGTTCCGATACGAGGTCTTCAACCTCACCAACCACCCGAGCTTCAGCGTTCCGAACCGGAACGTGCGCTCGCCGGCCGGCGGCACCATCCGCGGCACGAACACGGATCCGCGGCAGATGCAGTTCGGACTGCGCATCGTGTTCTAGCGCCTCAGGCACTCAGGCGCGGCGGGCCGCACGTAGGCCCGCCGCGCCAATCGCGCTCGATTGCTCGAAGTCGGGCTGAGCCGCGCAGAGCAGAGCTCCTAAACATCTAGCCCAACACTTGGAGGGAAGGTTCCGGCTACCGGTATCTCATGTTCCTGTCCGCCCTATCCTATTCCACGCCACCGCAGAAAAATCTGGCCTGCCGACGTTACGCTTCATGGGCGAATGGCCCACCGATATAGAGGCAATCGTCCTTCCGGAACTTGATTCCGGGGATGCGAGAATCTTAGTGTGCATCACTGTCGAGTGGCACTCGAACTCCAGACTGTGAAACTCGATTGGTCAGACGGTGAGCATGAGGCCATCGTCTGGAAATACTTCGTAATGCTCGAAGCAGAGCAGAGGAGCCGACAGTTCAAGAAAAGGCCGAGTGCGACGGTGTCGGAATGAGGCAGGCCCGAGGTCAAACAGTCGGATCAAGCGGAAGCAAATGAACATGAGTGCCGTCGTAGTCGAGGCGAATCAGTAACAACCGATGAATGCCGTGGAGATTGAACAGGCCGTCTCCGTCCTAGCCGAGGAGCCCTTCGATCCAGACCAATTTCCATACACCTTCTTGGAAGCGTTCGGGAACAAGAAGACAACCATCAAGCGGCTCCGCGCAGGCACTACGAATCGGTCAGATGTGGGCGGCGTTCTCCAGCGGAGCAATATCCACATAAAGGTTGCACCTGAAGGCGAAGTGGCGGCTGCGCTGACCGACCTGAAGGAGAGTCCGGAGACCGCCCGAGCCAAAGCGAAGTTGGTCTTGGCTACCGACGGGCACGAGTTCCGCGCCGAGGACATGGAGAGCGGCGACATCGTCGTCTGCGACTTTCCTGAGTTCCCAGAGCATTTCGGTTTCTTCCTATCGCTAGCCGGCATCACCACCGTCAAGCAGATCCGCGAGAGCGCCTTCGACATAAGGGCGACTGGACGGCTGAACCGGCTCTATGTGGAGTTGCTAAAGGAGAACCCCGACTTGGGCGGTACCGACCGGCAGCGCGATATGAACCATTTCATGGCTCGGCTAATTTTCTGCTTTTTCGCCGAGGATACTGATATCTTTCCCCACCAGTCCCCGTTCACCAGCACGGTCGAGCAGATGAGCACGCCCGAAGGCTCGAACACCCATGAAGTGATCGACGAGATATTTCGAGCCATGAACACCGAATTCGAAGACCGGGAGACCGCATCACTACCACGCTGGGCCGACGCTTTCCCATATGTCAACGGTGGTCTCTTCTCGGACTCGACGGAGGTGCCTCGTTTCAGCCGGACCGCTCGATCCTACCTGCTCCACCTAGGCAATCTCGACTGGAAGAAGATAAACCCGGATATCTTCGGGTCCATGATCCAAGCTGTCGCCGACGACAAAGAGCGAGGCTCGTTGGGAATGCACTACACCAGCGTTCCGAATATCCTCAAGGTGCTGAACCCGCTCTTCCTTGATGATCTGCGCGAGCAACTCAAGGAGGCGGGCGGAAACAATCGCAAACTCCTGAATCTGCGCCACCGCATGGCTCGGATCCGGGTGTTCGACCCGGCGTGTGGTTCAGGAAACTTCCTTGTCGTCGCCTACAAGGAAATTCGTGCGATCGAAGCAGAGATCAACAGACGGAGGAGAGAGAGGGGACGGCATTCCGACATCCCGCTTACCAATTTTCGCGGGATCGAGATCAGAGACTTCCCAGCGGAGGTTGCGCGTCTCTCGTTGGTAATCGCCGAGTACCAGTGCGATGTGCTCTATCTCGGCCAGAAGAAAGCGGTCACGGTGGTCCTACCGCTCAACAAGGAGAACTGGATCACCTGCGCAAACGCCCTTCGGCTGGACTGGAGCAGCATCTGCCCGCCAACTGGGACCGAAGTGAAGCACGTTGCAGATGACCTATTTGAATCGGCACCTGATCAGTCCGCGATCGATTTCCGGAACGAGGGTGGAGAAACCTACATCTGCGGAAATCCGCCATATCGCGGGAGCCAGTGGCAGACTGCTGAGCAAAAGGCGGATCTCAAGAGCGTCTTCGATGGTCGGACAAGAAATTGGAAGCAACTCGATTACGTTGCTGGCTGGTTCATCAAGGCTGCCGACTACGGCGCGCAAACGCCCGCTGCTTCGGGATTCGTGACAACAAACTCGATTTGCCAGGGACGTCAAGTCGCGACCCTTTGGCCGCTCATTCTCAAGACCGGTCAAAAGATCGCCTTCGCACACACTAGCTTCAAATGGGCCAACCTCGCGAGCCAAAAGGCGGGAGTCACGGTCGCAATTGTTGGAATATCCAACCGTCCAAGCTACGTGCGTCAACTGTTCTCGATCAGGACTGACGGCGAGACCGCAGTTCGCGGTGCGTAAACATCAACCCATACCTAGTCAGTGGGCCAGATGTCTTGGTGAGCCCCCGTAGCAAGCCGATGGCGGACTTGCATGAAATGAACTTCGGCAATATGCCTAACGACGATGGAAACCTCTTGCTGGATCTTGCAGTTGCAACGGATGCTATCCGACGCCATGGTGTAGATCCTCGGTTCATTCGGTCGTTCGTGGGCTCGCAGGAGTTCATACACGGCAGAGAAAGGCGATGCATCTGGGTGACCGACCAAGATGTCTCCGCGGCTATGAAGAATGAATGGCTCTCCGCCAAGTTCGATGCAGTCATTGAATACCGGAGTGGCTCTGATCGCCGGACCACGAGGCGACTCGGCGAGGTGCCACACAGATTCGGAGAGATTCGGCAGTCCGGTGACGAGACGGTGATTGTAGTCCCACGAGTTTCTTCGGAGAATCGTCCCTATCTGCCAGTCGGCGTGGTCCCACCCGGCACGATTATTGGAGACCGCAATTTCGCTCTCTTCGACGCTCCACTTTGGAACTTGGCGTTGATCACCTCGCGGGTTCACTGGGTCTGGATAAGTACTGTTTGTGTTCGATTGCGTACGGATTTTTCCTACTCGAACACTCTGGGGTGGAACACCTTCCCCCTGCCAAAGCTCACCGAGCAGAACAGGTCCGATCTGACTAGTTGTGCGGAGGGCATCCTGCTGGCACGCGAAGCGCACTTCCCTGCCACGGTCGCCGAGCTTTACACTACCGGCCAGATGCCGGAGAATCTCCGCGCCGCCCACGAAAGGAACGATGAGGTATTGGAGCGGGTTTACATCGGCCGGCGCTTTCGGAACGACACGGAACGGCTGGAGAAGCTATTCGAGTTGTATGTCAAAATGACAGACAAGTAGCACGGTTGCCTGCCGGAGTTGACTGGATCGGTTCGGCATGCCACCATCTACCACTGATGCGCTATAGGAGGATCGGATGAAGACCCAGACCTTGACGCTGCATGTCTCTCTGGACGCAGAGATCAAGCGGAAAGCGATGAATGCACTAGCAGGGATAGGGCTATCGGCTCCAGACGCCGTGCGGTTGTTGTTCCATCGCATCGCGTTCGACCAGACCTTTCCTCCCGAACTCAAGGTGCCAAACGCGGAGACCCGCAGGGCCATGGCCGAAATCGACGAAATGGTAGAGTCACGCAAAGCACGATTCGCGAGCGCGGACGAGAAGTCTCCAGAACTTGAAGAAGTCAGCGGTCAGTAAGAGAGCACGCCTGCCGCGCCAGGTTGGCTACGCCCGCCGTTTCCCAAAGGACTGGGAACGGCTCTCACGGTCCGGGCGGTACGATTTGAATCGTCTGAAGGCGGTTATGCTACTGCTGATCGCGAACGATGCCCCCCTAGATCCTGAATTCAGGGACCATGCGCTCAAAGGCTCATGGCTGTACTACCGGGAGTGCCATGTCGGCGGTGACTTCCTGTTGATCTACAGCATCGACCACACAGACGGTCCGAGCGGCTCAGTATCCTTTGCCCGGGTTGGCACCCACGCCGAATTATTCGGATAACCATCAGCAAGGAACTATTCGGATGCCCACGACTAAGGAAATTCCATCTGTCTCCGTAAGCTACGCCCGGACTGGAAACACCATCCGGTCGAACGAACTCGGGATGCGCCCAATGCAAGAGCGAGCTTGGCAGAAGCGGGGTGAGCAGTACCTTCTGATTAAGTCTCCGCCAGCTTCGGGCAAGAGCAGGGCGCTAATGTTCATCGCGCTTGACAAGCTCACGAACCAAGGACTGCGTCAGGCGATCATCGTCGTTCCCGAGAAGACGATCGGCGCCAGCTTCGCAGATACGCCACTCAGCAACTTTGGCTTCTGGGCCGACTGGACAGTCACCCCGAAGTGGAATCTTTGCACCGCACCTGGGACGGACGGCGGCAAGGTCAAGTCGCTTAGGGCGTTTCTGGACAGTAACGACCGGACCCTAGTCTGTACCCACGCAACCTTCCGGTTTGCCATAGACCAATTCGGAGCGGAGGCCTTCGATGACCGGCTCATTGCGGTGGACGAATTCCATCACGCCTCCGCCAATCCAGACAATCGGCTCGGAGAGCACGTCAGCCAACTGATGGCTCGCGACAAGACCCACATAGTAGCAATGACAGGCTCATACTTCCGAGGCGATGCCGAGCCTGTACTGTTGCCTCAGGACGAAGAGCGGTTTCAAACCGTCACCTACACGTATTACGAGCAACTGAACGGCTACGAGCATCTGAAGCAGCTCGACATCGGATACTACTTCTACACGGGCAGCTATTCGGACGACATCCTGAAGGTCCTAGATACGAGCGAGAAGACGATCATCCACATCCCGAGTGTCAACGCCCGGGAGAGTACGAAAGACAAGATCCGCGAAGTCGAGCACATTCTGGAGGAGTTGGGTGAATGGACGGGTGCCGATCCAGTGACCGGTTTCCAGTTGGTGAAGACCGACGACGGGCGGGTGCTCCGTATCGCCGATCTCGTCGACGACAATCCCACACGAAGGGACCGGGTCGCAGCCGCACTCAGGAATTCTCGAGTGAAGGACGACCGTGACCATGTGGACATCATCATCGCCCTCGGAATGGCAAAGGAAGGCTTCGACTGGATCTGGTGCGATCACGCGCTGACTGTAGGTTACCGATCCAGCCTGACCGAAATTGTGCAGATCATCGGCCGGGCTACGCGTGATGCCCCGGGAAAGATCAGGGCTCGCTTCACGAATCTCATTGCGGAGCCAGATGCCTCGGAGGAGGCCGTGACCGAAGCGGTGAACGACACGCTCAAGGCAATCGCGGCGAGCCTCCTTATGGAGCAGGTGCTCGCACCGCGATTCAATTTCACGGCAAAGACGGATGCAAGCGGGCCGAAGGAAGATCTCGACTACGGGGAGGATGGCTACGATCCAAACAAATGCAACGTAGGGGTCAACAAGAAGACCGGTGAGGTCACTGTCGAAATCAAGGGCCTTGCGGAGCCGAATGGTGATTCGGCCAAGCGAATCTGTCAGGAGGATCTCACCGAGGTTGTCACCGCATTCATGCAAGACAAGGTCGCGGTCGAACGAGGGCTCTTTGACGAGGAGCTCCTGCCCGAGGAACTGACGCAAGTGCAGATGGGAAAAATCATCAAGGAGAAATACCCTGAACTCGACGAGCAGGACCAGGAAGCGGTCCGCGAACATGCGATCGCCGCGCTGAACCTAACCCAAAAGGCGAAACAGACCTCCATGGGCGAAGTCGAGGCAAACGACGGTGAGGCGGAGCAGGAGAACACTGGAAACACAGCGCTGATCGACGGTGTGCGGCGGTTCGTGATGGACGTGCGGGATCTCGACATTGACCTAATCGACCGAATCAATCCGTTCGGCGAGGCCTACGCGATCCTAGCGAAGGTGATGAATGAAGAGAGCCTCAAGCAGGTGTCCGCCGTGATCACCGGCAAGAAGGTTCGGATCACCCCTGACGAAGCTCGGAATCTCGCGAGGCGGGCGCTGAGATTCAAGCAGGAGCGGGGGCGGCTGCCGTTAATCACCGCAACCGATCCTTGGGAGAAGCGCATGGCCGAAGGCATAGCCGTCCTAGCCCGGATGAGGGCGGAGTCGGAGCGTGCGTAACGAATTCACGGAGCAGGATGCTGAACTGCTGGACGCTCTCGGTGTCAAAGTCGAGCCCGAAGAAGTTCCCCGACGCACGGCCCGTGAAGAGCGGATTATGGCAGGCTTCGAAGAGATCCAGCGATTTGTGGACACGTACGGTCGCAAGCCCAAGCGGGGCGACGACCGCGATATATTCGAAAGACTTCTTGCCGTGCGGTTGGACAGGATCCTTGATGATGGCGAATGTAGGACGATTCTCCGGCCTCTGGATCGACAAGGGCTGCTAATCGGTGATGCCGCAACGGTAGAGTCACCTACGGACGTCTTGAGCGACGAAGCACTGCTGTCTGAACTCGGCGTCCAGACTAAGACGCCCGACGTTACGGAGCTGCTCCACGTCCGGTCAAGTGCCGAAAAGCGAGCAGCCGAGGAGATCGCGAGCCGCAAGAGGTGCGAGGAATTCAAGCGCTTTCGACCGCTCTTCGAGCAGGTTCAGAAGGAACTCGATTCGGGCATCCGCAAGACACGGCCCTTCGAACGGAAGGCGGAGATCGAGCCTGGCCGGTTCTTCGTCGTAGCTGGGCAAAAGGCCTATGTCGCGGAGATGGGAGAGATCTTCACGCAGGAGTACGGCGACAACGACGCACGCCTCCGCGTAATTTTCGACAACGGCACCGAGAACAACATGCTCCGGCGATCCCTTCAGCGGGCGCTCCACAAGGATCCGGCAGGCAGGCGGATTACCGAACCGACTGCTGGACCTCTCTTCGCCGATCATGCCACGGGCGATGACAAAGCGAGTGGGACAATCTACGTGCTGCGCAGCAAGTCGAATCTTCCGTTTATTTCAGAACATCGCGAACTGATCCACAAGATCGGCGTTACCAGCGGCAACATTCAGAAGCGGATCGCGGGCGCAAAGCTCCAACCAACCTTTCTCATGGCCGATGTGGAAGTCGTTGCCACTTACCGGCTGTACAACATTGACCGTGGCAAACTCGAAGCCCTCATGCACCGCGTTTTCGCTCCCGCACGCCTCGAAATCGAGATCGAAGACCGGTTCGGTAACCCGGTACTCCCGCGTGAGTGGTTCCTGGTTCCCCTAGCCGTTATCGATCAAGCCGTAGCAAAAGTCAAGGACGGAACGATAACCCAGTATCTCTATGACAGGAGCACTGCGTCCCTCGTCGGCTGTGCTGATCCCAAGGATGAGAGTGGCGAAGTTCAATAAGGGTCCATGCAGTGGCTGGGCCTACCATGACACACGGTGATGGGCCATCCCTCACACGGTAGCAGGCATCCTCTGAATCTCCATGCCGGGAATGCGAGTATCCTAGTACGCACCACCGTCGGGAGGCACTAAGACGCCAGACTGTGACACTCAACTGGTCAGATAGGGAGGTTGAGGCCATCGTCCGGGACTACTTCGTGATGCTCGAGGCCGAGCAGAACGGCCGCAAGTTCAATAAGTCGCAGCACCGTCGCGGACTTATGGAGCGAATCTCGCGCTCCGATACATCGATTGAGTGGAAGCACCAGAATATCAGCGCTGTCCTAGACTCGTTGGGACTGCCGTACATCGATGGCTACAAGCCACGCAGAAACTACCAGCGGGCGCTCTTTGAGGCCGTGGAGGCACATCTCAAGGATCGTCCCGATCTGCATGCCTGCTTGGTCGGAGAGATCCTCAGCGCTGACCAAGGCCTGCCGAATCCCATCGAAACGGCGCAGCTCACTCTCAGATTCGACCACCCTCCGGATCCCCCATTTGATCCGCCGCCAAATTCGGACATGCCAGTGGAGATCCTCCGGATCATGCGTGGATTCGAGCCTCCGGCGGAGAGGGACGCGCGCAACCGCCGGCTCGGCGCGGCCGGCGAAGAACTCGTCTTCGAATCGGAGCGCAACCGCCTGCTGGAACTAGGCCGGGACGACTTGGCAGAGAGTGTGCGCTGGGTGGCGAGGGACGACGGCGACGGATTCGGATACGACATCAAGTCGTTCTTGGGGGTTGGCAACACGCCGGAAGAGGAGCGGTGGCTCGAGGTCAAGACCACGACCGGCTCGATCACCACCCCGTTCTTCATCACGAGGAACGAGCTCCGCGTCTGCGACGAGCACCGGGATCTCTTCCGCGTAATCAGGCTTTACAACTTCCGTCCACGCGGCTCCGGACGACTGGCCCGTGCCTACCGTCTGAAGCCTCCCCTTGCAGATCGTGTCAATCTGACGCCTGCTGTGTACCGCGCCTCATTCTGAGGCGGATGCAGGGGGCCGCGACCGACCAGCAACGACTGGACACCGAAGCGCAACTCGGCGATAGCAATGGCGACCAAATATTTGGGAACTACATACGATGTCAGATTGGCGACCGGTTTTCCGACTGCTCCCTGATCTTGTCAGCTTCGTCCTGCGCGACGTTGGCTATCTCAACCAGCACTTCAGCCACTCTGTCGTAGGCGTCCGCCACGTCTTCCAAGCGCGGGTGCTTAACAGTTACGGTCAGGCGCTCTCGTTGCGATGTCCTGAGTTGAAAGTTGAACTTCCACTTGCCATCGTCATCGCGTTCGATCTTCCTGAGTTCTACCTCTGGCTCCCATTCCATGTTTATGTTGGATGTCGTCATGGATGTCGCCTTTCGAACCCTAACCTATTGTACTTCCTGCGCTTGTTGCCCTCCTTGCCGCCGATATACGCCTCGTCAATCTCGACCGGCCCATCGAACGCTTCCAGTTTGATGTCGAAGCCCTCGCGGATCCGATGGGCTAAGAACCACATGGTCTTCTGCGTCACGCCCAGGCCTTTGGCAAGCTGGACGCTGCTCATGCCCTTCGGTCGCGACACGACTAGGTAGTGCCCGTGCCAAAAAGCAGGATTTCGGGATTGGAAGACCATCATCTGTCTAGTTAGTGCCCGTGCCAAAAAGCAGGATTTCGGGATTGGAAGACCATCATCTGTCTAGTTACTGGTCGGTTCGAGGCGCGAATGAAGCTGGATTTTGCCCGGATTCGTGCTGCCATCGAGGTTCGTCTGGCACCTCCGTCCGCGTTCGCGTCGATCATGGGTGACCGCCACGTACCGCGCCCTACCGGGGCGCTGCCCAGTCACTCCGTTGGGGCTGGGTGGGCGGCCAGCTAGGCCGCCCGCGGCAGCGCCCTGAGCCGGGACCGGGCCGCCTCCGCTTTCAATCGCGCCCGCTCCCGCCGTTGCAGCACCAGCCCGATCCGATGCACGTTCGCCGCCAGCACCCCCAGCCCCACCATCCGCTCGAACCCGTCCGCCCCCCGCGACAACACCCGGTCCAAGCCGCGCTGCTCGAGATTGTTGATGGCCGACTCCACCGCCGGATGCGCCCGCCGCGCCGCCCGGAATTCCGCCGCCCCCTCGCGCGCTTGATCCGCCTGCGTCAGGCGCCCCTTCTTCGGCAACGCGCTCAGCTCCAGCAACTGCTCCAAGCCCGCCCGGTTGGCCCCGCTGTGGAACCCCTTGTCGAAACTGCACACCTGCAACTGCGGGTACTGCGCCTGCGTCGCCCGCACCAGCGGGCAGGCCACCTCCACATCCTGCTCGCTCCACAGCACTTGCCAGTTCAACACGAACTGCTGCTCGCTCTCCACCACCGCCACCGGCACCCCCAACTCCACCGTCCGGCCCGGCTTGCCCTTGGCGCACCAGCGCGTGTGCTCCTCGAAAATCGAGAACACCTTCTCCTCGTGCGGAATCGTTCCCCCCTGCAGCACCCGCCGCTCGATCTGCTCCACCTGCCGCCGCGCATGTCCTAGCAAACGCTCGATTTCCGCCAGCACCGCCGCCTCCGCCCCGCACGCCGCCAACTGCCGCTGCGACTGCTCCGCCCGCTGTACCAGC
>JAJEHF010000065.1 GCA_022823865.1 Bryobacterales bacterium
GCCGGCCTTGCTACTGCCGGAATGAACCTAGGAAGTTACCCCATCCCCGCGCCACATTGCCTCGCTTTCTCACCCAATCCGTCTCGCGACAATGTGACACAAAACCCCGACGATTTATCGAATTAGTCTGAAAAACAACACCACCATCGACTGCCCCATCGCGCCCCCGCGACCCGGCTACCACACGCCGTCTCTCTCTCTACTGCCGGAAAACCTCCGCTGTCGATTCACTCCCCCAACCGCACCGCCGCAGATTGCCCTTAACTCCTTCCTGCAGTAGCGAATCTACTTGAAAAATCCTTGCACTACCGCAGGAAATAATCCGAAAAATCCCGCACCAATCTATCTGAAATTCAACACAAGCCCGCCCGGTTGGCCCCGCTGTGGAACCCCTTGTCGAAACTGCACGCCTGCAACTGCGGGTACTGCGCCTGCGTCGCCCGCACCAGCGGGCAGGCCACCTCCACATCCTGCTCGCTCCACAGCACTTGCCAGTTCAACACGAACTGCTGCTCGCTCTCCACCACCGCCACCGGCACCCCCAGCTCCACCGTCCGGCCCGGCTTGCCCTTGGCGCACCAGCGCGTGTGCTCCTCGAAAATCGAGAACACCTTCTCCTCGTGCGGAATCGTTTCCCCCTGCAGCACCCGCCGCTCGATCTGCTCCACCTGCCGCCGCGCATGTCCTAGCAAACGCTCGATTTCCGCCAGCACCGCCGCCTCCGCCCCGCACGCCGCCAACTGCCGCTGCGACTGCTCCGCCCGCTGTACCAGCTGCCGCGCCGTGCGCAGGTACAAACGCACTTGGCGCCGCCCCTTGCGCCCCTGACGGCGACCCGCTGTGCGCACCCGTTGGAACAGCTTGTAGGCCTTGCGCTGCCAATGCTCGCTCTGCCGCCAGCCCGCCAGCCCGGACGCGCCACAGGCCGCTACCACCACCCGCAGCAGGCAGCGCAGGGCATCCCACAGCAAGCTCACGTCGGTCGGGTAATGCACGTTCGTCTCCACCACGAACGAGTCCACGCGCGCCTTGAGCGGCTGTTGCTCGGGCACGCCGAGCAAGCTCAAGCCCTGCTGCACCACCAGTTGGTTCAACTCCTGCAACAGCGCCGGGGTGATCAGGCTGACGTTGCGCACCACGCTGCGGTGCGAGAACTGCGGCCCGCAACCGGGCCCCGCCAGGCCCAGCAGGCAGCGCACATCGCTGTGCTTGTTGGCCAGTTCGGCAAGGCGGTCGAAATCACACTTCAGACCTTGCTTGAGCAGGGCCAGCACCAGCACCGTCCACAGATCCAGGCCGGGGCGCCCGCGCCCCGGATCGGGCTGGGCGGACGACGGCGCGGTGCACTCGGCGGCGGCGCTGGAGTTGCCCAGCAGGTGCCGCTCGAGCACGGCGAAGATCTGCTCGCGCAGCGCGCGGTTGCCGTAGAGTTGCTGGATGCCCTTCAGCACGGCGGGGATATCGTCGCGACTGCGGGGATCGATGACCAGCTCCTCGATGGGCACTTGGCCGAAGGCGAGTTGAGGGTTGTGGACGAGGCGCATGGGGTGTTGAGAACGAAGATCGAGCTAAAACCGCTGACATTTCGTGGAAATGTCCAATAACTATCGCTGATTATAACCCACATAACGGACTTAAACCCTTTTGATTCAGTCAGGTATGCTTTTTGGCACGGGCACTAGGTAGAGAGCGCCCTGCGAGACAAAGGGTTTCGATTCGTTATTGACAGCGAGATCGAGAACAAACGCAATGTGTCGCGCAGTCTTGCCGCCCTAGCGAAGAAGGGCTCGCTTCAGATGGCGGCTGAGAAGCGCGAGCTTCACCCGCGGCAGTTTGTGCTTATTGATCGATCATCCCTCTAGCGGGGATCCCCGTCTAACATCGTATGTAATTCCCAATATTCCATACCGCGAGCACGCTGTCTTGGGTCAGTCGCCGAAACCCGACGAAGTCCAATACTTCACCGATTCGGCCCGACGAGTCGCAGCGAGACTCTCGATGTGGTCTGACCGAGCATCCCGTCGGGCTGCCATATGATCTCAGAGACGGGGCCATAATGAACTCAATCGTGTACGTCGAGACATCGGTCATCAGTTATCTCACCGGTCGGCCTTCTCGGGATGTCGTGACCGCGGCGTATCAGGAGATTACGCGAGAGTGGTGGAAGAGTGCTCCAAGCAGGTTCTCGCTCGTCACGTCCGAACTAGTTGTCGCCGAGGCGGCCTCGGGCAATAGCGATGCCGCACTCGCTCGTCTCGCTGTCCTCGATACGATCCCATTACTCGACGTAACGGAGGAAGCTATCGAACTAAACCGGAAGCTGATCGATCTCCGGGCCGTGCCACACAAGGCTGCTGACGATGCCATGCATATTGCCACTGCCGCCGCCAACGGAGTCGATTATCTCGTCACATGGAACTTCCGGCACATCGCCAACGCGACTATGCGCTCTCGAATTGAAGAGGTCTGCCGATCGTCAGGCTATGAGCCACCAGTCATCTGTACGCCTAATGAACTGATACAGACTGACCACACAAGTTCGCCGGGAATCATCACGCAAGCCACGAGGACCGATCCGATCATCGATGAACTCCGGGCAGTGCGCGAGGAGCACCTGGCCCGGTTCGGTTACGATCTCGATGCGATCTTCCAAGACATTCGAGCCAGACAGGAAACTTCCGGGCGTGAGTATCTCCGGCGCCCCGCTCGCGAAGTCGTTCCCGTGAGCGCGGACCCGTCTACTCGCTAATCCGGGCGAAGAGCCGCTCTCGGGATCCGTGCGTTACCAGCGGACAGGCGCGGGAGTGAGTCTCCGGAACAACAACGTGTCGGATATGACTTATGCGGTGGCCAGTCGAATTCAACAGCCTCTTCCACAACTCGTCGAAGGGTCTTGTCCAGAAGTTGCACACTCTTCCTCCGATAACCCCGTGAGCCCGCCGACGGCGGTCAGCAGCGACCGGTTCGGATACAAGTGCCCTGCCTGAACCACCGCCTTCCTCTCGATCCTTCAGAGATCGTGGCGCTCTATGGACTTCCGGTCTTGCTCGACATCTTCGAACCACTCCTCCAAGCTGGCCAGCATCCGGCACACGCGGTCAGGATGCTGGGCCGCAACATCGCGCTGCTCTCCCGGATCGGACGATAGGTCGTAGAGTTCTGGCGATTCCGGTTGCTGGGGCTTCAGGTTCGGCACGGGCAGCGGTGCCAGCACGCTCGCGGGATTCTCCTTGTGCTTGATATCGGCCTCGACGAAGGCCGCCGTGCGGGCGCGGTCTTCGTCAGAGACGCACAGATCGTCACTAAAGAAGCGCGTGCCGCGGATCATCGGCCGGACCAATTTCCAATTCCCGTCGCGCATGGCAGCGTTGGTGCCGATGTCGGGCCAGTAGAAGTTCCACTGCCAGAACTGACGCGGCTCGGCCTGCAAGGGCCGCCCCGCCAGCAGCGGCGCTAGGTCGCAGCCATCGAGCGGCGGGCCGGGCGGCCGCTCCACGCCCGCCAGCGAGAGCAGGGTTGGCATCCAGTCCGTGAAGTGCGTCAGCTCGTCGGCATAGCGTCCTCCAGGCACGGAGCCAGGCCACCGCACTACCATCGGTACGCGGATACCGCCTTCGTAAATCCAGCCCTTGCTGCCTCGCAACCCGCTGTTGTAGCGCTCGTTGAAGGTCGGCTCCCCGGGCTCCAGCATGTACGGAGGGTTGAAGAACGCGGGACCGTTGTCGCTGGTGAACGCCACGATGGTGTTCTCCGCAAGGCCCGTCTCTGCCAGCGTGTCGAGGATGCGCCCGATCCCGGCGTCCATGCGCTCGATCATTGCGTAGGTCGTAGCGACGATACGGCTCAGGCCCCGCTCGCGGTAGGGGGCGATCCACTCGTCGCGCGCTTGGAAGGGCGAATGCGGGGCGCTGTAGGGCAGGTACAGGAAGAACGGATCGTTCCGATGCCGGCCGATGAACTCTTCGGCCTCAGCGGTCAGCAAGTCCGTCAGATAGGTTCCGTCGGAGGGCGCGACGCTGTCGTTACGGCGCAGATGGTAGCGGTAGTAGTCTGTCCAGCCGCCGCAAAAGCCGGTGAACTCGTCAAAGCCGCGCGCGTTGGGCTCGAAGCGTCGGTCGAACGTGCCGTTATGCCACTTGCCGACCAAGCTCGTCGCGTAACCGGCGGAGCGGAACGCATCCGCCAACGTCACCTCGCGCAGGGCAATTCGATCAAGGCCGTGGATCTCGTGCTGCGTGATCGCTCCGGTCCGGTGCGGATAGCGCCCAGTGAGCAATGCGGCTCGGGCCGGGGCGCAGATAGGCGAGGCGGAATAGTGCTGGCGGAAGCAGGTGCCCCCGGCCACCAGCCGGTCCAGGTGCGGCGTGCGCACCGTTCCATCGCTGAAGCAACCGAAGTCGCCGTAGCCCATGTCATCGGCCACGATGAGAATCACGTTCGGACGCGTGGAAGCCATTCGCAGTCGGAAGCCGGGGCCTTCGGGAATCGAATTCGCCGATGTGACGGGTATCATAGTCGAACTGATCCCAAGGAGGCTCGACATGCCAGATCCGGTCCCCAACCGCCGCAATTTCATCGGTGCTGCCGCGGGCAGCCTGCTGCTCGTCCCGGGCGCTCGCCCGGCCGCCCAACCCCGCCGCGTGGGCATTGTCGGGCCGGGCTGGTACGGCAAGATCGACCTGTTCCGGCTGATCCAAGTCGAGCCGGTGGAAGTGGTCGGAATGTGCGACGTCGACAGCCAGATGCTCAAGGCAGCGGCCGAGATGACGGCCACCCGCCAGAAGTCCGGCAAGACCCCCCGCACCTACTCCGACTACCGCGAAATGCTGCGGGAGCAGGAGCCGGACCTGGTCTTGGTCGCGACGCCCGATCACTGGCACGCCCTGCCCATGATCGCCGCCTGCCAAGCCGGCGCCGACGTCTACTGCCAGAAGCCGATCGGCGTCGATATCCGCGAGGGCCAAGCGATGCTCGCAGCCGCGCGCAAGCATGATCGAGTGGTGCAGATCGGATTGCAGCGCCGCTCGACGCCGCACCTTGTCGAAGCCAAGAAGCGCATCGTAGAGGACGGCTTGCTGGGCGAGATCGGGCATGCCGAGGTCTGCTGCTACTACCACATGCGTGCGCGCGGCAACCCTGCCGACGCCGAGCCCCCAGCCCATCTCGACTACGAGATGTGGACGGGCCCGGCCCCGATGCGCCCGTACAACGAGCTCGTCCACCCGCGCCGCTGGCGGGCGTTCATGGAATACGGCAACGGAATCATGGGCGACATGTGCGTCCATATGCTCGATGCCGTGCGCTGGATGACAGGGCTTGGCTGGCCCGAGCGGGTGTCCTCGAGCGGCGGCATCCAAATCCAGAAGGACAGCAAGGCCAACATCGCCGACTCGCAAGTCGCGACATTCGAATACGACCAGTTCCCGGTTGTCTGGACGCACCGCAGCTGGGGCACGGCACCCGACCCGGGCTATCCTTGGGCCTTCTTCATCTACGGCTCCAAGGGCACGCTGAAAGGCAGCGTCCACGGCTGGGACTTCGTCCCGGTCGACAAGAACGCCAAGGCGCTGCAAGGCCGGAACAAGACCGAGGTCGACCAGTACCCCGAGGACAAGACCGAGCCCGATCTCGAACTGCACTCCGCGCACGCGGTGCGCTACCACATGAAGGACTGGTTGCAAGCGGTCGACGAGCGGTCGCGGCCGGTAGCCGACATCGAGGAGGGGCACAAGTCCACGACGGCCTGCATCCTCGCCAACATGGCCATGCAGCTGGGGCGTTCGCTGGAGTGGGATGCCGAGCGGGGACAGGTAAGGAACGACAGCGAGGCCAACCGACTGCTCGCCAGGCCGTACCGCAAGCCTTGGAAACACCCCGATCCGGCCAGCGTCTGAACACTGAGCGTGGCGGCTGCCGCCGCATTGCACTGACCGCATTCGGATGCGGACATATAAGAGCCTCCTTGCGCAGCGGTCCGAAGCAAACACCCGCGATCAGCCTGGGCAAGCTCGCCGAGGACCGACGCTCGGGCTCTGCCCGGCAATGCCCCGGGGATTCGCTTGGTCTCGGCTCGAATTTGGTCCGCGCGCTGTGCAACACCAGCCGCTCGCTCCCGCACGCTTCCCTGCAAGGGTCGGCAATACCACGAAGCATGTGGAACGCTCTTTTGCGCCAACGGGACGTTTCTCGGCAGATGCGGGACCGATTTGCTAGAATCCCATGTCAACGCTGCTGGTCAGCGGTCTGTGGAACAAGAGAGGACTACCCAACATGAAAGTATCAGTCGCAATCGTGCTCGCCTGCCTGGCTCTGCCCCTCGCAGCCGAAGACATGAGCTTCTTCATCACGAGCAAGGGGCCGGGTGACGGTGCCAACCTCGGCGGACTTGCAGGGGCCGACGCCCATTGCCAATCGCTCGCGCAAGCCGCCGGCGCCGGCGGCAAGACGTGGCGCGCCTACCTGAGCGCCGCAGCCATGGACGGCAAGCCGGCCGTCAACGCTCGCGACCGGATCGGGAGCGGGCCCTGGTTCAACTCCAAGGGAGTCCAGGTCGCGGCCAACCTCGACGAACTCCATTACTCGAACGTCGGGCTCGGCAAGGAAGGCTCGCTCAACGAGATGGGCGGCGTGGTCAACGGCCGGGGGGACTCGCCGAACCAGCACGACATCTTGACCGGGTCCCAGCTCGACGGCACGGCGTTCTCCGACGGTGCCGACCACACGTGTGGCAACTGGACCAAGAACGGAGAGGGCAGCGCCCAGGTCGGACACCACGACCGCACCGGCGGGGGGCAGGTCCCGTCCTCTTGGAACTCGGCCCACGGCTCCCGCGGCTGCAGCCAGGCCAACCTGGTGGCCACCGGCGGGAACGGGTACTTCTACTGCTTCGCCACCGACTGAGCCCGGCGGCATCTTGAATCGGCCGCGCCGACACCCCGTCGCACATGATGGGGGTGTCGGCCCAGGCCCTTGACCGCGCTACAATCCGCTGGTGCGCCTGACACGTCTGGCCGCGCTCGGCTTGGTGCTCCCGCTCGCGCCGCTGGCTGCGCAAGAGTGGCACTACTACGGCAACGATCCGGGCGGCACGCGCTATTCCCCGCTCGATCAGATCACGCGCGAAAACGTCAACCGCTTGGAAGTCGCGTGGGAGTTCGATTCCGCGGATTTCGCGGACGGCCGCACCGGAACGCCTACGCGGTCCGCCTTCGAAGCCACGCCGTTGATGATCGACGGCGCGCTCTACCTGCCCACGCCGATGGACCGCCTGCTGGCCCTCGACGCCGCCTCGGGGCGCAAGCTGTGGGAGTTCGACGCAGAACTGGATCGGACGCGCCGCTTCAACCTGTTCATAAACCGCGGCCTCGGCTATTGGAAGCAGGGCGACACCGAGCGCCTGCTGCTCAGCGGCCAGGCGGGGTCGCTATTCTCGATCGACCGCAAGACCGGCAGCCTGGATCCCGCTTTCGGCAACGGCGGCGTCTTGCGAGCCGCCCCGGCCGAGCTCCCGGAGGATACGGCCGGCGGCTATGGCTTGACATCGCCCGTCTCGCAATGCGCCGGGACACTGATCGTCGGCGGCCGCGTCACGGACGGTATGCCGCGCGGCCCCAGCGGTGACGTGCGCGGCTTCGACATCCACACCGGCCAGCTGCGCTGGCGGTTTCACACGGTTCCCCGCCCGGGCGAGTTCGGCCAAGAGACCTGGGGCGGCGATTCTTGGCAGCAGCGCGGCGGCACGAACCTGTGGACCATGGCCAGCGTGGACGAGGAGCTGGAATTGGCGTACGTGCCGCTCGGATCTCCCTCGTATGACTACTACGGAGGCGACCGCCCCGGAGCGAACTTGTTCGGCAACAGCCTCGTCGCGCTCGACTGCCGGACAGGCAGCCGCCGCTGGCATTTCCAGACCATCCACCACGACCTGTGGGACTGGGACCTGCCCTCGCAGCCCTCGCTGGTCGAGATCGTGCGCGACGGCAGGCCGGTCAAGGCCGTGACCATCGCCACCAAGACCGGCTTCCTGTTCGTGTTCGACCGCGCGACCGGCGAGCCGCTGTTCGAGATCGAGGAGCACGCCGTGCCGGCCGGGGATCTGCCGGGAGAGTACTACCATCCCACGCAGCCCAGGCCCGTGCAGCCCAAGGCGTTCATCCGGCAGTCGATGCGCCCCGACGAAATCACCTCGGTCACCGAAGAGTCCCGCGCCGAATGCTTGGCGATGCTCGAAGGCGCCTCCATCGAAGGGCCGTTGTTCCGTCCGCGCCTGACGCGCATGACCGTGTTCTTTCCCGGCACCAACGGCGGAACCAATTGGGGCGGAGGGGCGTTCGATCCCGAAACGGACACGTTCTACATCAATTCGATGGACGTCGGCTCGCTGGCGGCCATGCTTCCCAGGGGCGAGGACTCCGAGGTTCCCTGGCGCAGCCGGTCGGGGCCGCAGGGGCGCTTTTGGGACTCCAACCTGTACCCCTGCCAGCAGCCGCCGTGGGGGCAGTTGGCGGCGATTGACCTCAACACCGGCGAGTTCCGCTGGCAGGTGGTGCTAGGCGAGTACGACGAACTGACGCGCCTGGGCATCCCCCCGACCGGTGCCTCGAACCTGGGCGGCCCGATCGTCACCAAGGGCGGGCTGGTTTTTGTCGCCGCGACCAACGACAAGCGGCTCCGGGCCTTCGACAAGGACAGCGGCGAGCTGCTGTGGCAGTACCGCCTGCCCGCCAGCGCTCACGCGACGCCCATGACGTACATGGTGGACGGCCGCCAGTACCTGGCGATCGCGGTGGGGGGCGGCAACAAGTACAACCCGGGCAGCTTCCTGGCGAAGATCATGTCGTTCCGCCTGCCCGACCCGCCGTAGGCGGACGAGCGGCCGCGGAAGTTCAGCCTGCCGTTCCGAGGGGCGCGTTCGGCCTCCCCGGCCACACCCGCACCATTCCCGCAACCGCCCGTAGCGAGGTCCAGACCACGAAGGACCACCATACGGCGTTCAGGGCCCATGGCGATGAGGCGTCAGCCCACACGATGATCGCTCCGCCCGCCACCAAGGCGGCGAGCACAACATTGCGCAGGAAGCGAAAGTCCCCGGTGCCGAAATGCACCCCGTCCGTGCCGAAGGTCAGCCCGCTGATTGGCTGGCAGGCTGCCGCGATGCGCCAAGGCACAGCGAAGAGCGCCGCTGCCGAGGCCGGGATGTAGAGCCGCAGCATCCAAGGCTCCGCCACAAGCATGACCACGCCCAAGGCCGCTCCGGTGGCCAGCGACCACTGGCAGACCACCCGCGCCACATCCCGGCCCGCGCTCCTGTCAGCATTTCCGAGAAAGTAGGCGATCAGGCTCTGCCCGAGGATCGCGAAGGAGTCGAGGAAGAGCGCATTGAAGAACCAAACGCTGCGGATCACCTGGTGGACCGCGCCGGCACCCACGCCGATCAGCGTGGCCTTGCGGGTGCCCAAGATCAGGAACGCGTTCAGGGAGACGGCCCGAAAGACCAGGTGCACGCCGGCCGAGAGCAGGCCGCGGATCGGGTGCAGGTCGAGGGCGTCCGGCCAGCCCAGCCTCCGAAACGCCGCAGCGGCGGCCCATGCGGCCCCGACCCAGTGGCTGATCGCGCTGGCCAGCGCCGCCCCCTCGACACCCATCGCGGGCAGCCCTGCCATGCCGAAGATCAACAACGGATCCAACGCGACGTTGAGCGCATTCATGCCTCCTGCCACCAGCAGCGGAGTGCGCATGTCTTGGGCGCCTCGCAGCGCGCCAAAGGCAGCGAAGCTGGCCAACAGGGCCGGAGCCCCGACAAAGCGCCAGCGCAGGTAGTCGACCGTCAGGCCTTGCACCTCTCCTTCGGCGCCCATGGCGCCGGCGATGTTTCCGGAAAGCGCCAAGCCGATGGCTGCCGCAGCGGCGCCCATGAGCAGCGCCACCAGGACGGCCGCCAAGCACATGCGGGCGGCGCTGCGGCTAGGCGAACCGGCCAGCGCCTCCTCCCCGCAAAGAGTGGCGACCTTGGTCTGCGTCGCCACGCCCAAGAAGCTGAACGACCAGAACACGGCCGAGAGGACCATCGTCCCGACGCCGAGGGCGGCCAGGGCTTCCGCTCCGAGCCGCGCAACGAACGCAGTGTCGATCAAGCCAGTGAGCGGTTCGGCCAGTAGGGAGCCGAGAATCGGCAGGCTCTGCGCCAGCACTGTCAGGTGCGGACGCGCCACGAAGGGATGGACCTTCTGCAAGCCCCATTCTTGCAAGGGCTTCGGACATCGTGCGAGAATGACTCTCGCTGCATGCCCGGGATCCTCTACCTACACGGCTTTTGCTCGAGCGCCAAGTCCGCCAAGGGGGTGTTCTTGGCGGAGCGGTTCGCGGAAATCGGGGTCCCCGTCACAGTGCCGGAACTCGACTGTGGTGACTTCCGCAACACGACCCTTACGCAGCAGCTCGGCCTGGTTTCGCGCCTGACCGCTGAATTGCGCCCAGACTTGCTGATCGGCTCAAGCCTCGGCGGCTATCTGGCGGCGCTGCACGCGGCGCGCGCTCCGGAGCGCGTGCCGCTGTCGGTCTTGCTAGCGCCGGCCTTCGACTTTGGGAACCGGCTGGGCCGCGCCTTGGGGGCAGCGACACGGACGTGGCAAACCCTGGGCCAGCACGAGTTCTTCCACTACCGAACGCGGCGCAACGAGGCCCTGGCGTGGGGCTTCCTAGAGGACGCCCGGCACTACGAACCGTTCCCCGACGTGCATACCGCGACCCGAATCTTGCACGGCCGGCACGACGAGGGCGTTCCAGCCAGGCTGTCGGAGCGGTTCGCCCGCGCGCGGACGAACGTCGACTTGGAACTGCTCGACACTGACCACCATATGCTGGACAAGACCGTCGAGATCTGGTCCAGAATGAAGCGCTTCCACGGCGAAGCGCTGGCACTGCGCGGCTAGGCTTCGTAGCGTTGGCGCAGAAAGTTCGCCAGCAGCTGCTTGCCGCACGAAGTCAGGATGGATTCGGGATGAAACTGCACGCCTTCGACCGGCAGGCTGCGATGCCGGACGCCCATGATGACGCCATCATCGGTCCAAGCCGAGATCTCCAGCTCCTCCGGCAGTGATTCGCGTTCGATGATCAGGGAGTGGTAGCGGGTCGCGACGAAGTCCTGCTCCAAGCCGGCGAAAACGGACCGGCCGTCATGCTTGACCAGGCTCGTCTTGCCGTGCATCAAGGCCGGGGCACGGATCACCTTGCCTCCGAACGCTTCGCCGATCGACTGGTGGCCCAGGCAGACCCCCAAGATTGGCACCTCCCCCGCCATCTCTTGGATCAGCTCAACGGAAATCCCGGCTTCCTTGGGAGTGCACGGGCCGGGCGAGACGAGGATTCGCTCCGGTCTCAGCGCGCGGATCTCCCGCACAGTCACTTCGTCGTTGCGCCTGACCACTAGCGACGCTCCGAGCTCGCCGAGGTATTGCACCAGGTTGAAAGTGAACGAGTCGTAGTTGTCGACGACGAAAATCATCGCTCCTTCTATTCTCACCTGTCCGCCTTTGGCGCTCTCTGGTGGCGCGACCAGCCCCACCGCGAATCTCACGATCCCAACCGGTGCGCGGAACCACCAGATCCACTTGGTCCTCGAAGTCCGGGACGACCGCCCGGAAGTGCGCCTCACCAACTACCGCCGGATCGTCCTGGACATATCCGCCCACGAGCCTTGGAGCGATTCGCCCCCAGGCCGCGGGCCCCGTCAGCCCGACCTGTTGCCGATCCCCAGGCCCTAGGCACAGGCTGCGAGAATTGCCCGGGCGCGCTCACCAGTTGGTGATCGAGCCGTCGGGTCGGCGGTATAGCGAGATCGGCCTGTCCTGCTCGGTGATCTCCAAGACAAGGTCGGCCCTGCTCGGGTCGAACTCGATCCCCAGGCCGGGCTTGTCTTTCGGGTACAGCTTCCCGGCCCGGAAGTCATAGGACTCCGGCAGGTGCGGCGCCCGCGGATCGCCCGTGCCGCGCATCTCCATGAGAGCCGGTCCTGGAAGGGCGCAAAGGCAGTGCACCAGGGCCGCCTCCGCAACGGGACCGGTGAAGTGCGGGATCAATCCGACGTAGTGGGTCTCGCATAGCGCGGCGTGCTTCATGTATTCGGTGATACCGCCCGAGTTCGGCAGCGTGACCCGGGAATAGTCGAACAGCTGGTTCTCGACGAGCATGCTCGAGTCCCAGCGGTCGCCGTAGTGCTCGCCCACGGCGAGGGGTGTCTTCACCATCGGCCGCAAGGTGCGATAGACCTCCGGGTTCTCCGAGCGAATCGGGTCTTCGACGAACAGGGGGCGCAGCGGCTCGATCAATCCGCACAGGCGCACGGCGTCGGGCAGATCGAAGCGGGTATGGAAATCGATGGCCCAGTCACCGTCGTCGCCGACTCCCTCGCGGACTTCCCGGCACATCTCGAACGTGCGGTCGACCATCTTGCGGTGGTGGTAGCCGTTGTCGCGATCGGGAGCATCGGCACCGTGAAAACGGAACGCGCGGTAGCCGAACTCGATGCAGGCCTGCGCGGTTTCCCGGAGACTTCCCGCCGCCGGGAATCCGGTTGCGTAGCACTCGACATGATTGCGCGTCAGCCCGCCGAGGAGTTCGTAGACCGGCACGCCGAGTGCCTTGCCCTTGATATCGAACAGAGCGAGATCTAGAGCCCCCAGAGCGTGAATCTTCTCGCGCCCGGGAGGGTAGAAATACTGACGATACATGAGCTGCCAGAGATGCTCGATGCGCGACGGACTCTCGCCAACGACGATTCCGGCGAGCTGCTCGACAGAGTCTTTGTGGCCTCCTTCGCCAATGCCGGTGATCCCCTGATCGGTCTCGACGGTGACGATGTGACTCGATTGGTTGAAGATGGGGCGCGCGCCTTCGCCACCTACGTGGTAGTAGCGCACGCGGGTGATTCTCATCGGTGGGAGAGCCGCTCTTAGGCTGGCGGCGGCGAAGCTGAACGCGAGGGATCCGAGCAAGGTCCGGCGGTGCATGGCACCTAGCCTACACCTTGATTTCTGGCACCGCCAACCCCCGCCGTTGCAGTCTTGCTGGGAACTCGAGTTCGCCCCCGAGCCCGCTTGCGACATCGCCCTGGCGTCGCGATCCGGAGGCGGCCCGGCTCGGGATTTCAAGTGCCGAGCACGGCCATCTAGGGCAGATTATGCCGCGCGCCAGCGCGGGTAGTCCTTGTCGAGCAGCTCGGCCGCCCAAGTGCCGTGATAGCTATACCCGCTGCGCCGCTCGACGCCGATCTCAGAGAAATCGTAGCGATACACCGAGTCGCGATCCAGGTACAGGGGACGGTTGGTGCCGAGTTCGTAGAACCGGGCCCAGAGCGGGGGCGCGGCCGGGTCTTGGACCAAGACGCGCTCGACGCGGCCGTCGGAGCTGGGAATCCGCCGGACCCGGACCCCGGACATGGCGACCGAACGCAGCCAGCGCACCGCTCCCTCGATCGCCGCAACGATCTCCGGCGTGGGGTTCTCGACCGACATCAGGAACCGCACGATGCCCACAGACTCGCCTCCGGAGAGGGATGGCGGCTCGTAGGAGCGGGCCCATGCGGGCTCGAGCGTCCGCTCGTCGTGCTGGGCGCACCACACAGTGAGCTGACCGTCCTGCTTGATTTGAGAGCGCAGGATCACGTCGACGCCCCTCGCGACCGCGGCGACAGCCCTGTCGCGGCGCGGTTGGTCTACGAAACCATACGGCGCATCTGCCGCGCCCGCGTCGCGAAGGAGCGTCAGCACGTTGCTCATCGCGGTGTCGTTGTATGTGATCCGGGAGTAGTAGCCCTCACGTAGCGGAAAATACTGGGGCCAGCCGCCGTTCGGGTACTGGGCCGCGAAGAGGTAATCCATTCCGCGCTCGAAGGCTTGCCGGTATCTCGCGTCGCCGGTGCTATCAACCACCAATGCCAGAAATCGCATCGGTGTCGTGGTGGCGCCGTTGTCGATGGTGGGGCGACCGCCATCGTCGGGCGACGATGGCGGCGTCAGCAAGTCTGTGTTCTTGGGCCAGCCGCCCTCCGCCGTTTGATACGCAATTACGCTGTCTGCGGCCGCACGGGCCTCGCCTGACGCATACCACTCTCGCGGCTGGCGAAGGATTTCGTCACCCCATGCGACTGGGGGGAGGTCGGACACTTGGCCGCACGCAGATGTCAGGATCGCCAGCGCTGCCGCTGGCACAGCGCGGTTCAGCCATGGCCTGCGGCCAGAGTCACTTGGAGCTAGTGTCATCACCGCAAGCGCCCCGCGTCCGATTCCTGCACCAGTGGCAGCCTCAACCCGACCTGTCGCAGTTCAAGGCGACTCTGGGGTGTGCCCAGGGTCGCTGGTCAACACCCATGCGTCCATCTCGAAGCCGTCCTCGCGCATCGAGAACATCACCGTGTGGCGGCCGGGCTCGTCGATGTCAAGCCAGATCAGGCCTGACACGCCGCAGTGCTGCTCGGCAGTGCGCTGTTTGCTCGCCCAGGTCCACTCGTGCTTGCCCTCGCACCATTGCATGCGCTGGCCGGAATCGGGCCACGAGCCGTCAATGCCGACGTGGATCCCGTTGTCTTCCGTGCCGGTCGAATAGGCGCGCACCCAAACGAAATAGCGACCGGGGTTGGTGATCGAGACGTCGTATTCCAAGACCGCCATGACGCCGGGCTCGTTCGTGAAATTCTCGCCGCGAACGAGCTCGTCGTCGTGAGTTGTGCGCGTGTCAGGCAGCACTTCGACGTAAGCGTCGCTACCTGCGCCCTTAGAATGTGCCCCGTCGGAGACGATCACCCATTTCCGCACTTCGGCCAGTTTCTGCCGGTCAAAGTTCTCCGCCTCCACTGCGAGCAGCCCGTTTCGCTCGATCGGGATTTCGGCGCTCGCTACGAGGCACGTGGCGAGGAACAAGAATGCCGAACGCATCCCGAGATTGTATCCGCAGCCTCTGCGCGATGGATCAGTCACTCGATAGCCCGATATCGGAAGTCTTCGACCCGAACGGTGCCGGAGCCTCGTGCATAGACCCCTAGCTTGGCGCTCGAAAAGCCGCCAAGGCTGTTCGTTTGGAACCCGGAAACTTCGAGGCCGCGCGGGTGCTGGGTCCAGTTTGACCCGTCCTCGGAGAAATAAAGGGCGACGTCATGCTCGAACATGCGGATCTTGAAGCGGCGGCAGCCGGCGCACGGCGCGGCGTCTCGCAGGAACGGCCGGCCGCCCTTGATCAGGACAGCCTGCCCGTCGAGATAGCCGATGCCGGCGAAAGCCTCCGGCCCGTAGTAGAGAACGAACCCAACCTCCGGCGAGCCCTCGATGTCGATCGCCACTTCGGCCTCGTAGTTGTGGTCGGACGCGAGTGCATGAAGAACCCGAAGACGGTCGCCTGCGGCGTCGAACTGCACGGCACCGTCGGAAATCGAGTATTGGTCCGTCGAGTCGATTCCGTCGAAGTGCCACTGGAGGGAGAGTTCCGGACCTTCGAAACCCTCGGACTGAAGGCGGTAGTTCTGCACCGAGTCGGCTTCGAACCCATCGCCATCGGGCGAGCTGATGTCGTACCAGCCGCCGTCCTTCCATGCGACCGGTTCGACGAGCGTCTGCCGCCCCATCGTCCGGTATCCGTTCTCGTAGCCGTGGTAGACAATGAACCACTGTTCGCCGGGCCCCTGCACAACGGTCCCGTGCCCTTTGGACCACCACGGTTCAAGGCGGCTCCAGGTCCGCACGATGGGATTCAGCGGGCTGTTCTCCCACGGACCGAGCGGCGACTTCGACCGTGCGGAGACGACCATATGCGACGTGGAGGGCCCGGCCGTGCCGCCCTGCGCGGACGTCAGGTAGTAGAAACCCCCGTGCTGAAGCAGCTTCGGCGACTCCAAGCAGAAGCACTCGGTCACCCATTCGCTCGGGTACTCCCAGCCGTCGTAGACCTTGCTTGGCTTGCCGAGAACGGACAGGCCGTCGCCGGCCAGCTCGACTGCGCGCCCGCCGTTCAAGTGGAGGTAGCGTCGGCCGTCCGGCCCGGCGACATGGCCGGGATCGATTCCGCCGACCTCGAGATCGATCGGTTCCGACCACGGCCCTTCCGGCTGCGCGGCAGTCGTCACCCAGTTCGTGCCCCCTGCCGGGAAGTAGAGAAAGAAACGATCCGCGTGCTTGACTAAGTCCGGTGCCCAGACGGTGCCAACATGGCGCCGCAGCGCGTGAGCGAGCGGCTCCCAGCTGTACAGATCGCTCGAGCGCCAGATGAGCAGACCGGGCACGCGGTCGAACGACGAGTGCGTCATGTAGTAGGCGTTTCCGTCGCGGACGACCGTTGGGTCCGGAAAGTCTCCCGTGAGAATGACTGCCGGCCCTGGACCCGTCGGGGGCCTGTCTTCAAGCGACGCGACCGGGACCGAGCTGCAGGCCCCGAACAACGCCGCGAGCGTCATCAATGCGATCCACATCAAGCCGACTCCAGCTTCGTTCCCGATTGTAGGGGCTGCTTGGCCCGTCCCCACGCAGCGTCCGGAACTGGCAGGGCCGAGCGACTCTGGGCTGACAGCGGGTTGATCGAGGCCGGCGGGAGAAGCAATGTCACGGCAGGTCTGACACCGGAGAGACAATCAGGCACACTATGATCGGGCCAGTTCAAGCGGCAACGCCTGCCGCGCAGCGACTGGGGAGAATCTGGAGTCCACCATGAATCGGAGAACATTCGTTACCGCCACAACTCTGGGCGCCGCCGGCAGCGCCTGCTCTGCGGAGCCCGAAGCGACCGAAGCGGCCCTTCCGCCGATGCGCATGCATGTCGGGGCGCAGCGGAGCCCCACGAACAAAGAGATGCTGCAATTTCTAAAGCGCCACGGCGTGGACCACTGCTGCGGTTACCCGCCACATCCGGGCGAGCGCGGCCACTGGTCGGTCGAGGATCTGGTCAAGACCCGCGAACTGTGCGAGTCCGAAGGCGTTGCGCTGGACATGGTCGCGCTTCCCTTCCTCGCCTCGTCCCACATCGACCGCGAGAGCCGGGGCGCGATCATGTTGGGCGAGTCTCCGCAGCGCGACCGCGACATTGACGATATCCACAAGATGATCGAGGGCTGCGCGAGCGCCGGAATCCCGGCCTTCAAATACAACATGAGCATCTTGGGCGTGCTCCGAACCGAGCCCACGCCCGGAAGGGGCGGCTCTCTCTACTCGACTTGGCGCTTGGACGAGGCGGTGGCCGATCCGCCCCTCACGCGGGCGGGCCGTGTCGACGAGGACACGGCGTGGGAGCGCATCACCTACTTCCTCGACCGGGTGATTCCGGTCGCGAACGAGTTCGGCATCCGCGCCGCGTGCCACCCGCACGATCCGGGCGTTCCGCCGGAGGGCTACCAAGGCGTGGCCCGCGTGCTGGGCACGCCCGAGGGCCTGTACAGGTTCATGGGGATCCAAGAGAGCCCCCATCACGGCTTTAACCTCTGCCTCGGCACGACCTCTGAGATGCTCCAGGACCCGGCAACGCAGATTCACGATGTGATTCGCCGCATCGGCGGCGCCAAGAAGATCTTCAACATCCACTTCCGCAACATCGTGGGCAAGCGCGACAGCTTCCAAGAGGTCTATCCCGACGAGGGCGACATGAACATGGTGGAAGTCGCCCGAACGCTGTGGGAGGTCGACTATCCCTACATGTTGATGCCCGACCACATGCCGCGCCATGACGACGACCCGAACCGCCGCCAAGGCTTCGCGTACGGGTTCGGCTACATCAAGGGCCTGCTGCAGGCGCTGCGGGAGACCGCCTGAGCCAGATCGTCGGGCGGCCTAGCGCCCCCCGCAAGAGAGGCGTCGCAACGGGGACCTGCGGCCGGCCGCCGACTCCGCGTCTTCAGAAGTGATACCGCACTCCGATCTGCGCCTGCAGCGGACCCGTGCCATAGACCTGCTGGTTGTTGCGGTCATATGCGCCGCTCGCATCGCGCAGGCGCTGGAACGAGGCCGCCGGGCCGATTACCGCGCCGGTCGCCAGGTCCAGCCCCGGGCCGTAGATCGAGTTGAAGCTGCCGTACTCGACGTTTGCCGCGTTGAAGGCGTTGAACAGTTCGAGCGAGAGTTCCATGCGCGACCGCTCCGAGAAGCGAAACTCGCGCAAGATGCGCATGTCCCAGTTGCTCATGGCGCGGTTTCGGAAGGAATTCCGGGCGAAGTACCTCCCGGGCGATTCCAGCGCCCGGTCATGGGCGATCTGATCCCCGTTCAGGTCCTGTCCCGCGAACGGATTCAGCGGCGGCGCGCTCGTGGCGCGGACAATCGCCGACCAAGAGAAGCCCAGTGGCAGCGCGACGGTGGCATAAGCCGTCAGCTGGTGGCGCATGTCCAAGCTGCCCGGGCCCCAAGCGTCCTCGGGGCGGCCGTTGTCGGTGTAGCGCGGCTCCCAGAAATAGCCGTCGTTGACGTCGCTGGTCAGCGCCCTGGCATAGGTGTAGTGGGTCGCGAACAACAGGCGCTTGCCCCTGTATTTCCAGTTCGCTGTCATGCCGTCGTAGTTGGCCCGTCCGATAGATTCAATGACGCCCACCGTGCCAAGTTCGGGAGCGGGCCTGTTGGAGGTGTCGTAGAACGGTATCCGGGCCGGATCATCGGGGCGCACGACGGCCGGCATCAGGTTGTAGTTCCTCATGCCATGCAGGCGGCTGACCCGGTGGCGCATCCACTGCAGGCCAACGACCGAAGCGTCGGTCAGCTCGTACTCGAAGGCGAGCGTGTACTTGATCGATCGAGGGTTGCGGAAGTCCGGGCTCACCGTCTGCGGGGTTGCCCCGGCATACCTGTCGCCGTCGAGCACGCGGGCGACTTCGTCCGGGGAAAACACAGGCAATTCGGCCAGCGGATACTGGTTCAGGTCGATCCCGGCAGCCAGGAACTGCTGGTATACCGTCGCGTGCTTGGTCGGCAGCGCAACCGGGAGGTTGAAAGCCGGCTCGCGAAACGCCTTCGTCGACGCGTTGAAGAAGACCGGCGGCGTGATCGCGTGGAATATGCCGGCGCTGCCCCGGAGCACGAACCTGCGCGACGATCCCTGACGGCTGTAGGCGAAGCCTATGCGCGGCATCCACTGGCCCAGGTCGTCGGGGAGCGAGCCCGGCGAGACGGCTCCGAACGAGAATCTAGCCCGGCTCACGCGCTCGATCAGCAAGTCGTTGCCAACTTCGGGAGTCTGATTGAATTGCCCCGCCCAGCGAAACCCCATGTCCAGGGTCAGGCCGGGAGCCGCCCGCCAGGAGTCTTGGAAATAGAGGGCGGCGTGTCCCAAGCGCTGCTGTCCCAGGGTGTTGCCGACTTGGCGGAGGAAGATGCCGGGCGCGTCGAAACGGTTCGGGATGGCCCCCCCGGGCGTCAAGATGTCCAGCACTTCGTCCGGGTCTGAGCTGAAGGGCGTGAAGAAGCCGAACTGGGCGAATCCGAACTGGTCATCGATCCAGACGCGATCGATCTCGCCGCCGAACTTGAGGCCGTGCGCTCCTCGGTGGACCATCAGGCTGTTGGTCAGCTTCGGGCGGATGTCGGATTGAGTCGTGGGCAGGATGAAAGAGCTTCCGAAATCACCGATGACCGTGGATATCAGCGGGTCTTCCCCGTTGGGCAGGCGCGGCCGCTCTTCACGCGTGATCGTGAACCGCAGCTGATTGACCACGTTTGGCGACAACAGGCTGGTCAGCTGGGAGGTGAAGAAGTGGATGGAGTCCTGCTCGGTCCCGTTGGAACTCAGCGCCGTGGTGGTCCTAGCTTGCACGGGGCCTTCGTTGGTCGCGGCGTTCCTCCCGTCGGCATTGCTGAAGTTGTAGCGGACCATGAACTTGCCGCCG
Organism: Bryobacterales bacterium; assembly: GCA_022823865.1. GTDB lineage: Bacteria > Acidobacteriota > Terriglobia > Bryobacterales > UBA6623 > VXMF01. The sequence goes on from JAJEHF010000065.1 coordinate 19,844, forward strand.
CCCGAGAAGTGGTAGTCCAGCCGCGGCGTGAGCGCCAGCGCGTCGTTCGTGGCCTCGAACCCGGTCTCAAGGCTCTTGTAGTAGTCGAACGCCTCCGGCCCTCGCTCCCGGTCGGCGGAGGCCAGCAAGGGGAACTCGACGTATCGCGGGCTCACGCTCGCCTGGCGCTCGATGGCAAAGAACCAAAACGCTCTGTCGGCCCGGATCGGGCCTCCCAGCGAGCCTCCGAACTGCTGGAGCTTTTCCAGTACCTTGGCCCCGAACGGATCTGCCCGGCCAAGCCGCGGATGGCGGATCTGGTAGAACGCGTCGCCGTGCAGCTCGCTGCCCCCGGACTTGGTCGAGACGTTGACTACGCCCGAAATCGTGCGCCCGTACTCAGCCGTGAAGCCCGACGTGACCGCTTGGAACTCCTGCACGGCGCTCTGCGGGACGGTGATGACCTTGCTGGCCCGCTCCCCGCCCTGGATGCCGCCGAAGAAGGACTGGTTATAGTCAGATCCGTCCACCATGACGTTGGTGTAAATCCCGCGCATGGCCGCGAAGGACAACTGGCCTGTGGCTCGCGAGACTTGCACGCTCGGCGTCAGCAGGGCGAAGTCGTGAAACCTGCGGCCGTTGATCGGCAGCTCGTTGAACGTCTGGCTGGCAACCACGTTGCTGGATGCCGGCAGCATCGCGTCCAGCATGGATGCCGAGACATCGACCGTGACGTACGTGACCTCCAGGGCGAGCTCCAAGTCGACCTGCACCGTGCCGCCGACGCTGACCGTGATGCCATCGGCCGTAGTGGGCGCGAAATCCGGACTGGCGGCGGTAACCAAGTACTCTCCGGGCACGAGCGAGCCCGCCTGAAACCAGCCAGTGACGTCAGAACGGACGGTGCGCTCCAGCCCGCTGGCAAGGGCGGTGACGATTACCTCGGCATCCGGGATCGGTCTCGCGTCGGGACCGTTCACTTGGCCGACGATGCGCCCGAGGTTGGCATCGAACTGCGCCGCGAGCCGACCGCCGGGCGGCACCAGCGCCAAGAGCAGGCACGCTCCCAAGGCAGCTGTCAACAAACGGGGACCGGGGGCACGGGATGCGGCGATCTTGCCCCCGCTTGGCGTGCTCCCTTTCATCACAAACTCTTAACGGAACGCCGAAACACAGCTTAGCGCTAGTTAATTCCAAGATACGCTAAACGCTTGGTGGCGTCGGGCTGCTCGAGGCGACCGCGGTCGGAGCGCGCGGCCTGGGCGAACCTGGCGGGTCCCAGGCGGCAGCCTGTCCTTGCGAGCGCTAGATCGCGAACACCAGCGGCTTCTTGGCCGTCGAGGCGGTCACCGTGACTTCCAGCGGGCGGCTGAAGTTGACGTGGTAGCCGCCGTGCAGGGGGTTGTGGCGGCTCGGCTGGATCTCGCCCGAGGCGGAGATGGCGCGGGCCAGAAGGCTGTACGCCCCCTCTCCGGGCGGCTCCCAGGCGAATTGCCAGCGCGTCCAACTGTAGCGATGCTGCGGCCCGACCAGTTCGGCCCGCCGCCAGGAATCGCCGCCGTCGCAGCTCAGTTCCACCGCCGCGACGGCCTCCGGGCCGGCCCACGCGATGCCCTCGACCAGCCTCGTCCCCTCCGCGACGCAATCTCCCTGCCGCGGGCGGATGATCTCGGACTTCGGCAGCATCATTCCCACCACGTCCTCGCTAATGCCGCGCGCGGTCTTGCGCCGGACCGTGTACTTGACGCTCTGAAAGAAGCCGCGAAACGGCGCGTCGACCACCCGCAGGGCGCTAAGCCACTTCACCGAAGCCACGCCATACCAACCGGGCACCACGAGCCTGGCCGGAGACCCGTGCTCTACCGCCAGCGGCTCGCCATTCATCCTCAGCGCGATCAGCGTGTCAGGATGCAGGGCCATGTCGAGCGGCAAGCTGCGCGCGAAGCGCACGGCCCCTTCGGACCCGCCTTCGAGACCGCTGTCCGCGCCTTCGAAGACCACTTCCAGCGCACCGTCTTCGATTCCGGCCGATTCCAACAGCAGCCGCGCCTGAACGCCGCTCCACTCGGCGTTGCCGACCGCGCCGGCGCCCCACTGCACGCCGGGCACCTTGCCCTCGAGAAACGACCTGCCGTTGCCCGCGCACTCGAGAGTGGCCACCAAGCTGGATTGCGGCATCCGCTCGAGATCGCCGTGACCCAGCCGAATCTCGCGCTCGACGCAGCCGGTTATGCCCAGGGTCCAGCCGCCGGGCTCGATCTCCGGGCTGTCAAAGTGATTGCGGACATAGAAGCTCTCGTTCGGCGTGATCCAGTTGCTGAGCGCGTCCACCGGCGTCTCGCTGTTCTCCGGAGACCTCGTGACGACTCGGCGACCGCTTGCTGGCATGCCCCCATCATACACGCGTATCCCATTGATTGCACTCAGGTTAATCACCGTATTGTTGATCGGAATTGCGGGGGAATCAAGCTCGGGACGCGCGGGGCCGCCCGGCAGATCGCCACTGGGAGGCAGCGGCCTGTGTCGGGCAGGGTGGCCCGCGCTGGGCTGCTATCATCCCGGTCATGGAGCCGGCCAGGCCGCCGCAGCTTGTAATCGTGGGGCGGCAGAACGTTGGCAAGTCGACGCTGTTCAACCGGATCACTAGCTCGAGAAGGGCGATCGTCGGCGACTACGCCGGCCTGACCCGCGACCGCATTCGGCTGCCCGTCAAATGGCAGGGCAAGGCGTTCGAGGTGACCGACACTGGCGGCATGACGTTCTTTGACAAGGAGGAAATCCCCACGCTGGTCAGCGATCGGGTGCGGCATGCGATTGACGACGCCGACCACGTGATTTTCATCGTTGACGGGCGGACGGAACTCACGCCGACCGATTACGAACTGGCCCAGCTGCTGAGACGGGGCGGAACCCGGGTCAGCGTGGCCGTGAACAAGTGCGACACTCCCGCCCTGAACTCGCTGGCGCTGCAATTCAGCGAACTGGGCTTCCCGTCAGTCTTCCCGATCTCGGCCGAGCACGGGCTCGGCATCGACCCCTTGCTCGCGGACGCGACGCATCGATTCCCGCCAGACGACGCCAGCGACGACGACCAGGATCGCCCGATCCGCATCGCCATCCTGGGCAGGCCGAACGTCGGCAAGTCCACCTTGCTCAACCGGCTCGTCGGAGGCGATCTCGCAATCGTGTCGGCGGTCCCGGGCACGACTCGCGACGCCGTGGATGCCGAGGCCGTGCATCGCGACCAGCGCTTCGTGTTCGTCGACACGGCCGGGATCCGGCGCAAGAGCAAGACCAAGGAGATGACAGAGAAGCTCAGCATCGTCATGGCCCAGCGCCACTTGCGCATGGCGGGCGTGGCGCTGCTGCTGGTCGATCCCCGCGAGGGCATCACGGCGCAGGACACGCACATCGCGGGCTATATCCACGACGCGGGCAGGGCGTGCATCGTCGTCGCCAACAAATGGGACATCGCCGGCCGGGCGCAAGGAGAGTTCCGCCGGCACGTGCGCGAGGAGCTCAAGATGCTGCCGTACGCCCCGGTTGCCTTCGTTTCGGCCCTCACGGGCCTGCGCGTGCAAAGCCTGTTTCCGCTGGTCCGGAAGGCTGACAGGGCCGCGCAACAGCGCGTCGCGACCGCCGAGCTGAACCGATTCCTGGCGGAACTGGATATGGAGCGCGTTACGGTGCCGGGGCGCAAGCCGAAGTTCACGTACCTCACGCAAGTGGCAACGCGGCCGCCGACATTCTTGTTCTTCGGAAGCCACAAAGGCCCGCTGCACTTCGGGCTCGAGCGCTACCTGATCAACCAAATCCGGGAACGCTTCGGCTTTGAGGGCACGCCGATCGTGGTGCGCTCGCGCGGCCGCCGCTAGAGGCGTTTCGGGACTGCTCTACGGGCGGTCAAGAGGCCCTGGAGGCGCTCGTCCGCGACCGCCGGACGCCGCCCGTCCCGCTGGTCTCGATGTGAACCGGCTTGCGGGGCGTCTCGTCGTCGGCCCAGCCCAGCTTGCGCAACAGATCCGAGACGCACAGCAGCGTCATTGGCGTCGGCGATTCCACTTGGATATCGATAATTCTCTGGACCGAGTCCTGCAAGCTGACGTGGTCGCCGTCCGTCAGCAGGTACACCTCGGAGACGGCGGGCTCGGTGGCGAGCTCGGCGATGCTCTTGTCGCCCTTGAGCTCGTCTACGACCTTGCGGATCTTCTGCAGGGAGAGCTTTTTGCGGCGCAGTCCCACGATGACCGAGACCAGCAACACTTCCGTCGGGTTGTAGAGGCGGCGACGACCCTTCTGCATCGGGGTCACGACCCCCTGCTCGTCCCACCACTGCAGCTGACGCAGGCTAACTCCGGTCAATCCAGCAACATCCAAGCTGCTGTAGATCGGACCTAGCCCCGGCCTTCCGTTAGATCCTAGAGTCATCTCCAACCCTTTCGCGCCTCCGAATGAACTAAATCACGGTGTTGCAAAGGATACCAAACCCGCCGACGACTGTCCGGCGATCTCCGGCAAACCACCTCAGCCCCCACCGACGAACCGCACCACTTCGATTCTGTCACCGGATCGTAACACAGTCTCCGCCCAGTGCATCCTCCGGACGATTGCGCGGTTGCGCTCAACCGCTACCGCGTCCTCGTCCAGCCCCAGTTCCAGTATCAGATCCCGCACGGAGGCTGCGGGCGACAACGTGCGGGGCTCGCCATTGAGCGTGATCGACATCGCCACCGGGGACACTGCGAGATTATACCCCACGGAGTCACCGGCGCCAGCTTTTTTTTGACGCGAATTTGCCGCCATCTCCAGCGTTCGCCGGCTTGCGCGCAAGCTGGATCGCGACCCGGCGGAAGCGCTACAATAGAAGGTGTCGGCAAGCCCGGCTCACGTTTCGCGCCTCGCGGCTGCTGCCATGTTCCCCCACAGTTTCGGAATTGTGCGCTACTCAGCCGTTCCTGCGTGGACGAGAGTGCCGACAACAGGCTAGGGGGGCCAGCCGGCGGGCGCGGAACGGGTTGCAGGAGCACTGCCAGCACTGACAGCGCCGATCGCGGATTCCTTACCGACCGAGGAGTATATGGGGCTGCACAAAGTTCGCAAGGGACTGGACTTACCTATCGGGGGACAGCCTGCGCAGCAGATCGAGCCGGCTGCCGCTCCCTCCCACGTGGGCCTGCTGGCAGAAGACTACGTCGGCATGAAGCCGACCATGCTGGTCGCGGTCGGCGACAGCGTCCGGCGCGGACAGGCGCTGTTCGAGGACAAGAAGACTCCCGGCGTCCGCTACACGGCTCCCAGCGGCGGCACGGTCACTGCGATCAATCGCGGCGAGCGGCGAGCGCTGCAGTCGGTGGTGCTGCAGCTTGACGCAACCGAGCTGCAAGGCGGTCACGACTGCGTAGAGTTCGAGTCGTACACCGGGCGCCACCCGTCCGAACTCACCTCCGAGCAAGCCCGCTCCCTGCTGGTGGAGTCCGGCCTGTGGACAGCGCTGCGCGCCCGGCCGTTCGGACGGATTCCCGCCGTGGACGCCAAGCCCCACTCGCTGTTTGTCACGGCCGCAGACACGGATCCCCTCGCGGCTGACGTCGACGCCGTCATGGCTGGCAACGAGGCGCGCTTCGCCCGCGGCCTGGAAGCGCTCGCCAAGGTGGCCGCCGGGGCGCCGATCTTCGTGTGCAAGACCAAGGGCAGCTCTGTCGCCGCGCCGGCCGGCGACAGCTTCCGCCTGGAGGAATTCGAAGGGCCGCACCCCAGCGGAACGGCCGGCCTGCACATTCACGTGCTAGATCCGGTGGACCGCAACAAGCAGGTCTGGCACCTCGGCTACCAAGACGCGATCGCGATCGGCAGGCTGTTCGAAAACGGCGTCCTGCCGGTCGATCGAGTGATTTCGCTGGCCGGGCCGGCAGTGCACCGGCCGCGGCTGCTGCGGACGCGCCTAGGGGCCTCGACCTCAAGCCTCACGAACCGCGAAATGGACGCCGGAGAGACACGCGCGCTGTCGGGCTCGGCGCTCTCCGGCCGCCGCGCCGAGGGAGAGATCTTCGGATACCTGGGGCGCTACCACACGCAAGTCACCGGCTTGCACGAGGACAGCCGGCGGAGGCTGCTGGGATGGCTCGCGCCCGGCACCAGCACCTTCTCGGTCATGCGGCTGTTCCTGAGCTCGTGGATCCCGGGCCGGAAGTACTCGTTCACGACCACGACCAACGGCTCCGTCCGCGCGATGGTCCCGGTGGGCTCCTACGAGAAGATCATGCCCCTGGACATCCTGCCCGCGCCGCTGCTGCGCTCCCTGCTGATGCCGAACCCGGAGCGGGCCGAGGAGCTCGGCGCGCTCGAATTGCTCGAGGAGGACCTGGCGCTGTGCTCGTTCGTGTCGCCCGAGAAGGCCGAGTTCGGCAGCCTGCTGCGCGACATCCTCACCACGCTCGAGAAGGAAGGCTAGCCCGCCCCGCACCGGCAACGACTATCGAACCGACATGCGCGCGATCCTCGACACCCTAGAAAAGCAGTTCCGGCCGGGCGGGCGACTGGAGCGCATGTACCCGCTGTACGAGGCGATGGACACGTTCCTGTACACGCCGGGCCACACGACGCGCGGGGCGGCCCACGTGCGGGACGGGATCGATGTCAAGCGCATGATGGTCACGGTCGTCCTCGCGCTGCTGCCTTGCGTGGCGATGGCCCTGTACAACACCGGCTACCAGGCCAACCTGGCGATCTCGCAGGGCGCCCAGCCGCTGGACACCTGGCAGACGGCCGCGCTGAACGCGCTGGGCTTCGCAGGCTTCGACCCGAGCGACATTCTCGGCTGCATCTTGCACGGCGCGCTGTACTACCTGCCCGTGCTGATCGTCACCTTCGCGGTCGGGGGAAACTGCGAGGCCCTCTTCGCGGTGGTGCGCAAGCACGAGATCAACGAGGGGTTCTTGGTCACCGGGATGCTGTTCCCGCTGGTCCTGCCGCCTACCATTCCCTTGTGGCAGGTGGCGCTCGGCATCGCCTTCGGCGTGATCATCGGCAAGGAGATCTTCGGCGGCACGGGCATGAACATCTTCAACCCGGCGCTGATGTCGCGGGCCTTCCTGTTCTTCGCCTATCCGGCGCAGATCTCGGGCGACCAAGTCTGGATCGCCGCCGATACGACGGTCGACGGCAGCAGCGGCGCCACCTGGCTGGCCGAGGCCGCGCTCACCGGCCCGGAGGCGCTGGCGGGCGGAAGCGCGAGCTGGATGCAGGCGTTCCTGGGCCTGGTGCCCGGCTCGATGGGCGAGACGTCCACGCTGGCCTGCCTCATCGGAGCGCTCGTCCTGGTCGCCACCGGAATCGGCTCGTGGCGCATCATGGTGTCAGGAGCGGTCGGCTCGCTGCTGATGGTGCAGTTGCTCAACGCCATGAACTCCGCCACCAATCCGCTGATGAACGTTCCCTTCGAGTGGCACGTGGTGCTCGGCGGCTGGGCCTTCGGCCTGGTGTTCATGGCCACCGACCCGGTGTCCTCGGCGCATACTAACAAGGGGCGCTATGTGTACGGATTCCTGATCGGGGTGCTCGCGATCTTGATCCGCGTGATCAATCCGGCGTTCCCCGAAGGGATGATGCTGGCGATCCTGTTCATGAACATGTTCGCCTCGCTGATCGACCACTTCGTGATCCAAGCCAACGTCAAGCGCAGGAGGGCCCGCTATGCGGCATAACGCGCTCTACACGATCCTGTTCTCGGGGGCGGTCTGCGTCGCCTGCGCCGTGTTGGTCTCGTCGGCCGCGGTCTCGCTGAAGGAAAACCAGCTGCGCAACGCGGCGCTCGACAAGCAGCGCAACGTGCTGTTCGCGGCGGGGCTGGCCCAAACCGGCGAAGACTTGGACGCGAGCGAAGTCCAGCGCCGCTTCGAGGGCATCCGCTCGGTGGTGATCGACCTGCGGACCGGCGAGCGCACGGACATCGACCCGACCGGCTTCGACCAGGCCAAGGCGGCCAAGGATCCTGCCACCAGCCGGGAAGCGCCGCAGAACCGGGCCTCGGTGAGGCGGCTGCCTGACCACGCCTTGGTCTACGAAATCATGGACGGGGACGAGCCGTCGACGGCGGTCGTGCCCATCGAGGGCTACGGCCTGTGGTCCACCCTGTACGGCTTCCTCGCGGTCGGGCAGGACGGCAACACCATCGAAGGAATCACGTACTACCAGCACGGCGAGACCCCCGGGCTTGGCGGCGAGGTGGACAATCCCAACTGGAAGTCGCTCTGGCCGGGCCGCAAGATCTACGGCGCCGCCGGCGAACCGGCGATCCGGGTGATCAAGGGCACGGCCGGCTCGCCTGCCGACGCGCCGCACGAGGTCGACGGTCTCACCGGGGCGACGATCACCAGCAACGGCGTGACGTCGATGCTGGACTTCTGGCTCGGCGATTCCGGGTTCAAGACCTATCTCAGGCAATTCCAGGAGGGGCAAGCCCTATGACAGCAGCCAGCTCCAAGACCCTGCTAGACCCGCTGTTCGAGAGCAATCCGATCGCCCTGCAGGTGCTCGGCATCTGCTCGGCGCTGGCGGTCACCACCAAACTCGAGACCGCGCTGGTGATGTGCCTTGCCGTGATCAGCGTGCTGGCGCTGTCGAACGTGTCGATCAGCCTGTTGCGCAACTTCATTCCCGGCAACGTGCGCATCATCGTGCAGCTGACCATCATCGCCTCGCTGGTGATCATGACCGACCAGGTGCTGAAGGCCTACATCTACGAGATCAGCAAGCAACTGTCGGTATTCGTCGGCCTGATCATCACCAACTGCATCATCATGGGCCGCGCCGAGGCCTATGCCATGCAGAACGGCCCCCTGGACAGCCTGCTGGACGGGCTCGGCAACGGCCTCGGCTACAGCGCCATCCTGATGGCGACCGCCTTCTTGCGAGAGCTGCTGGCCCAGGGCACGGTCTTCGGGGCGGTGGTGCTGCCCAAGGTGCACGACGGCGGCTGGTACAACCCCAACGGGCTGCTGGGCATTTCGGCGGGGGCGTTCTTCATCATCGGCCTGTTCATCTGGGCGCTGCGCAGTTGGAAGACCGACCAGGTCGAACCGGAGGGCTAGGATCGTGGAGCAGTACCTGAACCTCGCCATCAAGGCGATCTTCGTCGAGAACCTCGCGCTGGCCTTCTTCCTGGGCATGTGCTCGTTCCTGGCCTGCTCGAAGCGGGTCAACACGGCGCTCGGCCTGGGTGCGGCGGTGATCTTCGTGCAGACGGTCACCGTGCCGATCAACAACCTGATCTACAACCGCCTGCTCAGCGACGGAGCGATGGCGTGGATCTCCCCCGGACTGGCCGACTACGACCTGTCGTTCCTCGGATTCCTGTGCTATATCGGCACGATCGCGGCCATGGTGCAGATCGTGGAGATGACGCTGGACCGCTACGCGCCGGCGCTGTACGCCGCGCTGGGGGTGTTCTTGCCGCTGATCGCGGTCAACTGCGCGATCCTGGGCGGCTCGCTGCTGATGGTGGAGCGGACCTATACGTTCGGCGAGAGCGTCGTCTTCGGCTTCGGCTCGGGGATCGGCTGGGCGCTGGCGATCATAGCGCTGGCCTCGATCCGCGAGCGCCTGCAGTACAGCAACATACCGCTGGGACTGCGCGGACTGGGCATGACGTTCGTCCTCTCGGGCCTGATGGCAATCGGCTTCATGGCCTTCGGAGGAATCCAACTCTAGACAGCCAACCGGGGAGTTCACGGAGCCAAGATGATCACTGTCCTGCTCGGGGTCGCCATGTTCACGGGCGTCATTCTGTCGCTCGTCGCATTGCTCATGGTGGCCAAGAACCGCCTGGTCTCCAGCGGCGCCGTCAAGATCGGCATCAACGGGGACCCGGAGAACTCCCTGACCGTGCAGTCCGGGGGCACCCTGCTGAACACCCTGGCCGAGAACAAGATCTTCATCGCTTCCGCCTGCGGCGGCAAGGGCAGCTGCGGCGTGTGCACCGTGACAGTCTGCGAGGGCGGCGGAGCGATGCTGCCGACCGAGGCCAGCCACATCAACCGCGGCCAGGCCCGCGAGGGACTGCGCCTGTCCTGCCAGGTCAAAGTCAAGAACGACATGGAAATCCGGGTGCCCGACGAGGTCTTCTCGGTCAGGCGCTGGATTTGCAAGGTGCGGTCCAACGACAACGTGGCGACCTTCATCAAGGAACTTGTGCTGGAACTGCCGCCCGGGGAATCGGTGCCGTTCCGGGCCGGCGGCTACATCCAGATCGCCTGCCCGCCGCACACGGTGAATTACAAGGATTTCGAAGTAGCCGAGGAGTACCGCCCGGATTGGGACAAGTTCAACCTGTGGCGCTATGTCTCGACGGTCGGCGAGTCGGTCGAACGGGCCTACTCGATGGCGAACTATCCCGAGGAGCTGGGCATCATCATGCTCAACGTGCGCGTGGCCTCGCCCCCGCCCCGTGCCCCGGAAGGCACGCCGCCGGGCAAGATGTCGTCGTACATCTTCAACCTCAAGCCCGGGGACGATGTCGAGATCGCCGGCCCGTTCGGGGAGTTCTTCGCCAAGGACAGCAAGGCGGAGATGGTGTTCATCGGCGGCGGCGCGGGCATGGCGCCCATGCGGTCGCACATCTTCGACCAGTTCCGCCGCATCTGCACGGAGCGCAAGGTCACGTTCTGGTACGGGGCGCGCAGCTTGCGCGAGGCCTTCTACCTGGACGACTTCGACATGATCCAGCGCGAGAACCCGAACTTCGAATGGCACCTGGCGCTGTCGGACCCTCTCGACGAAGACAACTGGACCGGCTACACGGGCTTCATCCACCAGGTGCTGCTCGACAACTATCTCAAGGACCACCCGGCGCCCGAAGACTGCGAGTACTACATCTGCGGGCCGCCGCCGATGATGACGGCGTGCTTCGCCATGCTCGACAGCCTCGGGGTGGAGCCGGAGAACATCCTGTTCGACGACTTCGGTGGCTGATTCCGGCGCGGCCCGCCGCGGGGCGCACTTGGTTCATCGGGCCGCGACCCTGAGCGTCGCGCTGGCGGCGCTGTGCGGCTGCGCCAGCCGAGAGCCGCCCCCGCCGGCGCTGGAACTGGCCGGGCCCACCATGGGCACGTCGTACCGGGTCACGCTGCCGGGGGCCCCGCGAGACGACGGAGCGATCGGCGCGGCCGTCCGCCAGACGCTCGACCGGGTCGATGCCCTGATGTCGACCTACCGGGCCGACTCGGAGGTGTCTCGCCTCAACCGGCACGAGTCCTCCGAGCCGCTGTCCATCTCGGCGGAGACCCACGCCGTGCTGGCGGCGGCGCAAGAGGTCAGCTCCGCCACGCGCGGCGCGTTTGACATCACGGTCGGGCCGTTAGTCGACGCGTGGGGCTTCGGCCCTCGGGAAGCCTCCGCGCCTCCATCCGAGGAGACAGTCCGCGGGCTCATGGAGCGGACAGGCTGGCAGAAGCTGGCGCTGGACGCGCAAGGCCCCGCGGTCCGCAAGACGGTCCCGCAGCTGCGGATCGATCTATCGGCCATCGCCAAGGGCTACGCCGTGGACCTGGTCGCGGAGGCCTTGGAGCGGCTGGGCTACGGCCATTACTTGGTCGAGGTGGGCGGGGAGGTCCGGGCGGCGGGCGTGCGGGCCGACGGCAGCCTTTGGCGCGTCGGCGTGGAGCGCCCCGACAGCATGGGCAGGAGCGTGCTCCGAATCCTGCACCTGAGCGACACCGCGGTCGCGACTTCCGGCAATTACCGCAATTTCCGGGAAGCTGACGGCCAGCGCTTCGGCCACGTGCTCGATCCCCGCACGGGCCGGCCGACCGCGAACCGCGTCGTTTCGGCGACGGTGCTCGATCCCAGCGCCATGCGCGCCGACGCGCTGGCGACAGCGCTGCTCGTGCTTGGCGAGGGCGACGGCATGGCGCTGGCCGAGCGCGAGGATCTGGCCGTCTTGCTGCTGGTCGAAGGGGCCGGCGAATCGCTGCGCGAGTTCAAATCGGCGAAGTTCCGTGCGAAGATGGAAGACGAGTCGCCATGAGCGTAGTGTTGCTTGCGATTGCCTTTGTCGGGATCGCGATGGCCATTATGGCTATCGGGCTCCTCTCCAAGAATCGCTGCCTGCGCGGCTCCTGCGGCGGACCGGACGTGCTGGACGCCCAAGGCGAGTCCTTGCGCTGCGGCGCGTGCCCGCGCCGGGACGAGGAAGCGGCCGATTCCGGCGATCAGACCACGCTGCCGCCGGTCACGAGCACGACCGAACCGGTCACGTAGTCCGACAGCGACGAGGCCAGGAATAGCACCGGGCCGGCGGCATCTTCCGGCGTGCCGTGGCGGTGCAAGGGAATGTGCGGTATGGCCGCGTCGCGCTGGCGCTGCGGGATACCGAGGGCGATCCCGGTCGAGGTCTTGTCGCCTCTCTCCTTCGCTTGCGTCAGGCGGGACTCGATGAAGCCGTAGGCTACGGCATTGCAGCAGACGTTGAAGCGACCCCACTCCTTGGCGATGGTCTTGGTCATGCCGACGATGCCCATCTTGCCTGCCGCGTAGTTGATCTGGCCGGCATTTCCGGCTACGCCCGAGGTCGAGCTGACATTGACGATCTTGCGGCACGGCGGTCGGCGGCCCGCCTCCATGTCGGCCTTGGCCGACTCGCGCAAGAAGGGAGCGGCGGCGCGGACGATGCGGAACGGGGCCCTGAGGTGGACATCCAGCATGGCGTCGAACTGGTCGTCGCTCATCTTGTGGATCACGCCGTCCCAGGTGTAGCCGGCGTTGTTGACGATGATGTCCAGCGAGCCGAAGGTGTCGAGGGCGGTCTTGACGAGCCTGTCGGGCACTTCCTGGTCCGTGACGCTGCCCACGCAGACGGCGGCGGACCCGCCGCTTTCGCTGATTTCGGCGAGTGTCTGCTCGGCAGGTTCCGGATCCAGATCGTTGACGACCACGTTGGCGCCGTGCTCAGAAAGCAGCTTGGCCACGGCCTTGCCAATGCTGCGTCCCGATCCGGTAACGATAGCGGTCTTTCCGGCTAGCAATTGCATGATCTAGCCATCATAGAACGAACGCGGCGAACGTCCGTCCGATGCGCGGGAGCCTGCTCGACCAGCCTGTTGCGCGACTCAGCGGGCCGGTCCGGAATCGTAGCCGCGCTCGATCACAAAGTCCGTTTCGTACATGCTGTACACGGCCGGCGACAGGCCCAGCTCCTTATAGGCAGCCTGGGCAACGTGATTCTCGTGCTCAACGTACAGGCGCACCCCGCAAACCCGCTCCTCGGCGGCCAAAGTCCTGACTCGCTCGTAGAGTGCCTTGAGCACTCCCTTGCGCCTGTAATCGGGGGCTACATAGACGTTTTGCAACCACCAAAACGTGGCATTCCGCCAGTCGCTCCATTCGAATGTCAGCGCCAGCTGGCCGACAATGCGGTCATCCAGTTCAGCGATGAGGTAGAACCCTCGCGACGAGTCGTTCAGCTGTGCAGTGACGCCTGTGCGCAACCGCTCGGCATCGAGTTCGACGCCTTCCGACTCCACCGCGAGGCGCTGGTTGAAGTCAATGATGGTCTCTAGGTCTGCTGGCTGTGCCCGGCGGATATCCACGCCTTCATCGTAGCGCCGGCCGGAGCCAGTCCCGGCGTGGGCTCGCACCCGCCAATCGCGGACTCTAGCCGATGGATTTTCGAGGGAATTCAGTCCTGCACGGCGACAGGTCCACGGACCTCTGTCAACTGCACGCCTCCCGTGCCGCTTCTCAGTGTCAGGCTGCCTTCGACCCGGCTTACGGAGACGTTGCCGGTGCCGTCGCGCAGGTCGACGGATCCGCCGATATCTTCGATCTCCATGTTCCCGGTGCCGTCTCTCACTCTCAGGTCGCCGCCAACTTCGGAAATCTTGATCTCTCCCGTGCCGTCATCCACCGTGACGCTGCCCTGAACATCTGTGATGGTCAGCGGGCCGGTGCCATCCTTGACCTGCAAGCTGCCGCCGATGGCGCGGACTACCGTAGCGCCGGTGCCGTCCGTTACGGACACGTCGCCGGGAACACCCTCAATCTCGATGTCGCCCGTGCCGTCCTTCAGCTGCAGCGCGGCGACGTTGCGAACCAAGATCTCGCCGGTGCCGTCCTGGACGGCGAGCGCCAAGCGGCTGGGGACTGTCAGTTCCAAGTCCAGCGTCGCATTCCGGAACATCCGCCCCCGGGAGGGAATCTTGGCTTCGACGTAGGCGTCAGCCCCCTCGGTGTTGGACAAGAGTTGGATCCGTTGCACGGCTGCTTCGGACTTGGCGCACGCTTTGCCCGTCACCCGGATCTGGTTCGAATCTGCGGCCCCATGGACAACAAGACCGCCCTCGGCGGCATCGACATTAAGGCGCTCGATGGCAGTCGCGTCGATCGTGACTTCCAGGTCAGCGGAAAACCGGCAGGGAGGCGCGGCAAGACCCATGCCGCCCGGCACTGCGCCAGCAATCACGAGCAATGCGAGCGCCGCCGGCAGCGGACCCGACCAGCGCCGTGGCATCAGCGGCCAAGCGGTACGAGTCGCGATCATTGATACAACCTGCATGAATCCTCCGATTGTGTGACGCCCGCTGCCGAGCGGCAGGACGCTGCGCCTGCCATCCAGCACTACTGTGTCACACCTCGCGACCTGCCGGGCCGACAAACGGCTCCATCGGTCACTGCAACAACAACACGCCAAGCACCGAGAAGTTGCAGCGGCCCACGGATCCCTGGCGCTACTCAAAGCGCGGGCGTCACGAGAGGCCGTCAGAATCTCAGGCCGAACCGGGCCCCTGCCGCCAGCCAGCCGTTGTCAACTGCAATAAGGGCGACGTAGGGCCGCACGAACAGCCTGCCAAACTCCACGGTGACCCCGCCGCGCAGCAGCACGTCCATTTCCCTGCTTCTTGTCAGGATGTCGCCTTCGATGATGCGCTCGACCCTGTGACTCTCGGCGGTGACGATCAGTGAGGGAATCACGGCAGGGCCGGAATCGGGCAAGGTGAACCGACGCCCCAGCGCCACCCCGCCCCCGAAGAAGGGATCGGCGCGGTAGGGGATGGAGCGGAAGTCTCTCGACGAGACGCCCTCGGACCCGAAGGTCCCGACCGGGCACAGCGAGAGCGACGACGTGATGGCTTCGTAGGCTACCGTCGCCCGGACATTATGGAACTCGAACTCCTGATCGAACTGGTCAGCGCCCGAGAACCTCAGGTAGCTGGTTACCGCAGCCACGCGGCCCATCTTGACTCCGCCGCTGCCCCCAAACCCCGTCATTGTGTGGGACCACTCGCGCCGGATGGCTCCCGACGCACCTACGAACCCCCGGCCGCTGAAGCCAAGACAAGTCTGTGCCTCGAGGCCGGTGGCGACCGGCCCCAATACGGACGACGCCAGCAGCAGGCGTCCCAACAGCACCGCAACGGGTCGGCGGTGCCTAGTCGCCACGGTCATCCCATTGCTCCGCGATTCCTGCATCTCATCCCGCCAGGCAGTCTCCGGATGGCCCAGCAATAACCAGGACAACCGAAGCAAGCGCGGCCTTCGGCTGGCCCGGCCAACACGGTAGCATCAGCTACCGAGCGGCGCGAGTCGCGCGCTTTGATTCAGCTTGCACAGACTTGTCCGACGGCTTCAGGCCTGTATAGGAAACCCGATCACCACCCGGAGCGACATGGTCTTGCATTGAAGTGGGACTGACACCGCGGCCTCGCGGGGGACAGCCGCGCCGAAGCCATGATCAGGTCTCGAGACGGATCTAGCGCCAAGGTCTGATTCGCGCCAAGCAATGCGACACTAGTAGCCCATGTTGGTTGGCTCGATTCTCCGCGTATCGTTGCTGCTGCTGGCCGCGCTAGCGGCCCAATGCGCCAACGTCGAGCAGGTCACGATCCTGCACCTCAACGACCTGCATGCTCGACTGCTGCCTGACGAGCAAGGCCGGGGAGGCTTCGCACATGTCGCGACGGCGATCGAGGAAGAGCGCGCCAGGGCTGAGCATGCGGTCGTGCTGCATGCGGGCGACATGGTACAGGGCTCGCCGGTTTCAACGATCTTCGAAGGAACCCCCGTCTTCGAGGTAGCGAACAGGCTCGGCTTCGACGCCCACTGCCTCGGAAACCACGAATTCGACTACGGCTGGGAGAAGATCGCCGAGTTCCGGCGTGTCACGGACGCTCCGATCCTAGCCGCCAACGTCCTCAACTCCGAGGGCAAGCTACTGGTGCCAGCGACCGCAGTGCTGACAGCCGGCGAGATTCGGATCGGGATCGTCGGAGCCCTGACAGAGCGCTTGGCCAGACTGATCAAGCCTGCACAGTCCGGACCTTGGCGCGCAACCCCATTGGTGGAGGCCTTGCGCGAACCTGTCGCCGAGATGAACGAAAGGGCGGATCTCGTCGTCGTTCTAGGACACCTCTTTGACGACGAAGACGAAGCGATCCTGCGCGAGCTGCCAGATGTTGACGTGCTCGTAGGCGGACACGACCACGGGGGCAGGGACACGGAACTCCTCATCGACGGGCGGATCGGGATCAAACTGCGCCCCTATGGGCGCGAGCTCGGGCGTCTCGATATAGCCTTCGACCGCGACGCGGGACAGATCGTCCAGCATCGCTGGCGGAGAATCCAGATTTCCCAAGGCCGCTTTCCGCCCAAGCCCGCTATCGCAGCCCTCGTCGATCAATGGGAGTCCAAAGTCTCGGAACGGGTAGACGTCGAGATTGCCGAGTGTGTCCGCGCTCTGGGTCGAGACGATGTCAAGCGCATGATCGAGCGGGCCCTGCGCGAAGCGACCGGAGCGCAGATCGCCTACATGAACCGCGGGGGCGTGCGCGACTCCTTGACGGAGGGCACCGTGATGGCGCGCCACATCTGGAACATCCTGCCCTTCGACAACTTGCTGGTGGAAGCCACCGTCCGCGCCGACCAGCTGCCCGAAGAGGCCCGCGCCGGCCAAGACCTCGAGCCCGGCCGGATGTACAGCTTCGTGACCAACGACTATGTGGCGGGGCTGCCCGAATATGCCGGGATCGACTTCACGGCCCGCGAGCTAACGCTGCGCGACGCCGTCCTGGACTGGGTCAAGGCACGCGCGCGCGTCCCTTGAGCCGCGCGGCCGCGCTCGGGCGGGACCTTACTGGCCTCGACGCTCCTTGTCGTACGGTGCGCCAGTGCCGGAAGAGCCCAAGAAGAACTTTTGCCCGTCCTCGAACGTCACGTCACGCCCGTTGGCCCGGTTGGAACGATCCTTGGCCTGATAGCCGTCGACCACGATCACCGCTCCGATCTTGATCGTGTCGCGCTTGAGGCCTCTGCGCAGCAAGCTGTTGGGCGTGCCGCCCTCGACCATCCAGATTTCCTTATTGCCGTCCTCGTCAGTGACCTCGAGGTGGATCCACGTGTGCGGGTTCACCCATTCGACGCGCACGACCGGCCCTTTGAGAATGAGCGGGCGGTTGGGGTCGAACTCAGCGCCGAATGCGTGGTGCGCGTTGAGCGGCGCGACACCCGCCAGCAGCATCCCTAATGCCACCGCCACGGCCTGCAGCCGAATCATCCCTTGTTTGTTGATCATTGCTGTTGTTCCTCGCTTGCGGGCCGTTCCGCCTAGTCGTCGGACTTGCCCAGCACGTCCTGTTCCAATATGCGGGCTCCCCGCAAGATGCCTTCGAACGAGTAATTGGCCTCGTGGCAGGCGTACTCGTAGACCCTGCTCTCGGTCGCCGGCCAAACGTACTCGCCGCTCCAGGGCTCCGTCCACACCGTCGGATCCTCGACCGTGAACTGGTAGCGCAGGGTCTTGTCGTCAATGCGCGAGAAGCGCTCGACCACGTGCAGGTCGCGCGTAGCCCCCGATAGCGCCGGGCGGTCGCTGAAATTGGTCGTGTCGACCACCAGCGTGTCGCCCTCCCAATGCCCGATCGAGTCGCCCAGCCAGCCGCGGACGTCGTCGGGGGCATGCTCGGAATTCAGGCGGATGATGCGCGCGTCGTGCACCATCTCGACCAGGATCATGACGTAGTCGTCGGTCTGCACGATCCGCTTCAGGTTGTTGTACAGCACCGGCAGCATGGGCGGGCCCCCGGTGGAGCCGAACCCCAGCAGGCAGCGCTCCGCGAGCGGCCTCAGCTCGGGGTCGTCATACGGGCCGGGTTCGACCCCTTCCTTGATCCACCAGGCCTCGCCTTTATTCGGGCGGCTGCGCTTGCGCCGCTCGGCGAGCCGCGCCTTGGCTGCCGGAGTCATCTCCGGATGGCGCCCGTTCTTCGGATCAGTGATGATCGAGGTGCGCCATTTCCCGTCGATCTTGAAGGCCCCGCTGCCGCGGTCGATCCAGAACGAGTTGTAGCCCCCGACGTTGCCGGCCGCGCCGGTTGACCCATCGCCGCCTTCCGGAGGCGCTCCCCGTTCCGGGTCGGTGGCCGCGTTGCGGCGGGCCATGTATTCCGCCTCCTTGCGGGCGATCTCCTGCGCTTCCTCGTCGGTGAGCGTGAGCTTGTCGCCGAACTTGGCAGGGCGTTGCAATGGCGTCAGGGTCGCGATGTCATAGGTCCCGGACAGGTCTGGCCGCTCGGCAGCGGCCTTCGAGTCGTCGGCCGCCCAAACGGGCGCGACGACCATCGCCAGGGCGGCGATGAGCAAGATACGATTCGACATGACAGGTCTACCTCCCTTCTGCGGGCCGGAATCTCGCGCGCGAGCCCGACCCTGCGGCATGCTCGCAGCCGAACCAGTCCACGCTGCGCACGTCGGACATGGCGGCTACCTCTCCAGCGGGTGGCGGCGATACTCGCCGAAGAGCAGTTCCTCGACGAATTCGACGCACTTGAAGTCCATCAGGCGGGCGTCCTTTTCCACGCGCCGGTACAGCGGCATGGAGATCTTCCACGGACGCGTGAAGACCTCCGGATCGGAGATCTCCGCCTCGTATTGGATGTGATACGGAGAACTGAGGGTGTACCGCTCGGTCACGCGCAGCTGGTTGCTGTGGTGCGTGCCCGACCGGTCGAACCAGGTCTGGTCGCTCAGCCCGGTGACCTCCACGACAAGAGTGTCACCCTCCCAGCGCCCCACCGACTGGCCCATCCAGGCATCGGTCTCGGCAGGGCCGACATCGCGCATGTAGATCTCGCGCACGGCGCCGGCGAACTCGTAGGCGATGAACACCGAATCTTCGTTCTGGAAGATCTGGAACGGGAACGGCATGTACGTGGCGCGCGGCACGCCCGGCAGGTAGCACTTCACCTCCGGGTCCCGCTCGATCCAGTGGGCCCGGTTCTCTTCCCGCCGCTTGGCCGCCTCCGGCTTGTACGGGATCTTGCCGCCTTCCACCACGCCCATGCCGCCAGGCACCGCGCCGACGGCGCCGAGCCCCAATACGGGCACGGCCGGCAGCGGGCCGTGCGGACCGTCCCGGAGCATCATGGCGGGACGCGCCATGTGGCGCTCGATGTCGTAGTTGGCAGTGTTGAGGGCCTGCCAAATGCCGTTCAGGTCTGGCTTGCCGTCGGGCAGGCGGGACGGTTCGAAATCGGCCGACTGGGCCCACACCGGCAGGGCCACGGCCGAGAGTGCAAGTGCGATCGCAAGCAGTCGGGTCACAACATCACGCATGATACCGCTTTTGCGCACCCGAGCGGCACGCCCTAGAAAAGCCCGGCCGGCCGCGCAGCCACATCCGGTCCCTCGATGCTGCGCGTCAATTCCCGCGGACGAACTTCTGGATCCTGCCGTTCACCGTTTCGGCGGCGTAGATGGCCCCGTCGGTGCCCACGGCAATGCTGTGCACTTGGTGCAGCTGCCCCGGCTCCGAACCGTCCGAGCCGAACCAGCCGAGCACCTCTCCCTCGAGCGACAGCTTCGAGATCCGCCCCAGGTCTCCGTCGCACATCCACAGCACCTCGGCACGCCGGTCGTAAGCCAGATTCCACGGCGTGCCAAGGCCGTTCCACGTGGCCATGTGCTCGCCATCGGTGTCGAAGACCTGGATGCGCTTGTTGCCGCGATCCACGGCGTAGAGCCGGTCCCGGCTGTCTACGGCCACGCCGTGGACTAGGTCGAACTGGCCGTCTGCCGTGCCCGGCCCGCCCCAATGCTTGACATACGTGCCGGAGGGGTCGTACTTGACGATGCGAGTGTTGCGATAGCCGTCGGCGATGTAGACGTTGCCATCGCTGTCGTGCGCCACGCCCGCGGGACGGTTGAAGGCGTAGGGGGCTTCGTTGCTGCCAAGGCTGGCGGCGAATCCTCCGATCATCAGCAGCGTGCGGCCCGCGGCAGAGTACTTGTACACGGCGTGCGAATCGCGCGCCACCAGCCAGATGCCACCGTCCGGTCCGACCGCCATGCCGTGAGCGGTAGCCTGATGGGTCGACACGGTCTTGTCTTCCTTCCAAGACTGGATCAGGCTGCCATCGCTGGAGAACTGAATCAGCGGATGGGAGCCGCGGTTGTAGAACCAAACGCCGCCTTGGTGATCGACCGCGACAGCCATGCCCGCGCCGGACACGTAGCCGTCCGGGAACTCGCCCCAGCCAACGACCGGCTTGTACGGCAGCTCTGGCTGCGCCGCAAGTGGCAGCGTCAGCAAGACAAGACTTGCGAGGAGCAACGGCGCCCAGATCGGGGCAACAGCGCGACTACGCGAGCGGAGGTAGAAGCTGATGGGCATGCGCCGGAGCATAGCAGATGCTGCGGTTCGGGCGAGTCTTGCCCCCACTCCCCATTCCTCCTAGCTCGTGGGGCCCTCTTTGGCCAGACTCGGCGAGCCAGCTACTGGTGCCTCGATACAGTGCTCAGAATTCCGCCGGACTCGATGCTGCCGTCTCCAAGAGCTTGCGAGATACATCATGATGCATAGGGTGTATGATTAGATGCATGAGGACCACGCTGAGCATCCACGATGGCCTGTATGCCGACATCAAGAAGTTGGCCAAGGAGTCCAACAGGAGCATTTCGTCGATCGTCCACGACTTTCTCCTCGAATCCCTGATTCGGCGCAGCAATAGGAGCCGTGATCCAGTCGAACTTCCGGTGTTCCATGGAACCGGAACCCGGCCGGGCGTTGACATCACCGACAACGCTGGCCTCCTCGCGATCATGGAGGACAAGGGCGATGGTCCTGCCTGACGTCAATGTCTTGATTGCGGCGTATCGAGCCGATTCCCTCGAGCATGAGCGGTGTCGCACTTGGTTGATGTCAGTTGTGCACGGTGACAATGCCTTTGCGGTCTCTGAACTCGTCCTCAGCGGTTTCCTCCGTATCGTCACCAATCCGCGAGTGTTCAGCAATCCATCCCCGTTCAGCAGTGCACTTGAGTTTGTGGACGCGATCCGGGACTTGGACCATTGCGTTGACTTACGTCCGAGAGATCGGCATTGGAGAATCTTCACTAAGCTCTGCGGGCAGGCCGAAGCAAGAGGGGACTTGGTCTCGGACGCCTACCACGCGGCCTTGGCAATCGAGTCTGGTTCGGAGTGGATAACGCTGGACAGCGACTTCGCACGGTTCCCTGGATTGAAGTGGGGCCGGCCGCCACTACTGCACCAAGTGATCCAGCAGTCTGGCGAGGCACCATGATCGAGCGGACTGCTCGCGGGTGGCTCGTCTCACACATAGGAATTTGAAATCACGGTGTCAAGACGTGGAGATCGCAGGGACCACCATCGCGCGTGATCGTGGCGGGCTGACAACGCTTCGGCCGTGGTAAGCTTCCACTTTGTTCAATCCCATCCTCTTCTCGGTGAGTTACTCGGGGTCTTGGGGGCAGGCTAGTCTGTCGGTCGAGCAATTCGTCGAAAAGGCCGCCGAACTCGGTTATCAGGGCGTCATGCTTGGAGGCAAGCGCCCACACCTGAGTCCGCTTGACTGGAACGACGCTGCTCGCGCCGCCCTCCGCCGGCGCATCGAAGCCGCGGGCCTCGAGCACGTCGTCGTGGCGGGCTACAACAACTTCACGGCGGATCTCGAGCACGCCGAAGTTCCGATGAGGGAGATCCAGGTTGCGTACGTGACAGAACTGGCGCGACTGACTCAACAGATCGGCGGAAACAAGGTGCGGATCTTTACCGGCTACGAGCATCCGTCCGAGGGATACCTGCCTCAATGGAACCTTGTGGCCGATTGCCTGAAGGAATGCGCCCACAGCGCCGCGGAGTTCGGAGTCACTCTGGCTGTGCAGAATCACCACGATATAGGGGCTGACTTCCGATCGCACAGGGACCTGCTCGAAGCCGTGGGAGAGCCGAACTGCCGCGCAGGATTCGACGCATGGTCGCCCGCCCTGCACGGCGTGGACATAGCAGAGGCGGCACGAGCGATGGCCTCGCTGACGGTTCACACGACCGTAGCCGACTATCAGCGCCGGCCTCGCTTCGTTTACGAACCGGACGCCGTCAACTATCGGTCAGTGACGCCCTACTCGCAGGCCGTTCCCATGGGGGAAGGGTTCCTGGACTACCAAGGCTTCTTTGCGGGGTTGCGGAGCGGCAGTTTCGATGGGACGGTGGCGTACGAGATGTGTTCGCCGCTGCTGGGAGGCGGATCGGAGGAGAATCTCGACCGGCATGCAACGAAATTCTTGGAATACCTGAAGGCATTGCCCCCGGGCTGAACTAACAGGGTCTGCCAGCCCGGGCTGCATGTCGCGTCCGGAGCTTGCCGCTGGAAGCACCCGCGCATTGGACGCTACCATGCGTCGGGCAGATCGCCGCACCTCACGATGCCGACACCGGCGTAACCAGCACCTCAACCTGTGATTGAGCCGGCCCACTTTCGGGCGTGCGAGTCCGCGTCCCGCGGGCCAACCGATGGTGCCGCGCAGCTACGGGGTGCATTGCACCGGCCCGCCGGAAACCGATACGCTAGGAATTCGCCATGGTGAAGACCGAACGCGAGTTCGCGGCCGACATCGTGCAGGTCGGCAAGCTGGTCTACAGCAAGGGGTGGGTCGCCGCCAACGACGGCAACATCTCGATCCGCCTCGACGACGAGCGCATCATGTGTACGCCGACCGGGGTGTCGAAAGGCATGATGCACGTCGACGACATCATCATCGTCGACTACGACGGCAACAAGATCTCCGGCCGCCTCGAGCGCACGTCGGAGATCAAGATGCACCTGAAGATCTACGAGTTGCGCGAAGACATCGACTCCGTGGTGCATGCGCACCCCCCGACGGCGACAGGCTTCGCCGCGGCAGGACGCGCCCTGAACACAGCGCTATTGCCGGAGGTGGTGATCGGTCTCGGCTGCGTGCCGCTGGCGGACTACGGCCTGCCCGGCACGGACGCGCTGACCGAGCCGATGCTGCCGCTGATCCCGCAGTACGACGCGCTGCTGCTGGGCAATCACGGCGCGGTGACGTACGGCAAGGATGTCATGCAGGCATTCTTCCGCATGGAGACCGTCGAACTCTTCGCGCGCATCAATTTCGTCGCCGAGATGCTGGGCGGAGCGCGCCCGCTGCCGCGCCTGGAAGTCGACAAGCTGTTCGAGTCGCGCGGCCGCTACGGCGTCGCCTCGCGGGCTGAGCAGCAACCCGGCTGCCCGGTCTCGGCCGAGGATGTGTCCGGGCAGGCACCGGGCGCATCGATCGGCGACAATGGTATTTTCGTGACCCGGGACGAATTAGTCCAACTGCTGGAAGAAGCGATCCGGGCCAGAGGAGGGTAATTAACTCATGGGTGAGGCTCTAGGACTAATCGAGACCCGCGGATTCGTTTCCTTGGTGGAATCCGCCGATGCCGCGGTCAAGGCAGCCAACGTCACGTTGGTGGGTTGGGAGAAAATCGGCTCGGGCTACGTGACCGTACTGATGCGCGGCGACGTAGCCGCGGTCAAGGCTGCCACCGACGCCGGCGCGGCGGCCGCCCGCCGCGTTGGCGAGTTGATCTCGGTCCACGTCATCCCGCGGCCGCACAGCAACCTGGACCAGATCTTCACGATCTCGCCCTCCGACTAGGCCGTACCCTCGGCTGAGTTCCGCAGCGGAGAATCTGCCCAATGGTCCTTGCGCGCGTCGTTGGCAACGTGGTGGCCACGCGCAAGGATGCGCGGCTGGAGGGCAAGAAGCTGCTTGTCCTGCAGCACCTCACGCCCGCCGGCGCTCCCCGCGATCAATACGTGGTCGCCCTGGACACGGTCGGGGCCGGCGACGGGGAGCGGGTGCTCTGCGTGGCCGGAAGCTCGGCCCGCATGGCTTCCGGCATGAAGGACACCCCGGTCGACACGGCGATCGTGGGCATCGTCGACGAAATCAGCATGCTGCCGGGAGAGGGCTGATGCGGCTGGCACGCGTGGTGGGCAACGTCTGCGCCACCGTCAAGGATCCCCAGCTGGAAGGCCTGAAGCTGCTGCTGCTGCAGCCTGTTGATGCCGCCGGGGCAGATGTCGGCACGCCGCTCGTCGCGCTCGACGCGGTGGGCGCGGGTGCCGGGGAGACCGTGTACTGGTCGGGGCGGCGCGAGGCCTGCCTGGCATTCGACCCGCAAGTGCCTTCCGACGCCAGCGTGACCGGCATCGTCGACTCCGTCGCAGGACAGCGGTAATGCTGCTCAGCAAGGTGGTGGGCGAGGTCGTCGCCACGCACAACCACGCCACGCACGACGCGCTCAAGCTGCTGCTGGTCCGCCAGATCAACCGGGCCGGCGCCGAGCACGGCGCGCCGCTCGTCGCGGTGGACACGCTAGACGCGGGAGTGGGAGACACGGTCCTGCTGACACTCGACGGCTGGGCAGCCATGACCGCCGTCAGGCGTGCCAGGGCGCCCATCGACGCCGCCGTCATCGCGATCGTGGACTCTGTCGACTGGCTCGATGCCGAGCCGGCCCGAGCCGATTAGGAACGGCGCTCGATTGATACGATGACGGGGTATGCGGCGGGTTAGCCGTCGGTGTTTCCTGGCCGCCGCGACGGCGCCGCCAGTCGCCCGCGCGGTCGGCAGGGGGACGCGCCTGCAAGTCCGCTCGACCGAATTCCCGGACGGGCTGACAGGACGCGACATCACGCGCCTGACCGACCCGGCCGTCTTGCACCACCTGCCGGGCTCGCACCTCAGGTGCGCCGCGCGCAACAACAACTTCTTGCTGGTTGCCGCCGAGCACGGCGGCGCGAGGCACTTCCACCGCCTGGATCTGAAGCGCGAACGCCTGGTCCAGCTCACCGAAGGAGAGCCCGTCCACCCGTACGCCGCGCACCTGCGGCGCAACGACCGCGGCTTCTACTACCTGCAAGGCAACGAGCTGCTACAGGCAGACATGCAGGGAGGCGGTCAGCGAAGGCTGTTTGCCTGCCCGGAGGGCTGGGCCCTGACAGGCGACCTGGACATTTCGAGCGGAGAGCGCTACGCCGCCTTGATCGAAATCGCGGCAGACCACGTCGAGCCGACGCCCGAGCGGCAGTTCGCCCGCGAGCCGCATTGCCGCGTGCGCATCGTCGAGATCTCGCGCAACCCCTCCCGCGGCAGGAACTGGGTGGCAGCGGAGGAGCGCCGCTGGCTCTCGTCGCCGCGCTTCCGCCCTTGGAGGTCACAACTGCTCTACGCTCGCGAGGGGCCCTGGCGAAGGGTCCGCCGGCGGCTGCAGCTGGTCAACCTCGACGGCAGCGGCAAGACCAGCCTGCGGCCGTCGAAGGGGGCCGAGCGCATCGGAGCGTCGTACTGGGCATCCGACGGGGGGCGCCTGCGCTTCGTGAGCTTTCCGGACGGCGAGAAATGGGCGGCGGGCATTCGCAGCATCCAGCCGGAGACCGGCGAGGAGACGGCCGACACCCCGTGCTCGGGGTTCGACTGGATGACCGAGAACGCGGACGGCAGCGCGATTATCGGCGCGAGCCGGCGCCCGTCAGGGCCCAACATCTACGTGCTGTTCCCTCGCATGCGGCGCGAAATCACGCTGTGCGAGCACCTCAGCAGCCTCAAGCCGTATCCGCTGGCAGGCAGCGACAGGGCCGACCCGCGCGCGGCAGCGCCGGCGCCGGCGCTGGCGCCGGACAGCGCAACGGTCTATTTCTCCTCGGACTGGGAGGGCCTGCCGGCGGTGTACCGGATGCCAATCGACGACTTGGTCGAGACAGTGCTGGAATGACGGCCGCTGGAGCTCAAGGCCGGCCGCGAGCCGAGAGGCTTGCGCGGGCATCTCAGATTTGACATCCCGCACCATCCCGGATAGGTTGGAATCTCAAGCCCTTGGCGACCCTAGCTCCCATCTTCCGGGAAACCGAAATCCTGCTCACCGGAGCGAACGGTTTCCTAGGCAAAGTCATCCTCGCTCTGCTGTTGGACCGCTTCCCTGAAGTGAAGCGGATTCACGTGCTGGTGCGGCCTCGCTCCGAGGTGTCCGCCGAGGACCGGTTCGAGCAGGAGGTCCTGGACTCCCCGCCCCTGCAACCGCTGGTGCGAAAGGCGGGCCGGGAGGCCCTGCGGGAGCGCATCAACGTGCTGTCGGGGGATGCCTCGACCGACCGTGCCGGGCTCGCGGCGGACCAGGTGGGCGAGCTGGCCGGCCGGGTGGGCCTCGTGCTCAATTGCGCGGGCCTGGTCGAGTTCTTCCCACCGCTGGACCTGTCCCTGCGGGCGAACGTCGATGCGGTCGAGCGCCTGCTCGAGCTGTGCAGCCAGCTCAACGCCAAGCTGCTGCACGTCTCGACCTGCTACGTGGCCGGCGAATCCGACGGCTTGGTAGAAGAGACCGAAGCGGTGCTCGGCTACTATCCGCGACGGTCGGGGCCGCAGGACACCAGCTTCAGGGCCGCCTCCGTGCTGGCCGACTGCCGCGAGGCGGCGGCCGCGGCCGGGGATGGCCTGCAAGCGGCCGAACGCGCCAGCGCGCTCACGGAGCTGGGCCGCGTCCAGGCCGCCAAGTGGGGCTGGGTCAACACCTACACCTTCTCGAAGAGCCTCGGCGAGCAGTTGCTTGCGTCCCAGGACGAAGTGCCGTACGCCATCGTGCGCCCGGCCATCGTGGAGAGCGCGCTGCGCTACCCGTTCCCAGGCTGGATCGAAGGCGGCCGCACCGCCGCGCCGCTGGCGCTGATGGCGCTGGGCGGCCTGCTGGACTGGCCCGCCCGGCCGGATCTTAGCCTGGAGATCGTGCCGGTGGACCTGGTCGCCGCCGGAACTCTCGCCGTGGCGGGCGCGCTGCTGTCCGGACGATCCCGACAGGTCTACCAACTCGCTAGCTCGGACGTGAACCCGTATCCCCTGGAGGATCTGATCGGCCTGCTCTGCGACGAGACGCGAGCGAACGGCAACCAAGTCCGGAAACCGCCCCTGTGGCTCGATCCCCTGCCCCGGCTGCGCTTTCTCAGCGCGATGCAAGCCGAGCGCCGGCGCGAAACGCTGCGAGCCCGCATCAAGCGTGTCCAAGGCCTGCTCGAGCGCGCCGGCCAGAGCCAGCGGGCCGCGCAACTGCGGATCCTGGAACTGCAGATGGGATTTCACGAAGAGACGTTCCGGCAGTACACGCCGTTCATACTCGACCATCGCTACGTGTTCGAAGCGGTCAACATCAGGCGGTGCTACGAGCGGCTCGACGCCGCGGATCGCGACTTGCTGCCGTGGAACCCCGAAGCGATCAATTGGCCGGAATACTGGCGCAAGTGCCAGATTCCAGGCATTCGGAAATGGGTGCAGCCCGAAGCGGTGAGACAATGGGCTTTCCAGCTCTAGGCGTGCCGCCACCGAGGAGCTGCGGGCCATGAGGACAGTCGATCTGCGCAGCGACACGGTCACGCGCCCCACTGAGGCGATGCGGCAGGCCATGTACGAAGCCGACGTCGGCGACGACGTCTTCGGCGAAGATCCGACCGTGAACTTGCTCGAGCGGCGCGCGGCCGAGCTGGTTGGCAAGGAAGCGGCCGTGTTCGTGCCGTCGGGCACGATGGGAAACCAGATCGCCCTGGCGGTGCATACCTCGCCCGGGCACGAGGTGATCTGTGACGAGCACTCGCACGTGGTGATGTACGAGATGGGCACGCTGGCGCGCTTCTCCGGGTGCCTGGCGCGCGCGGTGGCGACGAGCGACGGGATCCTCGACTGGCCCGCGATCAGCCCGCGCTTGCGGGCCGCGTCCAACCACTTCCGGGGAACCGGGCTGATCAGCCTGGAAAACACCCACAATTACGCCGGGGGGCGCGTTTACCCCATGGAGACCTTGCGCTCCATCCGGGCCGAAGCGCTAGCCGCCGAAGTGCCCGTCCACATGGACGGGGCGCGCGTGTTTCACGCCGCTGCCGCGCTCGGGGTCAGCCTGCCGGAAATCGCGGCCACTGTGGATTCGCTGACCTTCTGCCTGTCCAAGGGGCTGGGGGCGCCGGTGGGCTCGCTGCTGACGGGAGACCGCCACTTCATCGAAGAGGCACGGCTGATGCGCAAGGCCCTCGGAGGGGGCATGCGCCAAGCCGGAGTGCTGGCCGCGGCCGGGCTGGTTGCTCTCGAGCAGAGCCCCGCCAACATCCCCGCGGCCCATGCCGACGCCAAGTTCCTGGCCGAGTCGCTGGCGAGGGTGCCCGGCATCTCCGTCAACCCCGACGAGGTGGAGACGAACATCGTCTTCTTCGACATCTCGCGCTCCGGCCTGACCAACGCCGAGTTCACGGGCTCGTTGCGGGAGGCCGGCGTGCTGGCCCTCGGCCTGGCGCCGGGCCGGATTCGGATCGTGACGCACCAAGACGTCGACCGCGAAGGCTGCGAGCGGGCCGTCGAGGTGATCGCCGCAACCTGCGCCGCGCCTGCCACCCATCATTGAGTACCGCATGCTGTTGTTGCGCCACATTTGGGCCCCCCTGACCCTGGCAGCGGCCTGCGGCCTGCAGGCACAGGTGCTGTTCGACGCCTCGCCCGGAAGCCCGCTCCGCTTTCATCCCAGCGACCGCGCCGTGCTGGGGGGCGACCGCAACCGCAGCGATTTCGAATGCCAGGTGGAACCGCAGTCGCCCCGCTTGGGCTTCGACCTCAAGTTCACGGCCGGGTATGTGGTTCGAGTGCCCGCCCGCACGGTTGGAACCGCCGGAGACAGCCTGCGCATCCTGTTCCGGGTCAAGCCTACCGGCGCCGATCGCGCCGCGGCTGTCTACTTCCGCCAGAATTTCGACATCCCGCACGTCACCGCCGACAGCGGCACGGCCACCTTCCCGGGTCGCTTCGTCGTGGGCCCGGGGCAGTACGAGGTCGATTGGCTGATGCGAAACCGGCAGGGCCGGGTCTGTTCGGCACATTGGAAGGCCAATGCCCAAATGCCCGCCCGCACGTCGCTGCTGGCCGCGGCGGCACCCACGAATCTGATCCGGCCCTACCGCGAGCACACCTTTGCGGACGAGCCGCCCGTGGCGCGGGCGACAGAATCGCCCGGCGGGCTGCATATCGCGCTGCTGGTCAACCTGGCGCCTCTGGACCGCAGCCGCTTCAAGCTCAACGCCCACGAAATCGAGAGCCTCGTCACGATGCTCCGCACACTCCACCGCGAGCCCAGCCTGGGGCTGTTTAGCCTGACCGCCTTCCATGCTTACAGCCGGCAGGCGGTATATGCGGTCGAGCGCCGGCCGG
Source organism: Bryobacterales bacterium (assembly GCA_022823865.1). Lineage (GTDB taxonomy): Bacteria > Acidobacteriota > Terriglobia > Bryobacterales > UBA6623 > VXMF01. Next base: position 49,351 of record JAJEHF010000065.1, read on the forward strand.
GGCTGGACTTCGCAGCGCTCGGAAAGGCCATTGAGTCCATGTCGCCGGGAATGGTCGACGTGGACGCCTTGGCGGACGAGGACGGCGACGAGCACTTCCTCTCGTCCCTGCTCAACAGTACCTTCGACGCCTCGCGCGAGCGTCCCGACGCGGTCGTGATCATGGGGCCGAAGATCGACCGCGACGCCGCCATCTCGCCGGAGCTGCTGAACATCGCGGCCCAGCCCGGGGCGATCTTTCAGTTCTCCTTCGACCGCAACCCGCGCAGCTACCCGTGGCCCGGGGCGATCGAGGCGGCCCTGCGGCCGCACGGGCTGGTCCATGCCAACGTGGCCCGCCCGCAGGACTTCAGCCGCGCCCTGGCCGGTTTCTTGGACGCGATGGGCGCCTCGCCCGCCGACGCCCGCGCCGAAGTCGCCGGACCCCCGGCGAACTGACACCCGCAACGGCGATAATGGTGCTGTCATGCGCCTATCGCTCTACCTGCTTGCAATCGCGACGGCCCTTCCGGCAGCGGCCCAGACCGCGGCCGAACGGCCCAACATCGTGTGGATCTTCTCCGAGGACCAGTCCGACCATTTCGGGCCGTTCCAAGCCTCCCTCGCCAAGACGCCCAACATCGACCGGATGGCACTGGAAGGCGCCAAGTTCACGAGCGCGTTCGTGACCGCGCCGGTCTGCTCTCCGTCGCGATCGGCCCTGGTCACGGGCATGTACCAGACGACCATCGGCGCGCACAACCACCGCAGCGGGAGGGGAGATCTCAAGATCAAGCTGCCCGGCGACGTGGAGCCGGTCCCGGCGATCCTGCGCCGGGCGGGCTACTACGTCACCAATGGCCGCTACGGCGATGACGGGACGCTCTCCAAGGGCAAGACGGACTACAACTTCGAATACGCCGCGGACCTGTACGACGGCGCGGACTGGGCCGGTCGCGCCGACGGCCAGCCGTTCTTCGCCCAGATCCAGCTGCGCGGCGGCAAGCGCCGCAACCAGCGCACGCTGGAGCCCCTCAAGGCCGTGCAGACTGGCGGCATCGACCCCAAGAAGGTCAAGCTGCCGCCCTACTACCCGGATCACCCGCAGATGCGCAAGGACTGGGCGCAATACCTCGAGTCGGTCGAGCACGTCGACTGGGAGGTCGGCAAGATCATGGAGCGACTCGAGCGGGAGGGCGTCGCCGACAACACCGTCGTGTTCTTCCTCACCGACCACGGCGTGAGCCATGCCCGCGGCAAGCAGTTCCTGAACGAGGAGGGCACGCGCGTGCCGCTGGTGGTGCGGGCGCCGGGCAGGATCGAGCCCGGACTGGTGCGGGAAGACCTGGTGGCCCACATCGACGTAACCGCGTCATCGCTGGCGTTCGCGGGACTCGACGTCCCCGGCTGGATGGAAGGGCGGGCGCTGTTCGGCCAGCAGGCCGAGCCGCGCGAGTACGTTGTCTCCGCCAGGGACCGCTGTGACGAGACAGTCGACCTCATTCGCAGCGTGCGCACCGAGCGCTTCCGCTATATCAGGAACTTCGTGCCGGAGCGCCCGCACCTGCAGCCCAACCGCTACAAGGACAGCAAGGCGGTGATCCAGGCCCTGCACAAATTGCGGGCCGACGGGAAGCTGTCGCCGAAGGTCGAGGCGATGTTCTACGGCGAGCGGCCCGAAGAGGAGCTCTACGACCTCGAGGCGGATCCCTGGGAGATGCGCAACCTGGCCGGCGACGACGCGCACGCCGCGACCTTGGCCGAGCTGCGCTCCATCTTGAAGGGGTGGATCAAGCAGACCGGCGACCGCGGCCAAGAGCTCGAAGACGCCGCTCGCTACGGCGCGGACATGGCGGTCTACCTCAAGGGGCAGCAGGGGGAGCAAGGCGAGATCCTCAAGCGCAACATTGCCGACACCGAGGCTTGGCGCGAGGCGCGCGCCAAGGCTCTGCGGTAACCGTCCGGGGCGGCTGCCGCAGTGCGGCTACAATGTGCGCATGGGCGATCTCATCCACACTTCCAAGATCCGCATCCACCAGGATCAGCCCCCCGAGCGCCGCGCCTACATCGAAGGCTTTGAAGAGCCGCTGGAATTCGGCGTCCACGGGGGGATCAAGCACTTCTACGGCATGGAGCCGCGGCGCGACCTTCCGGCCACGCTGGACCACATGGTCGCGGCGGTGGGCGGTTGACTGACCGGCACTCTGTCAGGGGCCCTGGCAGTCCGTAAGATCCCGAACCATCCCGATCGCGTACAGAGCGACATCGAGGGGGACATCGAAAACGTCGACGGCGTCATGCGCATCACGCGGATCCGCGTGCACTACCGCCTGAAGATCCCGGCCGGCACCCGCGACCGCGCGCAGCGCGCCCTGGACACCCACCAGGTCAAGTGCCCGGCCGCGATGAGCGTCAAGGGATCGATCGACATCGAAACCAGCGCGGACATCGAAGAGATCTGAGCCGACCCGCTCAAGGTCAGTGCTCTTTGTCGATGTCGCGGTGCTGCACCCGCACGTTGCGGCCCGCGGCCGCGAAGCGCTTGGCGGCGGCTTCAGCGAGGTAGACCGACCGGTGTCGGCCCCCGGTGCAGCCGAAGTAGATCGAAAGGTAGCTCTTGCCCTCGGCCGCGTAGCGCGGCACCACGAAGTCCAGCAGGCCCATCGCCCGCTCTAGGAACTCCGCGGTCTCCGAGTACGACTCGAGAAACCGAACCACGCCGGCGTCCTTGCCGGTGAGATGCCGACAAGCCGGCTCGTAGTTCGGATTCGGCAGGAAGCGCACGTCCAGGACCACATCGCCGTCCAGCGGCGGTCCGTACTTGAAGCCGAAGCTGCCGACCGTCACGCGCAGGTCGGAATCGTCGGGCCGGCCTTGGAAGATCTCCAGCACCTTGCGCCTCAGGTCGTGGACGTTGAAGCGGCTGGTGTCAAGTTCGAGATCGGCCAGGGCCCGGATCGGCTGGAGCAAGGCCCGCTCGGCGGCCACGCTCTCCGCGACGCTGGCACCGCCCGCCGGATGCGGCCGGCGCGTCTCGCTGAAGCGGCGCTGCAACACCGCGTCGGCGGTTTCCAAGAACACCAAGCTGGCCGGCAGCGACTTCTGGATCTCGGCGAAGGTGGCGGGAAACCGGCTCAGCCCGGTGCCCTCGCGAATGTCCACCACGAGCGCCGCCCGGCCGGCGTCCTGCGTGAGAGGGCCGGCCTCCGCAAACGGCTTCATCAAATCGACCGGCAGGTTGTCGACGGTGTAGAAGCCGGCGTCCTCGAGCGCTCGCAGCACGGTCCCCTTGCCGGAGCCGCTCAAGCCGGTGACGACCACCAAGCGAGCCTGGGCGACGCGCGCGAGGCCCCCAGGCCCGCCCGCCATGGCTAGCTGCCCTCGACCAGCTCCGCCGCGCCGTCGCGACGGCGCAGCAGGACATTGATCTTGCCGCTGCCGGCGTCCCGATACGAGACATAGTCACGGTCTCCGCCCTCGAGCAGGAGAAACGCCTCGTCCTCGGTCATGGGCTTCGGCTCGACCGCCCCGGAGCGCACGATACGGGAGGGCTCAGGCGGTGCCTCGGCTGTCGGCTCGCTCGCTACCGCCCGCCGTATGGAATCCGCCACGACGACCGACGGAACGTCTCGCTGCGTGCCGGGCCGGTGTGTGTCGATGATCTTGTGCTTGTTGCGCACGGCCTGCCTTTCGAGCTTGTCCAGCGCGGCGTACACGGCGGCAAAGGTGGTGCTGCCCGTGCTGGCCACGACCAGCGTGTGGCGCAGCGCGCGCAGCATGACTTCCGCCTCGCAGAGATGGCGCTGCTGCGACAGCCTCACGTGGGTCTCGAGATCGTTGCGCCGGGTCAGGATCCGCTGGATCTTGGCCAGCTTGCGCTCGACTTTTGCGAGCTCGCGCTGCGTCAAGTCCGCCTTGCGGCCCGTGTACTCAATTCTCATCTCGTCCCCCCTATCCGCCCGGCTGGGAGGCGCGGTGAATCCTGGCAGGAACCGCGGCCTTCCTGGCCAATCGGGCGGATACTAGCCTTAGGTTGGGTTGAATATGACGGATAATGCATCGAACTTAGAGTATAGCAGCGTACTAACTTTCCTATTCCTAACGAGTTACGGACTCGCAGGGCACTCTTGGGATGTCGGTGGGCGCAGGCCGGTGGTAGGATGCTGATTCTCTCGATGTGGCGTTCATATCTTCTGACGTACCCGTTCTTGGCGGTCTATGTCCTGCTGGCGGTGCCCACATTCGTGCCGGTCACTTGGATCACGGGCTCGATCCGACCGATCTATTGGATGGCCCAGCTGGGCTGTCGCATCGCATTCTGGCTCTGCGGCGTGCGGCTGCGCGTGCTGGACCGCCAACGGGCGTTTGAGCATCCGTGCTGCGTGTTCGTGGCAAACCACGTCAGCAACCTTGAAGCTCCGGCGCTATTCGCGACCCTGCCGCGCATCGCGGTCATCATGAAGGAATCGCTCGGCCGCATTCCGCTGCTCGGATATGCCATGCGCCTGGGCGGCTTTATCTGCGTTGACCGCAGCGCGAAGGACTCGCGCAGGAAAGCCCTGGACGAGGCTCTGCGGACACTCCGGAGCGGGATCTCGATGCTGATCTTCCCGGAGGGCACGCGCAACCCCGCCGGGCCGCTGCTGGCCTTCCGGCCGGGCCCGTTCCAACTGGCGATCGGAGCGGGAGTGCCGGTGGTGCCGATCACGATCCACGGAGCCCAGGCGCTGATGCCCCGGGGAACGACGTATACGCGGCCGGGGGTCGTCACGCTGCGATTTCACCCGCCGGTCGAAACAGCCGGATTGACCGAGAAGGATCGCTTGGACCTAATGACCCGGGTACGCGCTTGCATGCAAGCCGCGATCGATGCCGATCTGGACTAGCGCCGCCAGGGCGGGCGACCGGCGCGCCTTCAGGCCAGCAAGCCGCGGACCACGTTCCCGCGCACATCGGTCAGCCGGAAATCGCGCCCTTGATGCCGGAATGTGAGCTTGGTGTGGTCCAGGCCCAGGCAGTGCAGGATCGTAGCCTGCAGGTCGTTGACGGCGACCGGGGCCTCGGCGACCTCCAAGCCCAGCTCGTCGGTTCGCCCGACGGCACTGCCCGGGCGGATCCCGCCGCCTGCCAGCCACATGCTGAAGGCAAGCCTGTGGTGGTCTCGCCCGCGGCTTTCCTCGCGGCTGGGAGTGCGGTCCTCGACCATCGGAGTCCGCCCGAACTCCCCGCCCCACACGACCAGGGTGGAATCGAGCAAGCCCCGTTCCTTCAGGTCGGCGACGAGCGCCGCGGACGGTTTGTCCGTCGCAAGGCACTCTTTCTCGATGCCTTTCTTGAGCTCGGCGTGATGGTCCCAGCTGGCGTGCACGATCTGCACGAAGCGCACGCCGCGCTCGACCATGCGCCTGGCCAGCAAGCAGTTGCGCCCGTACTGGGCGGTCTCCTTCTCGTTGACTCCGTAGGCGTCCAATGTCGCGTCCGACTCGCCCGAGAAATCGAGCAGTTCCGGAGTGGCCATCTGCATGCGGAACGCCAGCTCGTAGGACGCGATACGCGCTTCAACCTCGGGATCGCCGCTCGCGGCTCGGTGCACTGCATTGAGGTCGCGCAACGCGTCGAGCCGGGCGCGCTGGGAGGCGCGGCTGTATCCCGGCGGATTGGACAAGTGCAGCACCGCGTCGCCTGTGCTGCGAAACGGGACGCCCTGATAGCTGGACGGCAGGAATCCGCTCGACCAAATGCCGCTTCCCGCGTCGGCGCCGCTGCCCGAATTGAGCACGACGAAACCGGGCAGGTCGCGGGACTCGCTGCCCAAGCCGTAGGCGACCCAAGCGCCCATCGAGGGATGGCCGACAAACGGGGTGCCGCAGGCCATCATGAGCTGGCCCGTGTGATGGTTGATCTGGTCGGTCGTCATCGACCGGACCACGCACAGGTCGTCGACGCATCCGGCCGTGTGCGGCAAGAGTTCCGAGACGGCCAGCCCGCTCTCGCCGTGCCGGTCGAAGCGGCGCGGGCTAGCCCAGATCTTGGCGTCGGGCTTGATGAAGGCCAATTCGAGGTCTCCAGCGAGCGAGTCGGGCAGTGGCTGTCCGTCCCATCGGCGCATCGAGGGCTTGGGATCCAGGAGGTCCAGCTGGCTCGGCCCGCCAGCCTGGAAAAGGAAGATTACGCTTTTTGCGGTGGGCTCGAAGTGCGGCTCCCGCTGGCGGAGCGGATCGGCGGCCTCCGCGGGATGGCCGTCTTCGGCCAGAAGAAGCGAGAGCGCTATCGATCCGAGCCCGCAGGCCGAGTCCCGCAAGAATCGGCGGCGGTGAGGCAGCGGCAAGTCGGCTACAGGGCTAATCCGACGCCGCGCCTGCGCTCCGTCACCTACACCCATCGGAAGTCAGCATACCAACGCGCCTTTCGTGCGGGCCATAGATCCCCAGCAGCTTGAGAACCATCACCTGCAGCTACCCGCATGATCACGCATCGGGTAAGCGCTCAAACCGCGCGCATCCAGGTCACTGCTGTCTAACCTCTTATATAACGATCAAATCCGGTGCGGCGACCACTGCCGAACTGTGGGGCCTGGGAGAATTGCTTGCAAGTTATTCCCGTGTATTGCACGCGTTGGCTAGGATGAGGTCATGCGGCGCCAGTTTCGGGCCGGGCCAGACGAGCGCGAGCGCATCGAGCGCACGCTAGTCGCCGTGCTCGAGAGCGAGCCGGATCTGGAGTTTGCGTGGCTCCACGGGTCGTTCCTCGTAGCCGACAAGTTCCGCGATATCGATATCGGCGTTCACCTAAACGCGCCGGCCGAAGTCCGCTCACAGCGCGGGCTGGAGCTGTCAGTGCGTCTGGATCAGGACATCGGATTCCCGATTGACGTGCGCGTGCTCAACGACGCTCCCGTAACGTTTCTGTTTCATGTCTTCCGGGAAGGACGCCTGCTGCTCAGCCGAAACGACGAGCGCTTAGCCGACCTTATGGAACGGACAGTGCGGGAGTATCTGGACGCCGCGCCGTTGCTGCGGCAGGCCACCATCGAGGCTTACGGGGCGTGACTCTCAACCCGGACGTGATCCGCACTCGGAGCGCGGAAATCGAGGAGTCCGTGGAGCGGCTAGAGTCCCTGGCCGAGATCCCCCTCGCCGAATTCCTCGCTGATCGGGACGCGCAAGACATCGCGTGCTACCGCCTGCTCGTAGCGATCGAGGCTGCACTTGCGCTCTGTTACCACGTGTCGTCACGGCGGCTGCGCACTGCGCCGGCGGACTACGCCGGCTGTTTCGGACTACTTGAAGACGCTGGCATCCTCGCACCCGACCTCACCGAGCGGCTAAAGAACATGGCAAGGTTCCGGAACCTGCTGGTTCACGTCTATTGGAGGGTTGACTACCGACACGTACATGCCGCGCTGCGGAAGAATCTGGGGGATCTGCGAGCGTTCTCGGCGGCGATCGTGTCGTTGCTAGAAGGCTGAAGCACCGCCGGTTAGCTCCAGTGCTGCGGCCGAAATCGCACGCGATCGTTAGAACATTCGCGGCAGGATTGGTACAATGAACACTGTCGCCGGCGTTTCCCGCGTCGCCGTATCGGTTTCCAGGGCGCTTCCCCCTGCTGCGAGGACGATCCGACATGTCGCGCTACTTCACTCTGCAAGAAGCGGAGAGCCTGATTCCCACAGTTCAGGAGGGCCTGAAAGCCGCGATCAGCGCCAAAGAGCGCATCGGAGAGATTGACCAAGCCATGCAGAACCTGTCAGCGCACATCTGCATGGTTGGCGGCGCCGAGATCAATCCGGACAAGATCGCGCGCCAGAAGCTCGAACGCATCTCGCTGGTGCAGGTGATCGACGATCGAGTCTCGGACATCCAGAGCAGCGGGTGCTTGGTCAAAGACCTTGACCTTGGCCTGCTGGACTTCCCCGCCCTGCTGAACGGGGTCGAGGTGTACCTGTGCTGGAAGCTGGGCGAAAGCCGGATCGAGTGGTGGCATTCCACCCAAGAAGGCTATTCGAGCCGGCGCAGGATCATGGACGAGTTCGGCGACGACAGTCCCGAGCCGCTGCCGAACTAGCCTCGCCTAGCCGCCCCGTGCCGCAATCCGCGCACTAGCGATAGGGCAGGTCGGCGCGCTCGCTCCAGCTGTCCTCGGTGCGAGCGAACCAATCCATCGTGAGCTCATCCAGCTCTGCCTGCACGGCGGCGTGCTCGGGCCTGCCCGCTAAATTCTGCAGCTGGAACGGATCGGCTACGTCGTCGTACAGCAGCCAGGCTCGGTCTTGGTGCCGGGCATAGGTGTAGCGCTCGGTACGCACCCCGCGCCAGGCCGGGAACTCGGCGCGCTCGGTCGGTGTGTAGCTCTGGGCGTAAACGGATTCCGGAGGGGCAGCGTTCGGGCTCCCGCCGTGCTCGGCGGCCAGCAGGTGACGCGACAGGTCCGTGCCCGAAACGGTCTCGGCCGCGGGCAGTCCGGCCAGCCCCAGCAGCGTCGGCACTACATCGACGTGAGACGCTGGCAGCGTCAACTGCTGGCCCGCCGGAACGGCTGCCGGATAGTGCACGATGCCGGGCACCTGGAGCGACTCGGCCCACGGCTTGCGCTTGAGCACGGTGCCCTGTGAACCCAGCATGTCGCCGTGGTCCGACGTGATCAAGATGACGGTGTTCTCGAACTGGCCCGTGGACTTCAGCGCGTCGACGATTCGCCCGACCTCGTCATCGAGGAACGTGATGGCCGCATAGTAGCCGGCGATGTCCTGCCGCGAGCCCATCGCGCGGCCAGCCCGCAGTTCGACGGGCCCGTTCCAGTTCTCCCGCATCTTGAGCAAGTTCGGGTCGTACATGTTCATGTACGCCGGCGGTGCCACGTAGGGGTTGTGCGGCGGCCCCCACTGGACGTAGGCCAAGAACGGCGTCTCGGTATCGCTGCCGATGAAGTCGATGATCTCGTCGGTGAACGCCGTGGCCGAGTAGCCCTCGATCTGGATCGGCTCCGGGGAGTCCCGGAAGTACTGCATGTTCCAGTAGTTGTGGGTGCAGATGTTGGCGGCCCAGAAGTCGAACCCCTGGCGCCGTTCGGGCCGGACATAGCCCGGCAGACGCTTGCCGCCCTCCAAGTGCCACTTGCCGGCGAAGGCGGTGCGATAGCCGTGTTCCCGCGCGATCTCGGCTATCGTGATTTCGCTGTCGGGCAGCGGCGCGTCGTTGACATCCACGCCATGCTCGTGGCCGAACCGCCCGGTCAGCAGCGTTCCGCGCGCAGGGCAGCAGACCGGGCAATTCGCGGTGACATTCCGAAGCAGGGCGCCGTTCGCCGCGAGGGCGTCCATGTTGGGCGTGCGCACGTCCGGATTGCCCATCGCGCCGAGGTCCATCGCCCGCCACTGGTCGGGCATCAGCACCAAGACGTTCGGCCTGGGCAGGCGCGGGCCGACGCAGGCCGAGCCAGCGGCAGCCGCGGCGGAGGCAAGGAACGCCCGGCGGTTCATCATGTGGGCCAGAATGCCAGCCTCGCGGGAGCAGTGTCAACCACGCGACCGTTGCATGATCGAAGCCTCCGGCTGGACGGGGTGTCGCCGAGATGGCCTCGACGACGCCGAATCAATCGGCGTAGTGCCACTTCGTGCCATCCGGAGAATCCTGCAAGGTCACGCCGCGAGCGGCAAGCTCATCGCGGATCCCGTCGGAGCGGGCGAAGTCGCGGGCCTTGCGGGCCGCCGCGCGTTCGCGGATCAGGCCCTCGATCTCCTCGGCCGGCACGCGCTGCGCGGCTGCGGGCTGCAAGACGTCGAAAATCTTGTCGAAGCGGTCCAGCAGGTCCCGCGCCTCGACCACGTTGGCCGGGCCGAAGCGGCCGCCGTCGATCGCGGAGTTGGCCGCCCGGATGTACTCAAAGACCGCCCCTAGCGCGCCCGCCGTGTTGAGGTCGTCGTCCAACGCCTCGCGAAACTGCGCGGTCGCCTTGGTGCTCTCCGCGCTGGCTTGCGCATCGTCCGCCCCGACGGCAGCGTCTGCCAGCCGCCGCTCGAAGTTGCGCAGCCGCTCGATCGCGGCCGCCGCTCCGTCCAAGCCGTCAAACGTGAAATTGAGCTGCTTGCGATGCGGCGTGGCGACCAGCAGGTAGCGGATCGAGTCCGTGGAAAAGCCCCGCTCGATGAGATCGCGCAGGGTGTAGAAGTTGCCCAGCGACTTGGCCATCTTCTTGCCGTCCACGAGCAAGTGCTCGGCGTGCACCCAAAAGCGCGCGAACGGCCGACCGGTGGCGCTCTCCGACTGCGCGATCTCGTTCTCGTGGTGCGGGAACTGCAAGTCCACGCCCCCGGTGTGGATGTCAAACGTCTCGCCGAGGTACGCCATCGCCATGGCCGAGCACTCCAAGTGCCAGCCGGGGCGGCCCGCGCCGAACGGGCTCTCCCAGCTCGGCTCGCCGTCGCGGCTAGCCTTCCACAGCACGAAGTCGCGCGCGTCATCCTTGCCGTACTCGTCGGAGTCCACTCGCGCGCCGGACAGGATGCCGCTCGGGTCGAGCCGCGAGAGCTTGCCGTAATCGTCCAGGCTGGAGATGCGGAAGTAGGTCGAGCCGCCGGACTCGTAGGCATGGCCGGCTTGCGCGATGCGCCGGACCAGCTCGATCATCTCCGGAATGTGGTCCGTCGCCGCGGGCACGATCTCGGGCCGCTCCAAGCGGAGCAGCTGGCAGTCCTCGAAGAACGCGTCGACGTACTGCTTGGTGTACTCGCCGATGGGCACGCCAGCTGCCGACGCGGCGGCGATGATCTTGTCCTCCACGTCGGTGATGTTCATCACATGCCGCAGCTCCCAGCCGCATTGCCGCATGTGCCGGCGCAGGATGTCTTGGAACGCAAACGTGCGCAGGTTGCCGATGTGGACGAAGTTATAAACGGTTGGGCCGCAAGAGTATATGCGGGCGCAGTTGCCTTCGGCGGGCTCGAACGCCTCCACCTCGCGGCTGAGGCTGTTATACAGCTTAAATGCCACTGAGAGCCCGCAGTATGAGCCTATTGTAACGAGCCACCTACAGCCGGTAGGCTTCGATGGCCGTTCCGCCGAGCACCCGGTCGCGCTCGTCCGCGCTGAGTCGCGCGGCAAAGCCGGCCACCAGCTCGAACCAGCGGGCATAGCCCACCGCCACCAGGCACATCGGCCAGTCCGAGCCGTACATGAGCCGCCGCGGACCGAACGCGTCCAAGACGGCATCCATGTACCGGGCAAGCTCTGCCTCGCTCCAACGCTCCCAGTCCGCCTCGGTCGCCATTCCGGAGATCTTGCAGTAGAGGTTGGGCCGCCGGGCGAGGTCTCGGATCGCGGCGCGCCAAGCTCCAAAGGAGCCGTCTCGGATCCTGGGCTTGCCGATGTGGTCAAGCACGAATACCTGGTCGGGGTGCCGGTCGACGAATTCCAGCGCCTGGGGCAGGTGGCGCTCGAAGATGAGGATGTCGTACACCAAGCCCGCCGCGGTGACGGCGCGCACGCCGTCGTTGAAGTCCCGGCGCAGCATGTACTCGTCGTCCGGCTCGTCCTGCAGGACATGCCGGCACGCACGCAACCATGGGTCCTGTGCGAGCTCTTCCAATGTGCCGCGCGCGGCGGGGTCGACCAGCGGAACCCAGCCGACCACCCCGCGGATGAAGTCGTTCTCGCGGGCGTGCGCGAGCAGGGCGCGGGTCTCGGACAGCGTCTGCCTGGCCTGTACCGAGACGACGCCGTCCACGCCGGCAGCCTCGATCTCCCGGCGCAGGTCGGCAGGGAGAAAATCGCGCCGCAGGGCCCGCATCGAATCGGAGATCCACCCGTATTCGGCCGGATCGTAGCGCCAGAAATGGTGGTGCGAGTCGACGATCAAGCGAATCGCGCCTCAGCGAGGGTCTTGGTTCTCTTCCAGGCCGGTGGACCAGATCTGGTTGCGCACGGGGTCGACGAGTTCGCGAATCTCGTCCAGCAGCCCGTCCGGCTCCTCGAAATCGAACGCCTTCAGGTTGCGATCGACATGCCGGCTCTTGGACATTCCCACCAGCACGCTGGCCGTGTGCGGGTAGTCGTAGCAGTACTTCAGCGCCGCTTCCGAGACATCGACGCCGCGGGCGCGGCAGTGCTGCGCCACCTGTTGCCCGACTTGCTGCACCTGCTCCGAAGCGAGGTGCCACGGCGGCGCCCCGCGCTCGGTCAGGATGCGCAAGTGCAGCGGCGAGGCGTTGATCAGGCCGACCCCGCGCTCGGCGCAGGTCGGTCTCAGCTCGCTGTCCAAGTCGTCCACCATCAGGTTGTAGCGGGCGTAGGAGAGGATGCTGTCGACCTCGGCCCGCTCCGCCACGTCCCGCAAGATGCCCAGCGGCAGCGCCGTGATGCCGACGTAGCGACACTTTCCGGCGCGCTGCAACTCGCGAGCCACCGGCAGGGCCTCGTTGATGACCTGCTCGCGGTCCACGAACTCGATGTCGTGCATCTGATAGATGTCCACGTAGTCCGTGCGCAAGCGGCGGAGCGACTCGTCGATGCTCGAGCGCACGCGCTCGGCCGAGAAGTCGAACGCATCGAAGTCGTAGCGTCCGCACTTGGTGGCGAGCACGATGTTCTTGCGGCGGGGCCCGAGGGCCTGGCCGAGCCGCTCTTCGGAGAGCGTGCGACCGTAGTAGGGCGAGGTGTCGAAGAAGTTGATCCCCAGGTCGATCGCCATGTGCACGGCGCGCTCGCCCTCGCGCACGTCAATCTCCTCGAACTCGTTGCCCAGCGGCGACGCGCCGTACCCGAGAACCGAGACTTCAAGGTCGGTGCTTCCGAGCTTGCGGTATTCCATAGAACAGATCGGCTACCCTGCTGATGGCAAGGGATAGCCAGCTTAGCAGTTCCGGCGGGGCCGCCCGCCGGGAGCCGCCGAGACCGCCCAGTCCGATGACCGAAGGCCTGCCCGCCACCGAAGAGCGGAACCCGCGCTCGGCCGGGATCGACCTCGCTACCACCGAACAGGTGTTGGCCGTCATCAACGCCGAGGATGCGCGCGTGGCGGAGGCGGTCCGGGACCAGATCCCGCAAGTCGCCAGGGCACTGGACGCCATCGTCGACCGCTGGGACCGCGGCGGGCGGCTGTTCTACTGCGGGGCCGGCACGAGCGGCCGATTGGGAGTGCTCGACGCAGCCGAGTGCCCGCCGACCTTCGGCACTCCCGACGACCGCGTCACGGCGGTGATCGCCGGCGGCGCGGAAGCGCTGCTGCGCTCCGTGGAGGGAGCCGAGGACAGCCCCGAAACCGCTCGCGCGGACCTGGAAGGGCAGGGCTTCTGCGGCCGCGACGCCTTGGTCGGCATCGCTGCCAGCGGACGCACTCCATACGTGCTGGGAGCGGTCGAGCACGCGGCCGCGATCGGTGCGGTCACGGTCGGGCTGAGCTGCAACCCGGGCTCTGAGCTGGAGCGGGCGGTCGACTACCCCATCACGCCGGAGGTAGGGCCAGAAGTGGTCACGGGGTCGACGCGCATGAAGAGCGGCACGGCGCAAAAGCTGGTGCTGAACATGCTCTCTACCGGGCTGATGATCCGCACGGGCTGCGTGCTCGGCAACTTGATGGTGAACGTCCAGGTCAAGAACGCCAAGCTGGCGGACCGCGCCGAACGGATCGTGCGCGAGGTCTGCGGCTGCGACCCCGAGAGCGCCCGCGCCGCGCTGGAAGCGGCCGGCTTCAACGTCCGGCTCGCTATTCTGATGCTAAGGCGGCAGCTGGACCGCGACTCCGCCGAGTCGCTGCTGGCGCGCTTCGGCGACAACCTGCGCCGGGCACTGGAGACAGACGATGACTGATCGATTCCACCCCACCCGCAAGGGGCTGCTCGCCGCGGCATTGGCGGCCGCGGCTTGCGCCGGCACGCTGACGGCCCAGCCGCGCCGCCCGCAACTGGAATCTCCGACGGTATTGGCGGACGGCCGCATCCAATTCCGAGTCGCCGCGCCGGACGCGCAGACGCTGCGCTTGCAGGCGCCGTGGGCCGGCAGCGACCTCGAGTTCGAGCGCGGCGAAGCCGGGACGTGGTCGCTAACCGTCGGCCCGGTGCCGCCTGCGATCTACAGCTACACCCTGCTGCTGGATGGCGTGCGCGTCCTGGATCCGCACAACACCGCGGTCAAGCGCTGGCTCGGGGGCAACGCCAGCCTGGTCGAAGTCCCGGCGCCCGAGCCGGTTCCGTACGACCTGCGGGACGTGCCGCACGGCTCGCTGCACGTGCACTACTACGCTTCCGAGGCGGGCGGTGCTAACCGCAGGCTTCTCGTGTACACGCCGCCCGGATACTACGACGAGGCGGACAGGCATTACCCGGTGCTGTACCTGCTGCACGGCTCGGGCGACGACGAGACAGCCTGGATGGAGGTGGGCAAAGCCAACCTCATCCTCGACAACCTGATCGCGTCCGGGGCCGCCGAGCCGATGCTGGTCGTCATGCCGAACGGGCACCCGGTGCCGTGGGCCGCGCGCCGCCGGGGCATCGGATCCGACAACACGCAGCGGTTTCGCGATGACCTGGTCCAAGGCGCGATGCCATTGGTCGAATCGCTGTATCGCGCCAAGAGCGGACCGGCCCAGACAGCCGTCGCCGGCCTGTCGATGGGAGGCGGGCAGTCCCTGTATTGCGCCGCCACCGGCCTGGACCGCTTCTCGTGGGTGGGGGCCTTCTCGGCCGCAGCTCCCGCCCCTGAGAGCGACGCCGCGCAAGGCCTGCTGGCCGACCCGGAACGCGCCAACGCGAGCCTCGACCTGCTATGGATCGCAATCGGACGCGACGACTTCCTGCTGGATCGCAACGAGGCGTTCGAGGCTGCCTTGGTCAAGGCCGGCATCGACCACACGTACCGCGTCACCGCCGGAGGCCACAGCTGGCCGGTCTGGCGCGGCTACTTGGCCGAGTTTGTGCCGCTGCTGTTCCGCGCCGCCGGCAAACCGTGACGAGCCGGGCGCGGGGCATAACCTAGACGGGCCAGTTTCCGTCATTACATTGACCGGTGCAGATGTTGCGCCGCAATAGGTTCTTGGCCATGCCGATCCCGATTCCAACCCGTCCCTGGCTGCGCGCCGGCTTGGTCGTGGCAGCCTCAGCGACCCTGACTGCCCTGGGCCTGCAGTTGTACGGACCCGCCCCGTTAGAGCTGCCGACCGCCGAGGTCGAGCGCCGCGACTTCTTGCGCACGGTGCAGAGCCGCGGGGAGCTCAAGAGCGCCGAATCCGTGCAAATCACCGCGCCCCAGACGCCGAACCTGCAGATCGTCCAGCTTGCCGAGAACGGCAAGCCGATCGTGGCCGGCGACATCGTGGTGCGATTCGACGAGTCGGCCCAGGAAGACACCCTGATCGAACGCCAGACCGAGGTCCGGCAAGTGGACAGCGAGATCGAGCAGGCCGAGGCCTCGCACGCCATCACCGACGAGCGCAACGAGATGATGATCATGCAGGCGACGTACAACGTCGAGCGTGCAGGGCTGGAAGCCAGCAAGCAAGAGATCTTGGCCGAGATCGAGGCGGAGAAGGCCAAGATCGACGTGACCATCGCCGAAGGGGAACTCCAAAAGACCGAGACGACGGCCGAGGCCAGCGACATGTCCCAAGCGGCCGACATCGAACGCTTGATGGAACGCAAGGGCAAGGCCGAGAGGGATCTGAACCTCTCCCGCACCTACCTGCGCAGCATGGTGCTGCGCGCGCCGAGCGACGGCATCGTCCACATCCTGCCGAACAACCGCGCCCAAGGGTCGTTCGGAACGGCCCGCCCGCCGTTCCAGGAGGGCGACACGGTATGGACCGGGGCGGCGATCGCCGAGATCCCGAACCTCGAGTCGCTGCGCGTGGAATTTCGCGTGGACGAGGTGGACCGCGGCCGCGTGGGCGAGGGCCAGGAGACCCGCATTCGCGTCGATGCGGTCCCCGACGTGGTGCTGGACGGCTCGGTGAGCTGGCTGAGCCCGATCGCCACGCTGGTGTTCAACCGCCTGCCGCCCGAGAAGAACTTCCCGGCCTTCGCCGCGCTTGACAAGATCGACGAGCGCCTGCGGCCCGGCATGAGCACCACGGTGGAGATCATCGTGCAGCGCATCGAGGACGTGCTCGTGATTCCCAGCAAGGCGTCGACCCAGATTGACGGCAAGCCGACCGTCTTCGTCCAAGACGGGGCCACCTACCGGCGCGTGCCGATCGAGGTAGCCGCCACCAACGGCACCGAGATCGTCGTCGCCGCCGGGCTGCAAGAGGGCGACGTGATCGCCCTGGAGAATCCCGAGACTTCTCAGGGACGAACCCTATAGCGACACCGGAGACAAAACCATGACGAAGCTACTGTTGCGGATTGCGATCGTCTTCGTAGCCGGGGCACTCGCGGCCGGCGGCTACTTTGTGTGGCAGAGCCTGCCCGAGGACGAACAGCGCTTCGCCCTCGCCGAAGTGCAGCGGGGCGACTTGGTCGTGAAGACCTACCTGCGCGGCGAGCTGCGGGCCGTGCGCTCCCTGACCCTGACGGCGCCCAATATCGGAACCCAGTCCCAGATCACGCAGCTGGCACCGATGGGCTCCCTCGCCACCCGTGGCGACCTGATCTTCGAACTGGACGACTCCGAGCGCGTGGCGGCGCTGGAAGACAGCCTGCTGACGGTGGAGCAGATTCAGGAGAACCTCAAGAAGGCCGAAGCCGAGTTGGAGATCCGCAAGAGCCAGGACGAAGTCGAGATCGTCCAAGCGAATTTCCAGGTGCGGCGAGCGGAGCTGGAGGTCCAGCGCAACGAGCTGCTGGCGGATATTGACGCGCGCAAGAACGAGCTCACCCTCGAGGAAGCCCGGCGGCGCAAGCAGAAGCTCGAGGCGGACATCGAGAACCGGCTCAAGCAGCGCGAGTCCGAACTGGCGGTGCTGCGCGAGCAACTGAACAAGGCCCAGCTGGACGTGGACCGCGACAAGCGCCGGATCGCGCAGTCGCGCGTGCTCGCGCCGCTGACAGGGCTGGTGGCGATCCTCCAGAACCGCTCCGGCGGGCGCGGCGGCTTCGGGCAGTCGCTGCCCGAGATCCGCGAAGGGGACCAGATCCCGGCGGGCATGTCGGTGGCGCAACTGCTGGACTTGTCCGAAATGGAGTTGCTGACCCGCGTGGAGGAGTCCGAGCGGGCCAACCTGCGCGAGGGGCAAGAGGTCCTCATCCGCCTCGATGCCATCCCGGACAAGACCGTGACGGGCACGATCAAGCGTTTGGGCAACACCGCGTCGGCGAACATCTTCTCCGGCGAAGCGGTCAAGAAGTTCGAATGCGTCATCGGCATCGACATGGAGCAGTTGCTCGAAAACATCGGCGCCGAGCGCGATCGCATCGAGCGGATCATGGCGACGGCGCGTCAGAACGCATCCGTGGGCTACGGGGCGCGACGCGGGAACGCCGCCGCGCGAGCCCCGCGCGGCGACGCGGCCAGCGCGCCGCCGGAAGGCCGCGGCCAGGGACAGCGCGGGGAAGGCGACCGAGACGGCCAGGCGGGGGCACGCGGCGGGGGACAAGCGCCCACGCGCCAGCAAGCTCAGAACGGCGGACCGGGCGGCGGCCAGCGTGCCCAGGGACAACGGCAGGGGCCGGGCACCGGGCAGCAGGGCGATCGCGCCCAGCGCGGCGGCGGGCAACAACAGCAGCGCGCCGGGGGCCAGGCGCAAGGCGGGCAGGGCCAGCGGGGCGGACAGGGCTTCGACCCCTCGCGCATCCTGAGCCGCCTGCCGGAAGAGGCCCGCAAGCAGGCCGAAGACCTGCTCAAGGGCCGCAGCCCGCAAGAGCTCAGCAATGAAGAGCGCCAGCAGTTCCGCCAGATCATGCAAGCCGCCGGGGGCGGCGGTCGCCAAGGCGGCGGTGGTCCGGGTGGCGGGTTCGCAGGCCCGGGCGGTGGATTCGGAGGGCCGGGCGGCGGATTCGCGGGCCCGGGCGGCGGATTTGGAGGCCCGGGCGGCGGATTCGGCGCTGCAGGGGGCGCGCCCGGCGGTGGCGCGGGCGGCGGCGGACGAGGCGATCGCCAGCCTCAAACCGCCACGGCGGCTTCGTCCGGATCGGAGTTCAGCGAGTCCGAGCGGGCGGGGGCGCAGCTTCCCGAGCCACCCCAGCAGGGCTCGGACGTGGAGGTGTTGCTCCGCCCAGGCTTGCTGGCCGATGCGGAGGTGACGGTCGAGCACATCCCGGACACGCTCTACATCCCGTACCAGGCGGTGTTCGAAGAGGGCGCGCAGAACATCGTCTACGTGCTGGAGTCCGGGCGGCTCCGGGCCAGGCGTGTCCAGCTCGGGCGCAGGTCTGAGTCCCAGGTGGCTGTCGTGGACGGGCTCGCCGAGGGCGAGCTGATCTCGCTCTATCGCCCCGACTCCGCTCCGGCTTCGCAGTCCAAGACTCCCGAGTCCTCGACCGGGCCGGCGTTCCCGGGAGGCTGATGAATGCAACTTCCCAACGTAATGCCCGAACTCCAGATGGGGATCGGGAGCCTGCTGGCCCACAAGCTGCGCACGCTGCTGACGATGCTCGGCATGATCTTCGGCGTCGGCGCCGTGGTCGCCATGCTGTCGATCACCGAGGGCGCCCGGCAGGAGATGATCCGCTACATCGACCTGCTCGGGGTGAACAACATCGTGGTGGAGGCCAGCGAGGCGCCGGATCGCGACACGCTGATCGAGGTGCGCCAAGTCTCGCCCGGGCTGACGTTCCGGGACGCGCGCGCGATCGCTGCGAACACGCCGAACATCGCCAGCCTGTCCGAGCGCAAGACGTTCCAGCCTACCAGCCTGCTGCCCAGCATGGACGGCGACCTCCCGACGCTGATCGGGGTCCGGCCGAACTACACCGACATCTACAGCATGTCGCTGATCGAGGGCCGCTTCTTCACCGATGACGAGCACTCCCGCTCGGCTCCGGTGTGCGTGCTCGGAGAGCGGGCCAAGATCAGCATCCTGGGCTACGGCAACGCGGTGGGCAAGTACGTCAAGGTCAACGAGGTGTGGCTGCACGTGATCGGCGTCACGGCGCCGCAGGCAACCGCCGAGTCCGACGTGGAGGGACTGGAGGCCGACGACCGCAGCAACGTCATCCTCGCTCCGCTGAACTCGGTCATGCGCCGCTTCGAGGACAACAACAGCTACCTCAAGGACGAGATCGACGGCATCTACATCCGAGTCCAGCCCGAAGCGGACCCCATCGAGACGTCGCAGATCGTGCGGGCCATCCTGAACACGACGCACAACGGCGCCAGCGACTTCTCCGTGCTGGTGCCGGCAGATCTGCTGGCGCAGCGCGAGCAGCAGCAGCTGGTGTTCCAGATCGTGATGATCTGCATCGCGGGCATCTCGCTGCTGGTGGGCGGCATCGGCATCATGAACATCATGCTCGCGACCGTGCTCGAGCGCACGCGCGAGATCGGCATCCGGCGCGCTATCGGAGCGCGCCAGCGCGACATCGTGCGGCAGTTCCTGATCGAGGCGGTGATGATATCCATCCTCGGCGGCCTGATCGGCATCGCGGCCGGCTTCGGCGGCTCCAAGATCATCGCCGCCATCGCCGGCTGGGCGACTGTCGTGACGGTCATCTCGATCGTAGTCTCGTTCGGCGTCTCGGTATTCATCGGACTGCTGTTCGGCATCTACCCCGCCATGCAGGCGGCCAAACTCGACCCCATTGAGGCCATCCGCTATGAGTAGTGCTCTTCGCAAAGCCCTCCCCGCCCTGGCGTTCGCCCTGGCCGCCAGCCCCGCCGCGGCCCAGTTCGCGACGTTTCCGGACGGAGCTTACTTCCGGGAGCAGTGGCAGGCCGCCCCGTACGACGTCGAAGTCGGATCCGTCGGGCAGCTGGAGGACTACGTCGTTGACGGCAAGCTGGAGCTGAATCTGAACTCTTACTTGCAGCTGGTGATGGCCAATCACCCGGACGTGCAGATCCAGATCCTGACCGTGCTCCAGTCGCAAAATTCGATCCAGGCCGCCTTCAGCCCGTTCGACCCGACGCTGGCGCTGAACTTCAACGCGAACCGCTCGACGAATCCGTCGCAGGACCAGCTGCAGGGCGGCGACGTGATCAGCTCGCTGCGCCAGAACGGCGGCTTTACCTACCGCCACACGCTGGACACGGGCACGAACTACCAAATCGGCTTCACGGGCCTGAAGAGCGCCAGCAGCAGCTCGTTCCGGACGTTCAACCCTTCGATCCAAGACACGCTGCAGTTCAGCATCTCGCAACCCCTGCTGCGCGATCGCGGGCGAGGCATCCAGCGCATCCCGATCCTGATCGCGCGGGCCCGCTTTGACAACTCGCAGTCGACGGCCAGGACGCGCATTCTCGCCCTGGTCGCGCAAGCGGAGAACACCTACTGGCAGGTGGTGTCCAACCGCGAGTCCCTCAATGTGCAGGAGAACAACCTGGACCTGCGGCGCAGGTTCCTGGAGCGCTCGCAGCGCGAGCTGGAACTGGGCGCGATCTCCCCGCTGGACATCTACCAGCCCGAGCAGAACTACGCCAACGCCCAGGTGAGCGTCACGCGCGCCCGCTACCAGCTGCAGCAGGCGGAAGATCGCGTGCGTCGGCAGATCGGAGCGGACCTGGACCCCGAGATCCGCAATCTGCCGCTGGTGCTGACCGAGTCCGCCGACCCGCCGATCTACATGCCGGCGTTCGAGCCGGAGGAGTCCATCCGCAAGGCGACTCTGATGCGCCCCGAGATCCGGCTGCGCAGGACGACCCTGGCGATCGACGACTACAACATCAAGCGCGACACCAACGCCCAGCGCCCCGACCTCGCCCTGACGGCCCAGTACAGCGCGACGGGGCTGGGCGGAAACCTCTTCCAAAACTCCGCATTGGGTGCCGGCTCGACCCAGCTCATCTCAGCCAGCGGCTTTCCTGCGGCGATGGGCCAGCTGTTCCGATTCGCGTTCCCCACCTATAGCGTGGGGTTGCAGCTGAACCTACCGCTGCGCAACCGGCGCGCGGCGGTGAACCTGGCCAACTCGGTGCTGCAGAAGAAGCAGAACATGTACGAACTGCGCGCCTTGGAGCAACAGGTCCGGCTCGAGGTCTTGAACGCGATCACGGGCGTGGAGCTGAGCAAGGCCGCCATCCAGCAGGCCGCCGTGGCGCTGGATTTCTCCCAGAAGCGCTTGGATGCCGAGCAGCGCAAGTACGACCTGGGCGTGAGCACGGCCTTCATCGTGCTGGACGCGCAGGATGACCTGGTGCAGAGCCAGGCCGACCTGCTCCAGGAATCGATCGGCTACCGCCGAGCGATGGTGACCCTGATGCAGGCAACCGGGGAACTGTTGGAAGCGCGGGGCATCACGCTGGACTTCAACTAGCGGAACAGCGGGCCTACAATAGGAACCAGGCGCCGGGGCGTGGCGCAGTCTGGTAGCGCGCCTGCTTTGGGAGCAGGAAGTCGGGGGTTCGAATCCCTCCGCCCCGACCATGGCTCAACGGGTCCGACCCGCACACATAGGTAACAGAACGTACCGGACACATGGGTTACAACTTCGCGCCGAAGGGGTTGTCCATGGCCTGCCGCGTCCTCTGCTCTCGGCCAATATTGCCCAGATCGGGCAGGAGCGGCCGCGGTGTCTCGGTCAGGCCTGGTGCGTGGCTCAAGCCCCGAGCCGGCACAACCAAGGCCTGATCGTGTCGTGCTCGATTCAGTAGTGACGCGAGTAGCGGCCGCTCATCCGGCGGCGGGATAGAGTCACGGCCATTCCGCTTGCACGACTGTTGTGCCAATCGGACCGTATCTACGGCGCACGGGACTCACGCCGGGCCTATTTCGCGAGAAGCGCCCCGAGATGGCCGTCAGGGTACTTGAATGACTTGTAAGTGGGCGCAGAACCCATGTATTCGGCGATGATTTCCTTGTCGCGCCCCACTTCGAGGACTTGGCGATGCACTGTGTTGCTAATGAGGGTATTGCCGTTCGGCAAGCGTCGCGCTCCGCCTTGGAAGGGCGCGAAGTAGCTCGGGTTTTTCCAGTGCCAGACGCGCTCGGCGGCGAACGGCCGGCCGTCATCCCTGGCGTACGCGCCATCGGGATTCACAGGCAGCCTGAGCTCCTGAACATTGCTGGCGCCCTTGAGATCCCGCTGGCGTTGCAGGCCGCCGGGGCCGCCTCGTCTCAGCATGCCGGGGCGGATGACGGTGTTGTTGTTGTGCACGATCAGGTTGCCCTCGCCGGGGGCTCCCGAGTCGATCCAGTTGGCGTCGTGCTGCTTGAGGAAGACGCGGTCGCTTGCGCTGCCCATGTCGTAGGCCTCAGGATTTCCGTAGCGAAACAGCAGGTCGCCGCCCTTGCCGCCGCGGCCCCCGGCAGAGGACGCCGCCTCGGCGGTCGTGGTGCTGTGATCGATGATCCAGATCTCGTTGTAGATGAACGAGCTGACGACGATCTGGTCGAGCGCGGGGTTGTAGTCGACGCTGTTGAGATGCTGGCGCACGAGGTTCATCGGCGCGTAGCTGGTCGGATAGTGCGGGTCGATCCGCTCGGGATGATCCTTGACGACCCCGTAGTTCGGGGCGCCAGGGGCGCGGTCTTGGATCAGGTGATCCTTGAAGCTCCACTCCCACATGACTTCGTGGGATCCGTCGCTGAGGTCGGGCTTGATCTCGATCATCCCGTCGGACCACACGGTCTCGCTTTCGCCCGGGTCCCAGCCGATCGCGCGTGCTTCGCCGGCAGACAACGGCTCGTACGTCAGTAGCAGGATGTTGCCATTGGGCATCGGAGTCAGGTCGTGGTGGAAGGTCAGCGAACCCAACTCCGAGGCGCTCAGCTCCCATAGGACCGCCGAGTCGGGGCCGAGGATATGGACGACATCGACTGCGACCACGGGCTGGCCCCGCACGACGCTGCGGTCGCGGATGCCCATGCGCAGGAGCCGGCCGCCATCGAGCAGGTAGGCCGTATGGCCTCCGCCGTCGAGGTCGCTTTCCCAGCGGTGGACTTCGACTCCCTTGTAGTCTGTCAACACCGTGTAGTTGTCGACATCGGTTCCGATCTCGTCCGCGCGATGCCAGAGCAGGTAGCCGCGGTCGACTTGGTCGTCGACCATCGAAACGACTTCGACGTCCGGCTGATCTTGGGCTGGCACCCACTCTGATAGAGCCAAGACCAGAACGAGGGCCGTCAATCGCTTCATAAACCTAGGCTATAGCGCACGCCTGGACGGGACCGGCCAATACGACCGGCGAGCGGCTCTGGATGGCCGGAAGGATGATCCAATAGCCGGCGTCCTGGACCGGCTTATCCACGCCTTCGGCGAGATCACCGAACGCCATGTCCGCTCTAGGCTTCTCCATGGCGGTTGCGAAGGTCGCCTCAACGCCGCCCGCCCGAATTTCGGCTAAGACCGGCTCGGGCGGTCACCCCTTCCTCGGGGGCTTCGGGTCAAGGTTCCGGCCTATCTCGTCATCGGTGACGGTGGAAGATCCGATCCCCAGCCGCGGCACGTTGAGCCCGGCCAGCCAGTAGATTGCGTTCATCACGACCTTGCGGTACTCGTCGTTCTGCCAATTGCGGTGGAAGTGGCCGCCGGTAAAGCCGAACCCGCGCCCGCCGTCCGGGCGCTCGAGCGTCCACAGCATGGCCTCGTCACGCCCCTTGGCGGCCTGAATGTGCGGGTAGGGCCCCTTGGGGTGCACGTACGGGCCGTCGCGGGTCTCGTCGCTGGGCTTGGCCACCAAGACGGGAGTGAACGTGGACCCGTCGATCTGTTTCGGCCCGGAGGCGTCAAAGCCCTCGCGGAAGCGCATGTTGAAGTACCACTCGTCCTCCGCGGAGAACGGCTTGACTCCGTTCGCGACCGGGTGGTCCGGGAAGCGCTCGAACGATGGCGTCCAGATCGGGTTGCACGACCACTCGTGCTCGTAGTAGCCTCCCAGCCAATCCGTGAATTCCTTGCCGGCATCGTCGCGGAGCACCTCGACGCCGTAGTGCATGCAGCCCAGCCCGGCGCCGCGCGCGATCTGCCGCCCGATGGTCGCCTGCCTTCCCTTGTCGGCCAGCGGATGCTTGCGCCCGCCATCGGAATAGATCACGATCGCGGCGGCGTCCTCGAAGGTCGATTCGTCGGTCACCCAGCCGTTGTCGTGCCGCTCCACGGAAAGGCCCGGCACTTGTGCCAGGCGCTTTTCGAGCAACAGGCTGCCGGCCCTGAACTCGTGCATACCCGGCGGATGGCTGGGGCTGCCGGCGATCAGCACCAGCTTGCGCGTATCGCCGGGAGCAGCGACGACCCTTCGCGCAGTCGCGGGGATCGCCGCGCTCGCCGTGAGCAGGCGGAGAAATTCGGAGCGAGTCATACACTGAATCTTAACCCGACACAGGTACGTACAATGGGCTTTTGGCACAGCCAGGCGATCTCCGCGTCCTGTCCCTGATCGCGAGCGCGACCGAGATCGTCTGCGCGCTGGGGTTGCGCGACCGGCTGGTGGGGCGGTCGCACGAGTGCGACTATCCTCCCGACGTGGGGAACCTGCCCCAAGCCACGCAGCCGCGCTTCGACGTGCACGCTTCCAGCCAGGAGATCGACAGCCAGGTCAAGGCCCTGGCCAGCGAGGCGCGCGCCCTCGACGCGCTGGGCGTCTACGACATGCAGCCAGGGGCGCTGCGCGCGACCCGGCCAACCCACATCGTCACGCAAAGCCAGTGCGATGTCTGCGCTGTCAGCTTGCGCGATGTAGAAAGGGCAGTTGCCCGCGAGGCCGGGTGCAGCGCCGAGATCGTGTCCTTGCAACCCAATTCCCTGGCCGATATTTGGGACGACTTCCGACGAGTGGGAGACGCACTGGGGCATCGCTCCGCGGGAGCCCGGTTGGTGTCGGACACCAAGAGCCGCATCGATGCAGTCGGCGAGGCTGCCCGCGACCTGCCGTCGAATCCCACCGTGGCAGCGATCGAATGGGTCGACCCGCTGATGGCCGCGGGCAACTGGATGCCGGAACTGATCGAAATCGCCGGAGGCAGCTGCCTGTTCGGCAGCGCAGGCCAGCACTCTCCTTGGATCAGCTTTGAGGATGTGCTGCAAGCCGACCCCGACGTGATCGTGCTGAGCCCGTGCGGCTTCGACATCGAGCGCACGCTGGCGGACGTGCCGATCCTGCAAGCCGAGCCTCGCTGGTCCCGTCTCAACGCGGTCCGGCGAGAGCAGGTCTTCGTCGCCGACGGCAACCAGTTCTTCAACCGCCCCGGACCCCGGCTGGCCGAATCCGTCGAGATCCTGGCCGAGATCCTTCACCCGGAACGATTCGACTTCGGGCACAAGGGCGAGGCTTGGGTAGCGGTGCCGCGGAGCGCCTGAACGTCCAGCGCCGGCACCCTTACAGGCGCACGCCCATGTTGCGGCCGCGCAGCGTCACTGTAAGCTCAAGCTCCGCGTCCCCGCGCAAGACCCGCAGGGCCACCCGGTCCCCGGCCAGCTTGAGCGAGAGCGCCTGCTGCATCGAGGTCTTGTCCGTGACCGCCGCGCCGTCGACCTCAATGATCACGTCCCCGCCCCATGGCACGCGGTAGTTGCCGACGATGATGTCCCGGCTCGCCCCGCGCAGGCCCGCCTCGGCAGCCGCAGAACCCTTGGCGACGTCCGTGACGAGATACCCGGTCGTGGGAAGGCGCAGCGCGCGCGACCAGCGCCGCGTCAGGAAGAAGCCCTCTACCCCCATGTCTTGCGGCGGCTGCGCCCCGCCCTTGACAAAACGCAACAGCGCCTTGGCGCGGTTGATCGGCATGGCGAAGCCGATGCCGATGTTGCCGCTGGGGCCGTAGATGGCCGTGTTCACCCCGATCACGTTGCCGCTGGAATCCAGCAGCGGCCCGCCGCTGTTGCCGGGATTGATGGCCGCGTCGGTCTGGAAGAGATCTTTCAGCACCCCGCTGCGATCCTGGATGGAGCGTCCGGTCGAACTGATCACCCCCGTGGTCAGGGTGCCTTCCAGGCCGAACGGGTTGCCGATCGCCAGCACCTTCTGGCCCACCTTGACCCCGTCGGAGTCGCCGAGCGCGAGAAACGGCATCGGGGCTTCGGGGCGAATCTGGATCAGCGCCAGGTCATTGGCCGGATCCGTGGCCAGCACGGTGGCCTTGTAGCGGTTGCCGTCGTCGTCCTCGGTCAGCGGGCTGACCTCCAGCTCGGCGCTGCCCTGAATGACGTGGAAATTGGTGAGGATGCGCCCCTCCGCATCGATCAAGAATCCGGATCCGGTCGATTCGCTGGGATAGACTTCCAAGAACCAATTGCGCTGCAACACCGTGCTGGTGATATGCACCGTCGCCGGACTCGCCCGGTTGTAGATCTCGATGTTCGAGAGCTCGTCGGCGTTGAGCGTCGAATCCGCCTCGGTCCAAAACGGCTCGTCGAACACGACCGGGGCCACCCTGCCGAGCTGAACCGGCCAGGTGGACCAGAGCAGGAGCGCGAACACGACCAAGGCGCCGCAGAAGATTGCGCGCACAGCGCCCCTAGCTGGTCTGGACATCTGCATGCGCCCCCTTCTTCTCGGCCTCGCTGCGCAGCTGGCGGTAGACCTCGCGGACTTGCTCCAACGTGCGGGCTTCGCTGCTGCCCGTGTCGATCACGTAGTCAGCGTACTTGCGCTTCTCGTCCAGCGGCATCTGCCGGCCGAGCCTCGCTTCGGCCTCGGCGCGAGTGGAGCCTTCGCGCCGCACGAAACGATCGATCTGAGCCTCGCGCGGGCAGGCCGCCAGGACCAAGCGATCATAGCGGCGGTAGCTGCCGGTCTCGACCATGATCGCCGCTTCCACCAGAGCGACCGCGTCCGGGTCGCGCTGCGCGGTCTGCCGGAAAAAGTCTTCCACGCGCTCGAAGACACGCGGGTGCACGATCGCGTTGAGGCGCTGCAGGTCGTCCTCGCTTGCGAACACGACCCTGGCCAACGCCTTGCGGTCGATTGCGCCGTCCGCCTGCAGCACTTGCCCGCCGAAGGCGGCGGTCACCTCCCCGAGCACGGCCGCGTCTTCCGCCAAGATCGCATGCCCGAGCCGGTCCGCCTGCAAGACGACGCAGCCGAGACGCTCGAACTCGCTAGCGGCGAAGCTCTTGCCGCTAGCGAGGCCGCCCGTCAAGCCGACTCTCAGCATCGGTGCGGCGAGACAGCCTTACAGAGTGGCTGGCCGGGGAGGATTCGAACCTCCACAACGGGCTCCAAAGGCACGTGTCCTACCGTTAGACGACCGGCCATCGGCTCGTTCGGTTAGCTTAGCACGCCTAGTTGCGGCCAGCCTCCCAGCAGCCGCAGAGCGTACCCCCTACTGGTAGCCTTCGGTGACGACAGGCAAGCCGCTGAGCAGAATCTCCTCGCCGGCCTGCAGTCCCGCTCCGATTAAGGCCTCGGTGTCGCTGACATCCTGCACGCGGACCTCGCGGCGCAGAAACTGGCCGTCGCGGTGGACGTAGACGATGCTCGATCCTTGGCCGTCCGCGCTCCGGAGTGCCTCGCGCGGCACAAGCACTCCCTTCGGGGAATTCGACGCCCGGATGTCGACGCTGGCTGACAAGTCCGGCAGGATGCGCTCATCATGATCCTCTATCAGGATGCGCATGGGGATGTGCTTGATGAACGCGCCGGTCTGGCCCCGGCTAAACCTCGAGCCGCCCGATGAGGAGCTCGCCATCGCACCCAAGTTCACGACCCGTCCCCGGAACCGCTCGCCCGGATACGCGTCGAGTTCGACCACCGCCTCGTCGCCGATGCGGATGGACTGCGCATCCACCTGATTGACCGACGCACCGACGACCATCTGCGACACGTCTACGATGCGCATGAAGAGCGCCCCGGGATAGATCTGGTCGCCCTCGTTGGCTTGGGAGAACTGGCCGCCCCGGCCGAACAGCGTCTCGTGGACGATCATGCCCGGGATCGGAGCCTTGACTTGAAGCCGATTAAGGTCGCGCACGTGACGGCCCACGTGCAACTCTTCTTCGCGCACAACCAGTTCCTGACCGCGAATGCTTGCGTCGTGGACAACTTCCTTGATCCTGGCCTCTTCTTCGAGCTGGTCCCAAGTGGCGCGAGCCTCCTCCGAAACGTTTTTCAGCACCTCGGCCTCGATCTGAGAGCGTACCTCCGCAGTCTTCAGATCCAATAGCGCCTTCTGGTATTCGGCCTTGGCGGTCACCCGCGCCTGGCGTTCGGTCTCTTTGAGAATCTGAACGTCGGCGATGTGTTTCTTGAAGTTCGACTGCTCCAGGGCCACGTCTGACTCGACATCCGCGATATGATCCTCGAGCCACCTCAGCTCGAATTCCGCCACGACAGCCCCTGCCTTGACGATGCTGCCAGCAGGCGCAAGGGACATGATGGTCAGGTCGGCTCTGCCGGCATCGCGCGGGCCGCGCATCTGGGGCACGCGAATCGCAGCGAAGTTCAGTGTTTCGATTGTCCCGCCGACGCGCAAGGACTTCAGCAGTTCCCCGCCGGTGGCCACGGCCAGCCGGGCTTGGGAACCCGCGCCTGAACCTGAAGAGGTGTCCACACCGCGATTGGCCAGGGCCCACATCGCCAACGCAGTCACCAGCGAAGCGACCAAGCACAGGCCCGCGATGAGCCCGACGCCGGGCTTGCGGGGCTGCCCGGGAGGACTGGGGGGCGCGACCGGCTGAGGACGCCGCTCGATCTCAGGAGCTTGTGGCAGTGGAGAAGGGTTGCTAGTAGACATGCTCGCTCGTCCGTCGCGGCCCAGCCGACGGTGCATTTTGGGCCATGTTGATTATACGCCCTGCGGTGGTTCGCTGCTACCGGCGAGGCGCCCCCCTTTTAGTAGTGGCCTTCCGTGCTGGCAGGCAAGCCGCCGAGCAGAATCTCCTCGCCAGCCCGCAGGCCCGTTTCGATCAAGGCCTCGGTGTCGCTGACATCATGCACGCGAACCTCGCGGAGGAGGAATTCGCCGTCCCTGTGAACGTAGACGAAACTCGCTGATTCCCCGTCCGCGCTCCTGAGCGCCTCCCGCGGCACCACCACTCCCTTCAGGCGATCGGATGCGCGCACGTCAACGCTGGCCGACAGATCCGGCAGGATGCGCTCGTCGCGATCCTCGATCAGGATGCTCATGGGGATGTGCTTGATGAATGCGCCGGGCTTGCCCCGGCTAAACTTCGAGCCGCCCGATCCGGAACTCGCCATCGCACCGATGCTCACGACCCGCCCCCTGAACTGCTCGCCCGGATACGCGTCCAGTTCGATCACCGCCTCGTCGCCGATGCGGATGTACTGCGCATCCACCTGATTGACCGATGCACTGACGACCATCTGCGACACGTCGACGATGCGCATGAAGAGCGCCCCGGGATAGATCTGGTCGCCTTCCTTGGCCTGGGAGAACTGCCCGCTCTTGTTAAACAGCGACTCGTGCACGATCATGCCCGGGAGCGGAGCCTTGACCTGAAGCCGCTCCAGATCGCGCACGTGGCGGTCTACGTGCAGCTCCTCTTCGCGCACGATCAGTTCCTCGCCCCGAATGTCTGCGCCGTGGACAGCCTGCTTGATCCTGCCCTCGTCTTCGAGTTGGCCCCAAGTGGCGAGAGCCTCCTCGGAAACGTTCTTGAGCACTTCGGCCTCGATCTTAGAGCGCACCTCCGCGGTCCTAAGGTCCAAGAGCGCCTTCTCGTATTCCGCCCTAGCGGTCACCCGCGCCTGGCGCTCGGTCTCCTTGAGTATCTGCACGTCGGCGATGCGTTTCTTGAGATTCGACTGGGCCCTGTTCACGATTGACTCGCGATCCTCGATGTGATCCACGAGCCACTTCAGCTCGAATTCCGCCACGACAGCCCCTGCCTTGACGATGCTGCCAGCGGGCGTAAGGGACATGATCGTCAGGTCGGCCCTGCCGGAATCGCGCGGGCCGCGCAGCTGGGGCACGCGAATCGCGGCGTAGTTCAGCGTTTCAATCGTTCCGCCGACGCGCAAGGACTTCAGCAGTTCCCTTTCGGTAGCCACGGCCAGACGGGCCTGGACACTAGCACCTGAGCCCGACGAGGTGTCCACGCCGCGATTGGCAAGGGCCCACATCGCCAATGCGGTCACCAGCGATGCTACCAAGCACAGGCCAACAATGAGCCCGGTGCTGGGCCTGCGGGGCTGGCCCGGGGTGCCGGCGGGTGCGACCAACTGTGGGCGTGCCTCGATTTCAGGCGCTTGCGGCAGCGGCGACGGATTGATAGCAGACATGATCGCTCGTGTACCGGGCAAGGCCGACGGAGCGCTATAGGACATTGCGATTATAGGCCCTGCGGCGGCCTGCGGCCACGCGCGCGGCATGAAGTGCCTCGGGCGGCATCATTTTCGGGGCTGAGCGGGCGGATTTTCGACTTAGTCGGGACTCAAGCGCGCTCGCGGCCATCGAAGGATAGGCGGTCGGCCTCGATCGCGTCCCGGTTGAGCAGCACGATGTGCTGATTTGCCGGCTCGCGCGTCACGGGGTCTCGGTCCAAGCCCAAGCGCTTCATCGTGTAGTACAGGAAGGCGCGGCGGACGCGCAGCGTGACTATGCCATCCTGCATGCCGTAGTCGAGCGCGATCACCTCTTTCTGGGACTCGGACAGCCCCGGGTGGGGGCCGATATCCAAGGCGACGTGCTCGTGCCAGTCGCGATCCGTGTCGGGATCGTTGTCGGGCCGCCGCGTGGCCCGCGTGTCTATGACCCGCGCCAGCAGGAAATCCTTGTACAGGCGATCCCTGTCGCAGAATGCGCGGATGTGCCAGCGAAAGCCATCGAAACCGAGCGCATGCGGCGCGATCCAACGCCACTCCGGCGTCGGCGCGCTGAGGGACTGGTACCTGATCTCGAGCGCCAGCTCTTCGCGCAACGCCTCCAAGACGGTCTGCAGTATGGCCGGATCGACGAGGCGCGACGGGGCCGGGGCCGCGTCGAACACGGGGTATTCCATGGCCCAAGACTCTTGCTTGGTCACGATGCCGTCGGATAGCGCGCGCAGCTGGTTCAAGTAGATGGAAGCGTCTAGCTTGAGGAACAGCGGCTTGAAGCTGTCGCTGCGCAGGTAACTCCTGGCGCTCTTGTCATAGATCATGTTCTCCGGTGCCAGTTTCAGGTACCGGTTCAGGTCGGTTGAGGCTTGGTTGACCGAGACCCCGAAGATCTTCATCAGGTCGCCGCGGTTCATCCTGCCTTCGAAATAGAGCCGAAACTCAATGAATTCCAGCCGCTTCTCGACGCCCCATCGCAGGTTGGACTCTCTATTCGAACTGCGCACTTCGTTTCTCCCGTGTTCTAGCTGCCGCCGTTCGCTCGCGCTATCCTTCGGCGCGCCTGTAATCTAGCGCCCGAAGCCACAATGCCGCGCCTAGGGGCGCGGTTCGCAAACCACCCCTCTATTGTAAGGGTTGTTATGAAGAGTCTGCGGAGCCGTCGCGCAAGCTGCTCCGGGCTGCCCGGCTGGCGGCGGTACGCTCGTTTTTGCTTGATCTTCGCCCGGATCGACGCGCTGCCGAGGCCGCCAGAAGAGTCGATTCCGGCCTTCCGCTGGTACAATCGCACTGTGGGCCGAGCAGTAACTCACGCGTTGCTCGCTGGCTTGGCCGCGGCCGCCGGCAGCGCCGCGACACTGCCCTCCGAACGCGTTGACTACAACGACGACGTGCGTCCGATTCTCTCGGATCGCTGCTACAGCTGCCACGGCCCGGACCAGGGCCAGCGCCAAGCGGGGCTGCGCCTAGACCGCGAATCCGGCGCGTTCGGCGCGGCTGCCAGCGGCGCCATGCCAATCGTGCCGGGCGAGCCCGCCAAGAGCGGCCTGCTCCAACGGGTCACCAGTGCGGATCTAGCGCGGCGCATGCCGCCCACCTACATGGGCCACGACCCGCTCAGCGAGGGCGAGATCGAGACCCTGCGGCGCTGGATCGAGCAAGGGGCCCAGTGGGAAAGCCACTGGGCGTTCAGCCCGCCCGCGCGCCCCGACCTGCCGCAGCCCGCCAAGGCCGGGCTGCACCCTATCGACGCGTTCGTCGCCGACAGGCTGGCCCGAGAAGGACTCGCCCCCGCCGCGCCGGCGGACCGACGCACGCTCGCTCGCCGGGCGGCGCTGGATCTTACCGGCCTGCCTCCAGATCCGGAGGTGGTGAAAGAGTTCGCGGCAGATCCGGCGACAGTCGCTTACGAGAGGCTGCTGGACCGCCTGCTTGCATCGGCCAGCTACGGGGAGCATCTGGCGGGCATGTGGCTGGACGCGGCACGCTATGCCGATACGAACGGCTACCAGACCGATGGCACCCGCTCGATGTGGCGCTGGCGCGACTGGGTGATCGAGGCCTTCAATCGCAACGTGCCGTTCGACCAGTTCACGCTCGAGCAACTGGCGGGTGACATGCTCCCGGACGCCTCCCGGGCGCAGGTCGTCGCAACCGGGTTCAACCGCAACCACCGCACGACCGCGGAGGGCGGCTCTGTCAACGAGGAGTTCCGCGTGGAATACGTGGCCGACCGGGCCGAGACCACGGCCACGGTCTGGCTGGGCCTGACGCTGGCCTGCGCGCGCTGCCACGACCACAAGTTCGACCCGCTGTCGCAGCGGGAGTACTACCAGTTCTTCGCCTACTTCAACAACGTCGAGGAAAAGGGCATGGTCTGGAACTTCGGCAACGAAGATCCGCTGCTGCACGCCCCGACGTCGGAACAAGAAGCGCGGCTGGCCACCCTGGCGGCCGGGCTGGCCGACGCGCGGGAGCGCTGGGACGCGCTAGAGCCGCAGATCGCCCGCGAGCAAGCGGCATGGGAGGCTGGCCTGGCCGACACCCCGGACCTGGACTGGTCCCCCGCCCGCGGCCTGCGGGTGCACGCGCCGTTCGATGGCCGGCTCGGCACGAGCAGCTTCCGGGGGGGCTCGATTGACGGAAGCAGCGCCCCGGAGCGGGTGGAGACCGAGTTCGCCGACGGACAATCCGGCACGGCGGCGGTGTTCGACGGCCGGCGCTATGCGGACCTGGGCAAAGTCGGCATCTTCAACTACATGGACCCCCTCACCGTCTCGGCTTGGATCCGGCCCGAGACCGGCGACGACGGTTCGATCGTCGCCTCCATGGGGGAGAACCCGATCGGCAACGGCTGGGGCCTCTTCGTGCGCGGCGGCAAGCTCTGGTGGCACATGTCGCAACGCTGGAGCGACCTGAGCATGCGCTTGGCGAGCCAGCGCCGGATCGAGCCCGGTCGCTGGCAGCACGTGCTGCTGACCTACGACGGCAAGCGCAAGGCCAAGGGCGTCCGCATGTACATCGACGGCCGCGAGCAGGAGTTCGAGGTCCTGTTCAACAACCTCGACTGGCCCTCGCAAAGCAACGCGAGCCTCAAGGTGGGCGGCGGCGGCGGCCCCGACAACCGCTTCTCCGGACGGATCGACGAGGTGCGCGTGTACGGCCGGGCCCTCGCTCCGGCGGAGGCCAGGGCACTGGCTTCGACCGCGCCGTTGGGCGCCCTGGCAGCGATCCGGCCCGGCGACCGCACTCCGGCGCAGCGGGACAAGCTGCGCAGCGCATTTCTCGACCTGGCCGCATCAACGAGCATCCGCAAGGCAAGCTTGGCCTTGGCCGAGGCGCAACGGCGACACGACGCCTTCCTCGACACCGTTCCCACCGTGATGGTGATGAAGGAGGGGCCGTCGCGCCAAGCCTATGTGCTCGAGCGCGGCCGTTACGACCTGCACGGAGATCCCGTCGAGGCGGCCATTCCAGAAGCCCTGGTCGGCGCGACCGGCCCTGGCATCGCGAACCGGCTCGAGCTGGCGCGCTGGATCGTCAGCCGGTCCAACCCGCTGACGGCGCGCGTGATCGTCAACCGGCTCTGGCAGATGCTGTTCGGCGTCGGCTTGGTCAAGACCGTCGACGACTTCGGCTCCCAGGGCGAGGCGCCGTCCAACCAGGCGCTGCTCGACTGGCTGGCAGTCGAGTTCATGGACTCGGGCTGGGACGTCAAGCGGCTGCTGAAGACAATCATGCTCAGCGCGACCTACCGGCAGTCCTCGCACGTGGACGCGGAACTGCTCGAGCGCGACCCCGAGAATCGACTGCTCGCTCGCGGACCCCGGTTCCGCCTGGCAGCGGCGACGATCCGCGACCAGGCACTCGCGGCCGCAGGGCTGCTGCAGCAGGACATCGGCGGGCCTTCGGTGCGCCCCTACCAGCCGCCCGGACTGTGGGAGGAGGTCTCCGGCAACG
This sequence comes from Bryobacterales bacterium, assembly GCA_022823865.1. Taxonomy (GTDB): domain Bacteria; phylum Acidobacteriota; class Terriglobia; order Bryobacterales; family UBA6623; genus VXMF01. The sequence goes on from JAJEHF010000065.1 coordinate 83,522, forward strand.
CCTACCAGCCCGGCGATGGCCCCGAACTGTACCGGCGCAGCCTGTACACCTACTGGAAGCGCACGGTGGCACCGCCGTCGATGATGAACTTCGACGCCTCCGACCGGGAGGTCTGCACGGTCCACGTCAAGCGCACCAACACGCCGCTGCAGGCGCTCAACCTCATGAACGACACCACCTTCGTGGAAGCGGCGCGACACCTCGCGGATACGGCATTGCGCGGCGATGCACAGAGCCCCGCGGCGCGCATCGACCAGATGTACCTGAAAGTGCTGGGCCGGTTGCCGGGACAAGACGAGCGGGATATCCTTGAAGACCTGTACCGCGCCTATGCGGACCGGTTCGACTCGGATCTCGACGCGGCCGAAGCGTACCTCGCGGTGGGTGACTCGCCATGGGACCCGCGCTCCGACCCGCGGGAGCTGGCCGCCTACGCCGGCGTAGCCAGCCTCGTGCTGAACCTGGACGAAGCGGTGACGAAGCAATGACGCCGGAAACTCACGCCCCAGAGATCGACACCCGGAGGCACTTCTTCGGCAAGGCGGCGAGCGGCGTCGGAGCCATCGCCCTGGCCCACCTGCTAGGTCGCGACCTGAACGCATCCGATGCGCCCAAGCCCGCCGTGGGCGGCTTGGACGGCCTGCCGCACTACGCGCCCAAGGCCAAGCGCGTGATCTGGCTGTTCCAGTCCGGCGGGCCCTCGCAGCTCGAAACGTTCGATCCCAAGCCGGGCCTGGCCATGCTGCGCGGGCAGGACCTGCCGGAGTCGATCCGGAAGGGCCAGCGGCTGACCACGATGACCTCCGGCCAGAGCAGCTTTCCGCTGGTCGAATCTGCGTTCGGCTTCCAGCAACACGGCGAATCTGGCGCCTGGATCAGTGACTTGCTGCCGCACACGGCCAAGATCGCCGACGACATCAGCATCGTGCGCTCGATGCATACCGATGCCATCAACCACGATCCCGCAGTCACGTTCCTGCAGACCGGGGCGCAGATCGCGGGCCGTCCCAGCATGGGCGCCTGGCTGAGCTACGGGCTCGGCAGCGAGTCCAGCGACCTGCCCGCCTTCGTCGTGATGATCACGCAGGGCACGGGCGGCCAGCCGCTCTACGACCGGCTGTGGGGCTCGGGCTTCCTGCCGACGCGCTACCAAGGCGTCAAGTTCCGCTCGGTGGGCGACCCGGTCTTGTACCTGTCCGACCCGGCGGGCATCTCGCGCGACCAGCGCCGCACGTTCCTCGACGCGCTGGCCAAGCTCAACCGCAAGCAGTTCGAGGAGTACGGAGACCCCGAGATCGTCACGCGCATCGCGCAGTACGAAATGGCGTTCAAGATGCAGCGCTCGGTCCCGGAGCTGACCGACCTGTCCGGCGAGCCCGAGCGCGTGTTCGACCTCTACGGAGAAGGCGCCCGCCGCCCCGGCACGTATGCCTACAACTGCCTGCTGGCACGTCGGCTGGCCGAGCGCGGCGTGCGCTTCATTCAGCTCTACCACCGGGGCTGGGACCAGCACGCTTCGCTCAAGCAGGGCATCCAGCGCCAGACCAAGACCACCGACCAGGCCTCGGCGGCGTTGGTGATGGATCTCAAGCAGCGCGGCCTGCTCGACGACACGCTCGTGGTCTGGGGCGGCGAGTTCGGGCGGACCGTGTACTGCCAAGGCACGCTGACGGAGTCGGAGTACGGCCGCGACCACCATCCGCGCTGCTTCTCGATCTGGATGGCCGGCGGCGGCGTCCAGCCCGGAAAGACCTACGGCGCTACCGACGAGTTCAGCTACAACATCACCGAGAACCCAGTCTCCGTGCATGACCTGCACGCCACGATGCTGCACCTGCTAGGGGTCGACCACACCAAGCTGACGTTCAAGTTCCAAGGGCGGAGATTCCGACTCACCGACGTCCACGGCAACGCCGTCAAGCCATTGCTGGCCTGATTCGACGCCGGCAGCGGCTGCCTCAGAGAGGCCGCGGATCGAACTCGCAGAAGTCGCGCCGCAGCGCCTCGACGTACCCGTATGCCGTGTGGTCGAAGTGTAGCGGGGTGATAGATAGCAGGCCCTGGTGCACCGCAGCGTAGTCGCTGCCATCCGAGGCGGCTTCGACGGGCACCTCTTCGTGCATCCAGTAGTACTTCCGGTCGTGCGGATCGCGGGCCTCGATCATCAGATTGCGCGAGATCTTGCGGCACTGGTGGGTCACGGCCACCCCGGAAGCCTCGCCGGCGGGCACGTTCACGTTGAGAGTGATGCCGTTCGGCAACCCCTCCGCGAGCACTCTCTTGGACAGGGCCGCGGCAATGCGGGCCGACGGACCGAAGTCTATGGAGGACCGCTGGTTGACCGAGACGGCCATGGCGGGGATGCCGTATTTCGAGCCCTCGGCGGCCGCGGCGACCGTGCCGGAATAGTAGATGTTCTCGCCGAGGTTGGGGCCGGCGTTGATGCCGGCGACGACCAAGGCCGGAGTCTCCTCGAGCAGCAGCGTGAGCGCCATCATCACGCTGTCGGCCGGGGTGCCGTCGACGCCGAAGCGGCCCTCGCCCTTGTGCTCGTAGCGCAGCGGGCGGCGCAGCGTAATGCGCCGACTGGCGGCGCTCTGCTCCATCAGCGGGGCGACTGTGCGGATCCGTCCGATCGGCGCCAAGGCGCTTTCCAGCGCGCGGATCCCTGGCGCGTCGATCCCGTCATCGTTGGTGACCAAGATGAGCGGATCGGGGCCGGTCATGCTCTCCCAGCGTAGCCAATCGCCGCTGAAGGAACCTGAAGCCTGTCCACAGTGGACCCAGTCTTGGCTTCGTGCTCTCCGAGTGGGCCTTGGTGTTGGATTCACCCGGAGCGTCGGCAACGCCTACGCGCAAACCTTGTGCAAGACATCGTTGCCTGAAATGGGGAGCTAGTTCGAGAGATTCCAGACCGCGACCTTTGCATACCGAGCATCTGAGCCCCGCTACGCCTCGGCTTTGCTGACCGCCCTACCTTCACTCTTGCGCGGCTGGCAGGGAGCTTAATCCCATCATCAATCCCAACGGCGCATCCGCGAAACGGTAACCCTAGCTCGCCCCGCCCCATATCAGTTGGTCAATCTAGGGCCTACAATGTAGTCTCGGACTGGAGAAAGCCATGAAGCTGAAGGTTGTCATTCGCGAGGCAGAAGAAGGCGGCTTTTGGGCGGAAGTGCCAGCCATTCCTGGATGTGCCACGCAGGGAGACACCTTCGAAGATCTGCTCAGCAACATCTACGAAGCAGTCGAAGGTTGTATGTCGATCGAGAATCAGGAGGTCCCCCTGTCCGGCACGGACCGATTAATTGAGCTCGCGGTTTGAAGACCGTCACTGGCAAAGAGTTCTGCCGAATTCCCCAGTCGCGGGGCTGGCAGTTGCGGCGGATCCAGGGCAGCCATCACACTTACACAAGAGCGGGCATCTCGGCCCGTATCTCAGTGCCGGTCCACCGGGACGGCGATCTCAAGCGCGGCCTACAAGAGGCACCTCATGCAGATTGCACGAATCAAGGAGTCTGATCTGCAGTCAAGGGCAAGTGTTTAGACCAATAGTGTCAGAACTGGTGCTGAATTTCGGAGCGAGAGATCTTGAGCTCGCAGCGGCCAACGTCGACAGTCTGCGACCGGACGCCTGTCCGCAGTGAACCCTGTGTCTTGGCTTCAGGCTCTTCCACAGGACGTCCTCGGCGGCTGGCGCGGGCTCCTCGGAACAACCTGCAGCGCGATCTAGACTCAGGCGCGACAACCGTCACTCTTCCCGACGGGATGTCCAGCAGTCGCGCCCTGCCCTTCGACATACTGCACCTCGGCAGTGTTCAGCACGGCATGCCGGAAATGGCGGCTCAGTTCCTCGACTACCTTGAGATCCACCTTCCGCCCGCCGAACAGAGGCGGCAGGCTCAGCTCCATGTCAGCGAAGGCGAACAGGCCCGGAACACAGTCGGGGGAAAACTCCACTAGCACATCGATGTCGCTGTCGGGACGGCAGTCCTCCCGCAGCGCTGAGCCGAAGATGGAGAGCTTGACAATGCCGTTGGCCCGGCAGAATGCAGCCAGTTTCTCGCGGTCGACAGACACTTGGGAATTCGTCGCATTGTCACTCTTATTGCGGCACCGCAGCTCCAAGTTGATGGTGGAGTGATGCGGAAGAGCCTGCTAGAAGCGCTGCGGCGCAAGCGCTTCATGGGCCTGTGAGATCGAGTGCTGCCGATCTGAACTCGCCTGCGGGAAGACTAACCAATCCGACCAAGCGGCTGTCCCCCAACTGGTTCCTTCTCGACGCTTGGTACTGGACGAAGCATCAGAACACTGGGATTCGATACCGAATCCAACTTCTGGGAAGGCGTGTGCCGTTCGCCGTCCTCGTTCAGCTGGCCTTGTGTTTCGCCATCAGCTCGCGGACTTGTGGAACGAGATCTATTGGCACTTCGATCGTCGTGTGAGTGGTGCTCTCGAACGCGGCTTCGTCTTCGACCACGGCATCTTCGTCGCTTTGCGCCTCATAGTGATCGAGTACCTGCTGGATCCTGCTTTCGTCCCAACCGGCTGGGAAGTTCTTCTTGCTCATGGTGCCCTCCTTCGTCTGCGGCGAAGAGCTCGCTTCGCCTTCGGCCCGAGTTCGTACGCGGTGATCACGAAGACCGAGTTCGGAACGGGGTCTGTAACATAGACGACTCGCAAATAACGGCCTGCGTGCGTTTGCCCGAGCGCGATTCTCACTCCTCCCTCTCCCGGTCTGTCTTCCATTGGACGATCGAGGACCGCCTCGACTTCGTCTTCAGCCACGTCATGACCGTAGATGTGAGGCTGCCCACTCCTAGGATCATCGTAATAGCGTACCCGCACCGATGCATTGTCCCATAGGGCCAAGAAGCGACATTGCCTACATGCGTTCCTACTTGGCGGGCGGTCGTTCCCTGCCTCCTTGGTCTAGCAGCGGCAGCAGTTTCAGATGTTGGGCCAAACTTGACCTTGGCCTGTCGCCAGCGCTGAACGGATTGATCGCGATGGCCAGCAGGAGACGCTCGATGCCGCACGACTGGTAGCGAAGAAGGACGCAGCGGGCGTCATCGACCGTCTGCTAGTCCAAGCTGCGATGTTGTGATCGTTAGCTCGGACCACGCCGCGATCCATTCCCCCACCGGACCTAGATCAGCGGTGCAGTAGCCCTAAGCACACGGGCGGGGCATACATCTCAGGCTTGGTGCGGTGACACGCTAAGGACAGATCGTACGCTCGCGCGGCTGCTAGTCTGAGGAGGAAATGCCTGTTGCCTCTCCAGAAACGGACACAGAACAGATCGTCGCGCGGGACCACCAATATGTGGTGCGCAACTACGGGCGCTACCCGCTGGTTGTCAGCCGAGCGGAAGGCGTCTACCTCTACGGCGAGAACGGCCGCAAGTACCTCGACTTCGTCTCTGGCATCGGGGTCATGGCCCTGGGCCACTCCCACCCCCGTGTCGTGGCGGCGATCGCCGACCAGATCGGCACCTTGGTGCACTGCTCCAACCTGTACTACCACCCGCTGCAAGGCGAGGTAGCTCAGATGCTCGCGGAACTGAGCGGGCTGCAGCGCACGTTCTTCTGCAACAGCGGCGCTGAAGCCGTCGAGGCGGCCCTGAAGATCGCCAAGGGGTGGGGCCGCGCGCGCGGCAGCGCCAAGACCGAGATCGTCGCGCTGCACGAGTCGTTCGGCGGCCGCACGCTGGGCGCGATCTCCGTCACCGGCCAGCCCAAGTACCGCGAGCCATTCGAGCCGGTCATTCCGGGAGTGCGGTTCATCGCACCCAACGATGTAGCCGCACTCGAGGCCGCCGTGGGTGACAACACCGCCGGCATCGTGTTCGAACCCATTCTGGGCGAGGGCGGCATCATTGAGATCTCGCCCGCATTCGCGGCGCGGGCCCGCGAACTGGCCACGCGCCACGACGCGCTGCTGATCTGCGACGAAGTCCAGTGCGGCATGGGGCGCGCGGGCGAGGCTTTCGCGTTCCAGAACTGGGGCGGTGACTTCCTGCCGGACCTGATCACCCTGGCCAAGCCCCTGGCGGCCGGACTGCCGATCGGTGCCGTTGTCTGCAACGAGGCCGCCGCGGCGGTCCTCGCGCCGGGCATGCACGGCTCCACCTTCGGCGGCGGAGCGCTGGCCTGCCGCGTGGCGCGGGAGTTCCTCGGCATGCTGCCAGAACTGCTGCCGCACGTGCGGGAAGTGTCGGCGTACTTCCGGGCGCGCCTCGCAGATCTGGCTGCCCGCTACGACTTCGTCGGCGGACAGAGAGGCCTCGGCCTGATGGTCGGGCTCGAGCTGAACATCCCCGGCGGAGGCTTCGTGCCGCGGGCGCAGGAACTCGGCCTGCTCATGAACTGCACCGCAGGCAATATCCTGCGGTTCCTTCCGCCGTTCGTGATCGAGCAGGAGCATGTTGACGAAGCCGTCGCCGCACTGGACGAAGTGTTTCGCCAAGGTCCGCCGGACGGCGCGAGCTAGCCCGATTTGGCCGGCATCGGTTGCTACGATGGTCGGCTCATGAAGATCGACCGCCTAGAAACCCGCCATTGCGATGCCGGGTGGCGCAACTACCACTTCGCCAAGGTCACAACCGGCGACGGCGCGGTGGGCTGGAGCGAGTACGACGAGGACTTCGGTTCCCCGGGAATCACGGCGACGATCGAGCGCTTGGCGCCGTCCCTGCTAGGCAAGGATCTCGGCAATCACGAGCGGATCTTCTCCGAGCTGTTCTGCCAGCTGCGACCGGCCGTCGACGGGGCGACCGGGCAAGCCTTCGCCGCGATCGAAAACGCCCTGCTTGACGCCAAGGCCAAGACCTTGGGAGTGCCCTGCTACGCGCTCTTCGGGGGCAAGGTGCGCGATCGCATCCGGCTGTACTGGTCGCACTGTGCCACATGGCGCATCAATCACCCGGAGTTCTACCCGCCGGCGATCCGCGACCTCGATGGCGTCCGCGGGATCGGCGCGGAGGCCAAGCAGCGGGGCTTCACCGCCTTGAAGACCAATATCTTCGAGTTCGGGGACGGGACCGTGCGGGGGTGGCGACCGGGCTTCGGCACGCCTTACGAGCCGGGCCGCAACATGGAGCGCTCCACGCTGCGGCAACTGCGCGCCCACTTGGATACCTTGCGGGACGGTGCCGGGCCGGACATGGACATCCTGCTCGACCTGAACTTCAACTGTGCCACCGAGGGCTATCTCAAGGTCCTGCGCGAGCTGCGCGACTTCGACCTGTTCTGGGCGGAGATCGACACGCGCAACCCGCGTGCGCTGCAACACATCCGCGAGCAAAGCCCCTGCCCCATCAGCTCGTGCGAAACACTGATGGGCCTGCGCAACTTCCTGCCCTTCTTCCAGCACGAAGCCGTCGACGTCGCGATTATCGACGCGGTCTGGAACGGTGTCTGGCAGAGCCTGAAGGTGGCCGCGTGCGCCGAGGCCTACGAGGTCAACGTGGCGCCGCACAACTTCTACGGGCACCTGGCGACGATGATGAACGCCCACTTCGTGGCCGCCGTGCCGAACCTGCGCATCATGGAGATCGACATCGACCGGCTGAGCTGGGATGCCGACATCTTCACCCACTCCCCGCCCATCGAGCACGGCCATCTGGTTGTGCCTGACCGGCCCGGCTGGGGCACCGAGCCCGACGAGGACGCGTTGGGCGATCATCCGGTGCGCAACTGAGAGCCCGAGCGAGACCCTGCGCTGCGGAATTCAGGCCGCCCCCGCGCCGGCGAGCGCAGCCTCGAGGGCGTCAGCCGAGCGCGGCAGGCCCACGCTCATCACGCGACAGCCATCGCCCGTCACCTCGACCATATCCTCGATGCGGATGCCGATGCCTTCCTCCGGCAGGTACAAGCCGGGTTCGATGGCGAGCACCATGCCCGGTTCCAAGGTGCGACCGGGCGGCGTTGGATCATGCACGTCCAGTCCCACGTGGTGCCCGATGGCGTGGGGCAGATAGGGATCCACGCCGCGGGGCGCTCGCTTGCGCAGGACACCCTCGGCAACTGATTCGATGCTGTTCCGAGCGGGCCCGCCCAGCACAGCACCGGGCTGCACGGCCGCCAGCGCCTGCTCATGCGCCTCGAGCACGGCTTCGTACAGCCGCCGCTGCTTCTCGCCGAACCGTCCGCTTACCGGGATGCTGCGTGTGATGTCGGCGGCATAGCGAGCCCGTTCGCCGCCGGCGTCAATGAGCAACATCTGCCCGTTCTCCAAGCGGCCGGAGTTGCGCTGGTAGTGCAAGATCGTCGCATGAGACCCGGCAGCCACAATCGGCGCGAAAGCCAAGCGGTCGCAGCCGGCGCGGAAAGCCCCTCCGATCAATCCGGCTGCGACGTCGCGCTCGGTAGCCCCATCGGCGACTCTTGCCCAAGCATCGCGGAAGCCCACTTCGGTGGCATCGACAGACGCTTGAACCAGGGCAACCTCGGCAGGCGACTTAATGCTGCGCAGCGCGGCCAGCGGAACTCGGATATCGCGTGTCGGCTCGCGCCCCGCCGCTTCCACCAGACGCTCGTGCCGCGAGCGCGCCCGGGCGTCGTCCGCCGGCCGTGCTTCGGCCAATCCAGCCAGTCTGTTCCGATCTCGCAGGAAGGCGCGCAGGGTCTGGCGGAACTTCACCCCGGTCAGGACCTCGGCGAACCCCAAGTGGCCGGCGTCCTCCGGCTCCAAGCTTGGCCCATGCCACTCGCGGGAGCGGCCGGCGGGGTCGGCCAAGAACAAGATCTCGCGATACGGCAGGCCCCCGCGAGCCGGAGCGATGAGCAGGGCCGCGCCCGGCTCTGCGTGTCCGGTGAGGTAGAAGAAGCTGCTCTCTTGGCGAAACCCCGTAAACCCGGACCGGCCTTCCGATTCGGTCGAGCCAAGCAGCGCGATGACACCGCGACCAACCGCCTCGGCCAGCGCTCGCCGACGCTTGCCGTATTCGTCGGCAGCAGTCGCGCCGGCGGCCCCCGAGGAAGACAGAGCCGCGCAGGCAGCCAAAAACGCCCTGCGAGTCTGCAGCAACCCTTCAGCGTACCCGAGGATGGAGCCGCAATCCGCATCGGATCGCGGCGCTATGATTGGGGGCAGCATCGATGAAGAACGTCCGGCTGGTCACCGACGGATCGTGCATCGGCAATCCCGGCCCTGGCGGCTGGGCGGTGATCCTTCGCTACAACAAGCACTCTCGCGAACTGAGCGGGGGAGAGGCCAGAACGACCAACAACCGCATGGAAATGATGGCGGTTGTGAAGGGCTTGCAGGCCCTGCGCGAGCCCTGCGCAGTCACTGTGGAGATTGATTCGGAATACGTCAAGAACGGCGTGACGCGCTGGATGAAGAAGTGGAAGCGCAACGGGTGGATGACGGCGACGAAGCAGCCCGTGAAGAACCAAGACCTGTGGCAAGAGCTGGAGGCCGCCGTGGCGCCGCACCGAGTGCGGTGGGTCTGGGTGAAGGGACACTCCACGCACAGGGACAACAACCGTTGCGACAAGCTTGCCAAGGCGGCGGCGCATAGCCAGGCCTCGCAGCAATCCGGCGTTGCGGTATAGAGCATTCCAAGGCCGCCCGGATCGTCGGAGGGTCTGGCGGCTGAAGATTGGGTCCAAGGACTCGCCGGCTTGCTGTGAGAATCGCGCAATCGGCGGGACTCAATTCTGGCCCTGCCGACGCTGGCGGAAGAGCCACTGCCACACGTCGCTGGTCGGGTCCACTCCATCTCCGCTGGCTTTGGTCAGGAAGCCGCGAGCCGGATCGTCGCCAGCGTACGTAAACGCCTGGATCCAAGAGTTGTGCCTGACACCCCGAAGCTCGGTGTACTTGATCGAGCCTCCGGCAGCGCTGAGCTTGCGGAACATCCTGCGGGAATTCTCCACCGGCGCCGTTGGGTCGTCGGCACCGTGGAATAACCAGACCGGGGTCTGTGTCAAGCCCTTGAGATCTTCCGGGGGGCGACCCGCGCAAACGGGGATGCCGGCGGCGAAGAACCCCGGTCGGGCCTGGAGGAAGTTCCAAGTCCCCGTGCCTCCCATGGACGAGCCGAGAACATATATGCGCGATGCGTCGATTGGGAGTTCTTGCTGCAGCGCCTCGATGAGCTCGAAGACCACTGGAACCATGTTCTTGATGTAGATGTTCTGGAGGTTGCCGACCTGGGATCGCTCTCCCCAAGTGCCGCCCGAGACCGCTTGGGGCACAACGACGAAGGATGGATGTGCACGTCTCCATTCCTCCTTGGCCATCACGCCGTTCCACCAACGCAATTGGGACACGTTGTCGTCGCCCACGCCGCCGCCGCCGTGCAAGCTCAGGATCAGCGGGTAGCGCGTGCCCTGCTCAAGGGCCAGGGGTGGCATCAGTCGGTAACGGGTTCCCCCGTGCGACCGTTCCTCGAATGCGTCGAGCAATTCTGGGGGCCCGGCGACCGGACCGCGGTTGACCCTCCGGCCAGATACGCGGACCACGTAATCCATCGCCTCGAGCTCCGTCAGGCTGCCGTCGCCGTTGGCGTCGGCCTCCGGGTGGTGCCGGTGCATTGTCTGAAGGCGTTCCTCGACCGAGGCAGCAGAGGCGACCAGCAAGGACAACGAGGCGAGAAGAAGAACGCCGTGTCGGGTCATCGCAACAGGAGTGTAACAGCCGCAGGACGCCGGCTTACGCGTTGACTACCCGACCGCTGGGGCCTACAGCGCCCAACTCCTTGCGAAACTAGACCGCCGCTGGCTCATGAGGCGCTGCTGGGGTAGCACTGAAGTCATTCTGCGCCGGCCTCTACCACACCTCCGACGTTCCGAATGCCCGTACAATCTAGTCGGGCCGGACAATCATGAAGCACCGAGCGATTGCACTGAGCCTGTTTCTCACCTGCCTGATTGTCGCCTGCCTGACGACCCGGGACGCTGTCCTGTCAGTGACCGTGCTCGAAGCCGGCACCGGGGACTCCACCCCAGTCCGAGTGCGGCTGACGGATGCCGATGGCAACCCGCCCCGGATGCTAGGCGCCTCAACCGAGGCCGAGTCCTCATTCGGCCCCCCTCCGCAAGCCATCGCCATCATGTGGGGCCGCTCGGACCGCGCGGACGGATACGCCCTGCAACCGGACGGCTCCTTCTATGTCGATGGGTCCTTCGAAGCCCGATTGCCCGTCGGCACCTATCGCCTCGCACTCTCGAAGGGCTACGAGTACGCGATGCAGACACACGACATCGAGATCGGGCCGGGCGACCAAGCCAAACGCACGTACGAGCTGGAGCGATGGATCGACATGCCCGCCCGCGGCTGGTACTCCTCCGATGACCACATCCACATCCGCCGCTCGCCGCGCGACAACCCATCCATCCTGCGCTGGATCGCGGCCGAGGACATCCATGTCGGCCACCTGCTGCAAATGGGCGACTTCTGGCAGTTTGTCTTCTCCCAGTACGGCTGGGGGGAGACCGGTCGCTACCGCGAAGGGGGCACGATCCTCTCGTCGGGCCAGGAGGAGCCGCGCACGCCGGAATTCGGCCACACCATCTCCCTCGGCGCTGATGACTTCGTGCGTTTTCAGGATGACTATTACTCGTACGGCCGCGTCTTCGACCGCGTGCACGAACTGGGTGGCGTCAGCGGTTTCGCCCATCAGGGCATGTCATTCCACGGCTATCGCGGAATGACCGTCACGGTGCTCGCGGGCAAGCTCGATTTCCTGGAACTGGCCCAGTTCTGCGTCCCCGACGGCCCGATCCATACGGAGCACTACTATCGCTTCCTCGATCTCGGGTTCCGGCTGACCGCACTCGGCGGCTCGGACTTTCCATGGTGCGGCAGGGGAGAGCGCGGCGACCCGAATCGATTCAGCCAGATCGGCGACGCCCGCTTCTACACCTATGTCGGGGAGGATCTGACCTTTGACAACTGGCTTTCCGCCGTCAAGGCCGGCCACACCTTCGCGACCACGGGGCCGATCGTAGAACTCGAGGTGAACGGCGCTCTCCCCGGCAGCCAGGTGGCTGTTAGCGAGGGCCAGACCGTGCGGGTCGTCGCGAACGCCTTCGGCGACGGCTCGCGGATCGGACTCACGAATCTCGAGATTGTAGGGCACGGAGAAGTCCTCCAGCGGGTCACCGGCCAAGGCGAGAAGCAGCTGTCGCTGGAATTCGATCTCGAAGTCGAGCGCGGCATCTGGATCGCCGCTCGCGTGTCGGCAGGACCCGGGTATCTGGCCCACAGCACGCCCGTGTACGTGACCGTGGACGGGGGAAGCTTCCACAATCCCGCCACGCTCGAGGCGAACCTGGAACGGTGCGAGCGTGATCTCGCAGAACTGGAGCAGGAACTCCGCGAGCCCGGCTCCCGACTCGACAGCGAAGCGTGGAGGCATGCCGAACGCCTTCACAACCAGATCGCCGAGACCCGCGAGGCCCTCAGCGCGCTCGCGGCGAGGTTAAGAGACTGACGGGAGGCTGGCATGAGACCGATCCATCGACGACGACTGCTGCAAGCCCTGCTCGGCAGCGGCGTCGTGTCCGCCCGGGCCGAAGATGTCCACGAGCGGATCCGCAGGCTCGCGGGCGAGGCTCCGCTGAAGATGAAGTTCGAAGGCTCCACGGCCGACGAGTGCCGCGCCTGGCAGCAGGCGTTCGGAAACAAGCTCGCGGAGCTGCTGGGGGCCTATCGACCGCCATTGCGGTGGGAGTCACAGATCGAGGAGACGGTCGAATTCGCTGATCACCAGCGCCAGTCCGTGATCTTGCGTGCCCCGGGCGTTGCAGAACTGCCGATCTACCTACTGACGCCAAAGGCTGCTCGTGAGGGAGCGCGCCCGGGCATTCTGGCGCTCCACGGTCACGGGCCCTTCGGCCACGATGCGGTCGTCGGCATTGACAGCACGCCGGAGCGAGCACAGAACATCGAAACCGCGAACTATGACTTCGGGCTCGAGCTCGTCCGCCAAGGCTATGTCGTGGTAGCCCCTTGCTTCACGCCGTTCGGGCGCCGGCTCGACTCGGCGGAGGCCTACAGGGGCAACGACGCTTGCGCCGTGGCCTTCGTGCGGATGCAGCTGCTGGGCCGGAACCTGATGAGCGAGAACCTGCGCGACGCCTTGTGGGCCCTCGAGTTCTTGACTCGCAACGGCGCGGTCGATGCGGACCGGATCGGCTGCGTCGGCCTGTCGTACGGCGGCAGGATGACCATGCTTGCAGCAGCGGTCGAGCCGCGCATTCGGGTCTCCGTGATTTCCGGCGCGCTGAATGTCATGCAGGAGCGCATCGAAGGGCGCTACAGCTGCGGGGCGCAAGTGATTCCGGGCCTTCTGGAATTCGGCGACGTTCCGGAGATCGCCGGCTTGATCGCCCCCAGGCCGGCCCTGTGGGAAGTCGGGCAGCGCGACGGGCTTATGGTCAAGGAGTGGATCCCCGGGGCGTGGGACAGGATACAGCGGGCCTACCGTGCGCTCGGGGCCGAAGAACACCTCTCGATGGACTCCTTCGACGGGCGCCACCGCTGGAACGGAGTGATGGCGACGCCGCTGTTGGCGAGCATCCTGAAGCCCTAGCGCAAGAACTCGTCGAAGAACGAGGCCATCGCTTCGAACGCTTCCATCGTGAAGCTGTGCTCGCCGGGCGGCTGGTGGATCCGCAAGGCGCTTTCCGCCCCGGCCTGGGCATAGGCGGGCTCCACCTGGTCGCGGAATCGGTCCACGCCGTCTCGCGGCATCCCGACGTCCGACGTCGGGGCCCACAGCATCAAGGGCTTCGGGGCCATCGCCGAGGCGAAATCGCCGTGATCGCCTCGCTGGAGCATGCCTGGCACCCACCAATACGTGCCGTGGTAGGACAGCCGCCCGAGCCGGATGAACGATTCCAGCGAGCCCACCCCTCCGCAGATCGGAGCAGCTGCCGCGACGCGATCGTCCAGCAGCCAGGTGTAGAACGAGGTGATTCCTCCGAACGACATCCCGGTGACGCCAATCCTGCCCACATCTTCCCGACCCTTGAGGTAGGTCACGCCTTGGCGGATTTCGTAGAGGATCTCCCCCATGGCCGTGCGGCCTTGCACGAGCATGGCGTTGGCCTGCACGTTGATCGGCGGCTCTCGCCGGTCGAGGCCGCGTTGCGTGATCGCCAGGGCGATGAATCCCCGTCTCGCCAGTTCGCGAGCCCAGCCCAGCATCCTGGTATGAGGGGTATCGCGCCTAGGGCGCGTCCACTCTCCCGGCCCGAACTCAGGCGTTGCCATCGATTCCCGGCTGCCGCTGGATCCGTGCAGGCAGACTAGCGCCGGTAACCGCCCGTCGGCCTCGGCTGGCCGAATCAAGTAGGCCGGAACAGTCTCGCTGTCACTCGACTCCCACGTGAGGTCCTCGACCACCAGTCCCCGTTCGGCGACCCGGCCGTGCGACGTGACCGACACCGGCGGTGCGCTCGCAGAGGTCTTCAAGAGTTCCGCGAACGTTTGCCGGGAAACCGCGGTGTAGGGCTCCTGGGCAGCCGTCGCCAGAGCAAGGAGTAAGGCGATCGATGCGATCCGGATCATGTCAACAGGTGCGTTGCTCGGAAATCCGGCAGGCCAGGCGCCGGCGGCGGAACACTGGTCCGTGCTTCCGGCAGTGCGTACTCGATTATCCACCCGACGCTTGCCTCGCGAGCCGTAGAGCCGCTTCGGATGCAATGTCGGCGGGCGACAGGTCCTGCGGTGAATTGTCGTGCCGATTGGGGATAATGTCTGCACGATGAACCCGCGCACCGCGCTCGCGCTGCTCTTCGTGGCGGCGGGCACCGTTCTTCAGGGGGCTGATGCCACTCGAATCCTGGTCGTGGTGGGTCCGAGCAACCACCCGCCCGGCTCGCACGAGGTGGCCGCGGGCGGTCGCCTCCTGCAGGATGCCCTCCGCGGGATGAAGAACGTTGACTCGGTCCAGACAGACATCGTCTACGAATGGCCGCAGGACAAGGCGCTGCGCGAGTCGGTCTCGACGGTCGTCTTTATTGGCGACACGTTCCCGCCAAACCGCTTCGAGAATCCCGAACGCAACCTCGCCGACCTCGCGAAGATGATGGACCGCGGGTGCGGAATCGTCTGTCTGCACTTCGCGACGGGACTGCTCGGCGAGGACGTGACAACCGATGGCGACCACCCGCTCTTGCGCTGGATCGGCGGATACTTCGCCAATCGCTCGTGCCCCCACCACCGGTCATTCGCGCGGGTCTACGAAGAGGCCAAGATCGAGCCCGCTGCTCCGAGCCACCCCATCTCGCGGGGCTGGAAGAGCTTCACTATCCACGACGAGCCCTACACCAACAACTACTTCGGCGGTCCCGGCAACCGGCCCGCGCCGAACGTGACAGCACTGGCGACGTCCATGCTCCCGCCCGACGCTCCGAAGAGGGAGATCGTTGCCTGGGGCGTCGAGAGGACTGATGGCGGGCGCGGCTTTGGCATCGTCATGCCGCACTTTTACAAGAGCTGGACCAACGACGACCTGCGCCGGTTCATCCTGAACGGAATCGTGTGGACGGCGAAGCTGGCGGTTCCCCCCGAAGGAGTGGAGACGGACAAGCCCGATCTGAACGCCTTCGACCCGGTGTCGGTGGAGTTCATTCCTCGCAGGAGATAGGCGCGGGAGCCAGCCGATCTATTCCTTGGCGGCTTGCTCTTCAGACCCCTACCTCTGCTTGCAGAAACGCCACTGCCGCGGAATATGCCCTGTCGGATTCGGCGGAACTTGACCCGCCGATTCCGTGCTCGGCCCCTTCGAATGTCAGCAGTTCGTGCCGCACCCCGTGCCGGCGGAACTCCTCGGCCATGAGAGTCGATTGCTCGTAGGGCACGTCCGTGTCCGCCGTGCCGTGCACCAGTAGCGTTGGGGGATAGTTCGGCGTGACGTTTCGCAACGGCATGTACGGCATGAACATCTCGGCTTCCGACACCGGGTCCCAGCCCGACACCTCCTTGGGCCAGATTCCGTGCTGCCTGCAGTGCTGGTAGAAGGCCCCTCCGTTGCCGTCGCGGTCGGCCGAATTGGAAATCGGGGGCCCGCTAACCTGCGCCAGCGCCTGCTCGCGCGTCATGACGATCCGGCGGTGGCGGTCATGGGGGCTCGGTGTCGAGTACCACGGCCCGATCAGATCCCCATATCCCCAGAACGACGCCAAAGCCTGTGGCCGCGGGTCCACTCGGTACCCGGCGGTCAGTGTCAGGTATCCGCCAGCTGATGAGCCCAGGACCGCGATCCGGTCCGGATCTGCTCGGAAGAGATCGGAGCCTTGGCCACGGATCCAAGCGAAGGCGTCCTCGACATCCTCGATGATGGCGGCCAGCTTGGTTTCCGGCGCCAGCCGGTAGTCGATGGACACGACGGCGAAGCCGGCCTCGATCAGCCGGTCCATCAGGGGTTGCGGGACGCCCTGGCGACGGCCCATGATCAAGGCGCCGCCATGAATCCAGACTGCAATCGGCCGCACGCGGTCGTCCTCAGAGAGATGCACGTCCGCCCGAATTGCCAGGCCGTCGACCGACTTGTAGGTGTGTGTCGTGATCCGGGCCAGCGATCGAGACGGGCGGCACCCTGCGCCGACCGCGATTGCCGCGAAGGTGCGGAGGAAGCCTCGTCGGCTGCCCATGGTGTGCTTGCTCGCGCCGGGAAAGAGCGACATGCCGATCAGATTCTACGACACTGGTCAAAGACCAAATTTCGGCCAGTCCCAGAACCGAAGGGCAATCAAAACACCCCCGAAGGCTCCGCGGGCGTATCGTAAAATGGATTTCGCAACGTGTCGAGGCAATTCGCATCGCTGCTCGTGAGGCTGGCCAACGGCGTGAGCTTGGTTCGGCTCGCCTCGGTACCGCTCATCGTCCTGTTGATCTGGAAGTCCAGCAATGGCGAGGCTTGGCGGTACGCGGCTTTCTGGCTGGTCGTGGCCCTGCATCTCAGCGACATGGTGGATGGCTACCTCGCACGCAAGGGCACCCGCCGACTGGCCATACGCAACGATTTCGGCGAGGTCATCGACCCGATCGCGGACAAGATGTATCTCGGCGCGGCCTTCATCACGCTCTCCCTGACGGACCAGATCGCCGTCTGGGTCGCGCTGCTGGTGGTCGCTCGCGACGTCGGAATTCTCGGCGGCTGGTCATTCGTCTACAAGCGCTACGGCATCAGGCTGCTCCCCAACACGCTCGGCAAGATCACCGATGCCAGCCTCGCCCTGCTGCTGGGCGTCGTGCTGCTGAGATGGGATGGCGGCGCGGCCGGGGCGCTCACACCGATGGTGGCCATGCTGGTGGTGGCTTCGGGCTGCTCATACGCCCGGCTGGCCACCCGTCGAGCCTCGGCCGTGACAATCCGCCGCCTGCGCGCGATGGCGGTCGCCAGACGCCAAGAGCGCCGGCAGGCCGCCAAAACCCGCATCAAGGGCGGCGTCGGCATGACGCCGTAGCACCCAGAGCCGCGATTAGCCCTCGGGCGGCCGCTGTTGGCCGCCGGGCCTGTCAATGCCGAGGCGCTGCATGTCCGGCCCTTCTGGCGCCGCCAAGATTGACTCGGGCGCGACGCGCCCGGCCAGGCGGCGCGTGCCTGCCACCAACACCCCGCCAAAGATCATCAGCACGGCGAGTATGCCGCACAGGATGAAAGTGTCCAAGATGATGTTGGCCAAGCTGTCGTGGCGCTCGGGATCCTCGACGTGCTGGGTCACCTCGGCCCGGTAGCGCACGCGCGCTAGCAAGAGCTGCGCGGCGTCGGGCGCCTGCTGGCCGAACGCGGCCGCGATGAGCGGGCCGTCCTGCTTGGCCAGCCAGCCATCGACCTGCTGGAACGCTTCCACCTGTCCGCGAGCGATCGGATTGGAGGGATAGCTCCAAATGATCATCGGGACCTCGCCAGCAGCCGTGACGAACCTGCCGTAGTAGCCCTCGGGGGAAAAGTGGAACCCGACCACGGACGGCGTGAGATCCGGCGCGAGCCGCTCCAGCGAGACCGGCCCCAGGATGAGCCGTCCCGAGCCGGGCAAGAGCGCATCGTCAGGAACGTACTGCAGCACTGGCGGGTCGGGGGTCGGTTTGGGGCGCGGGAGATAGGCCAGCGCGAGCTCGACGTCTTCCTCGTCGGGCAGGTTCCCGCGCATCGAGACCACGTAGTTGGCGAACTGTATCACGGTCAAGTCGCCCTTCTCCACGGCGCGCTCGCCGCGCTCCACCGATACGCCATCGTGCGGGCGGATCCAGGCATAGGCGGCAACCGCCCCGGTGTCGTCGTAGAACTGCAGCGCCCGGAACACGACTGACAGTCCGTCCGGGGTGCGATATTCCGCCTCTTCGGCCTCTTCCAGGCCGAACTCCTGAAGCACGTCCAGGTCGGGGGGTTCGAACGGGCGGAGCGCGAGCCTCTCGAACGGACCGAGGGCCTCGTGCAGCATCTCCGCCGCCGCAGGCGCAGCGAGCGCCAGCGCCAAGCTCAGCAACAAGGCGGGTCGGATCGGCTTACGCCACTGCACTGCCATGGCACCTCTTGTACTTCTTGCCGCTACCGCAGGGACAGGGATCGTTGCGGCCGACCTTGGTGCCCCGCACGACCTGTTTGACGGCGGTCGACTCGGCGCTGGCACCCGCCATGCGCGCATGCGCCAGCTCCTCGCGGTTGCGACGGCGAGCGGCGCGGGCGTGCTCTTCCATTTCCCTGGTGACGCTGTCGGGAGCGGCGCGGCGCTGGTTGCCGTTGGTTTCTGGTCCGGACTCGGTCAGTTGCGCGGCCGGCCGCTGGGCAGGCTGTGATTCCTCGACGGGCGTCTTGATGGTGAGATGGAACAAGACCTTCAGCGTCTCTTCGTCGAGAGTGTCCATCATCTGCTGGAAGATGTGGAAGGACTCGCGCTTGTACTCGACGAGCGGATCCTTCTGCCCGTAGCCCCGCAGGCCGATGCCCTCCTTGAGGTGGTCCATCGACAGCAGGTGGTCCTTCCACTGCTGGTCCAGCAGCTGCAGCATGATCATGCGCTCGGTGTAGCGCATGCGCTCGACGCCGACCTCTTCGGCCTTGGCTTCGTAGCGCTTGCAGATCTCCTCGGTGAACTCGTCCGCCAGCCCTTGGCGGTCCAGCCCGTCCAGCTCGAGTTCCTTCAGGTCCATTCCGAAGTGGGTGTGCAGGTCACTGTGCAGGCCGGCGAAGTCGTACATGTCGGGATGCGTCCTCTCGGGACAGCGATCCTCGACATAGCGTCCCACCGTGTCGCCCACCAGTTCGAGGATGCGGTTGCGCTGGTCCTTGCCCTCGAGCATCTCGCGCCGCCGCGAATACACAGCCTCGCGCTGTTTGTTCATCACGTCGTCGTACTCGAGCACGTGCTTGCGGGACTCGAAGTGCTGGGTCTCCACGGCCTTCTGCGCCGCTTCTATGCGCTTGGTGATCAGGCCGGATTCGATCGGCACGTCCTCTTCCATGCCGAGCTTGAGCATCAGCGACTGCATGCGATGCCCGCCAAAGATCCGCATCAGGTCGTCCTGCAGGGACAGGTAGAATCGGGACGCGCCCGGATCTCCCTGGCGGCCGGCCCGGCCGCGCAGCTGGTTATCGATGCGGCGCGATTCGTGCCGCTCCGTGCCGAGCACGTACAAACCGCCGAGCTCAACGACTTCGTCGTGCTCGGCATCGGTCTGCTGCTTGAATTCGGCAAGCGTCTTTTCCCACATCTCGCGGTTGTCGGGATGCTCCGGGGAGATGCCCTTCCGGCGCAGGTGCTCGCGAGCCAAGAACTCCGGATTGCCGCCCAGCAGGATGTCGGTGCCGCGACCGGCCATGTTGGTCGAGACGGTGACGGCGCCCTTGCGGCCCGCTTGCGCGATGATCCTGGCCTCGCGCTCGTGGTGCTTGGCGTTGAGCACTTCGTGCGGCACGCCCTTCCGCTTGAGCATGCGGGAGAGCAGCTCTGACTTCTCGATCGAGATGGTGCCGACCAGCACGGGCTGGCCACGCTGCTGGCATTCCTTGATGTCGGCAACGGAATTGCGCCACTTCTCCTCCACCGTGCGGTAGACGATGTCGTCGTGCTCGGCCCGAATCATGGGCTGATTGGTGGGCACGACCACGACCTCTAGGTTGTAGATCTTGCTGAATTCCGCCGCCTCGGTGTCCGCGGTGCCGGTCATGCCCGCCAGCTTGGTGTACATGCGGAAGTAGTTCTGGAACGTGACCGTGGCCAAGGTCTGGTTCTCGCGCTCGATGGTGACGCCTTCCTTGGCTTCCACGGCCTGGTGCAGGCCGTCCGACCAGCGGCGGCCGGGCATCAGGCGCCCGGTGAACTCGTCGACGATGACGACCTTGCCGTCCTTGACGACGTAGTCCTTGTCGCGCTGGAACACGACATGCGCCTTGAGCCCCTGCTCGATGGCGTGCTTGGTGTCGTAATGCACCAGCTCGTTGATGTTGTCGATGTTGAGGGCCTTCTCGACCTTGGCCTCGCCCGCCTCGGTCAGCCAGGCCGAGCGGTGCTTTTCCTCGAGGATGAAATCCCCCGTGTACGTGCGCTGGCCGGGCTCGTCGCCCTCGATCGTCTCGCCTTTCTCCAGTTTCGGGATCACCTGGTTGGCGGCATAGTACTTGTCGGTCGAAATCTCGGACGGGCCGGAAATGATCAGCGGGGTGCGCGCCTCGTCGACCAGGATCGAGTCGACCTCGTCCACGATCGCGAAGTCGTGCCCGCGCTGGACATGCTCTCCGGCGTCGAACTTCATGTTGTCGCGCAGGTAGTCGAAGCCGAATTCGTTGTTGGTGCCGTAGGTGATGTCGGCCCCGTAGCTCTCGCGGCGCTGCTCGTCGGTGAGACCGTGGACGATGACGCCGACGCTGAGGCCGAGCCAGCGGTAGATCCTGCCCATCCACTCCGAGTCGCGCTGGGCGAGATAGTCGTTCACGGTGACGACATGGACGCCGCGTCCAGAAATGGCATTGAGATAGACGGCCAGAGTGGCCGTGAGGGTCTTGCCCTCGCCGGTCTTCATCTCGGCGATCTTGCCTGCGTGCAAGACCATGCCGCCGATCAGCTGGACATCGAAGTGGCGCATGCCCATGACGCGCCACGCGGCTTCCCGGCAGGTGGCGAATGCCTCGGGCAGAAGATCGTCCAACGACTCGCCATCGCGATAGCGCTGCTTGAACTCGTCCGTCTTGGCCTGCAGCTGCTCGTCGGACAGCGCCTCGAACTCCGGTGCCAAGGCGCTGATCTCGTCGACCCTTGGCACGAGGCGCTTGATTTCGCGCTCGTGCTTGGTCCCGAAGACCTTAGCTAGCAGCGTTTCGAACATCGGAAGGGGGCACTTGGAGTGCCAATTCTCATTGTAGTCTTGGGACGCTGCGCCAAGAGCCGGGTGGCTAGCCACTGGACGCAGGCGTCACAAGGGGCTCGGTTTCCGCCAGACACGCCTCAGGCCTTCTCGCGCGCGGCGGCACCCGATGGTTGAGGGGAATGCCTGCGCTCCACCGCCCCCGACCAGTCCCTACATCCGGTACGTCTCCAGATGCGAGGAGGGAGCTTGCGACTGTTAGCATGGATTCGTAGTCCATCGAGACGAAAATGAAGCGGCCAAAGTTCCAGCGGAACAACGTGAAGGTGCGCCGCGTGCGGAAGCCTCCTCCAGGAGTCGACCTTGCCGAGGTGGCCGATTCCTGTTGCTACGTTGGCAGTCCGTACCACAAGGATCGTCCGAGCTTTGCCGCGATGCCCCACAGCCGCAGGCCGGACGCCAGCATATGTCCCGGCCATCTGGCGACTCGCCAGGAGCTTGTTCAGGGCTGGCTTCGCGAAGCGATCAGGTGCGGCCAGGTGGGCGCATGGACCGGCGGTTACCCAAAATACGTTTGGTTCCGCGATGGCGAGACCGTGTACGAGGCACGGCAAGGATCACCTGGATCGGCCGAGTATCACGGCTACCCGCTTCAGCCCGAGCATGAAGTACGAGGCTTGGCATGAGCGTTCAGCTGGACTTCGAGTGGATTGACGCGCCACGGTGTCCGGACTGGACGGAGTGGCGAACAATGGCAACCCTCTCAATCGAGGCGGGGACTTCCACAGTTACGTCGGTCCTCGACAATCGCAGTCACCTCCATCGCAACCACGTTGTGGTTCCTTTGCTGCACGTAGCAGAGTGGCTCGTCGCGAACTGGTGGCATCTTTGGCACGAATTCGAGGACCGTCGCTTGCACCGGCCCGGTTTCTCGGCCCGGCACAACCTCGCTACCGCCGGCGACGGGTTTCTCCTGCCCCAACTTGAGATCGTTCCGCTGTCGCGCAGGGTCGAATTGCGATGGCAGCGATGGAAGCCGCGTTACTCTCAGATCGAATTCATCGGTGAAGGTGAAATCCGGGTCGAGCGAGCCGAACTTGAGAACCAACTGCGGAACATCGTCGATGCCGTCCTCGAACGACTCCGCGAATCCACCGAAGGTGCCGTCGCAAGGGACGCCCTCGAGAGCGCGTGGAACGCCATTCATGATCTAGATGCGGATGAGCAGGAGTTCAGCCGTGCCGCAGCGCTGCTAGGGATGGATCCGTTCGACATCGCCGAAGCCGATGCGGGCAGGATTGCCAGATTCTGGGGAGAGGTCGATCCGGAGATTCGCGAAGAGGCCTTGGCAAGCGCCACCGCGGACACATTGTCCAATGTCCGAACATGGCTGCAGGAGGCCCTCCACAGCCTAGATCGACTGCAGGATGATCCCCGCTGGGATGGGCTCAGAGGGGAACTCCAGCTGCCGTCAACGGCCGAGCCGTGGGAGCAGGGCTACGAACTGGCAAGATCGGCGCGCCAGCGACTGGGGCTGGGCGGTGAACGCATTGATTTCGGGTGCAATGGCACGCCGGCCTGTCACCACGAGGTCGTGGAGCAGCCTTCGAGGTGCCTCGAAGGACTTGTGGCGGCTCATGGTCCTGCGTGCGTCATCGCCCCTCGATCGGAGAACGGAGCACGGTTCCTGCGCGCTCGGGCGGTCGGGGACTACTTGAGCCGTTCCGGGCCAGCGGCTGGAATCCTGAACTCGCTGCACACCGAGCGCCAAGCTAGGTCCCGGGCGTTCGCTGCGGAATTCCTTGCGCCGGCCAAGGCGCTGCGGGCAAGGCTGGGGAGTGAACTCGCAGATGAAGAGATCATTGAGAACCTCGGCGACGAGTTCGGTGTTTCGAGTCACGTCATAGCACACCAAATGATCAACCACCAGGTGGGGACACCTCTTCTCGGTGACCTGTATCGGACCTGACTGGGAGGGATGGTGTCAGTCGAGCTACCCGCCCGCCGCCAAGTGGCGACCGTTTCAGACTATGCAGCGCTCGCCCGTACTGGACTGCGCCGGCAGACGACGGCGCTCGCGATGCAAACGCTGCGTGCTCTCTGACCGCGCTCACACAGGGGTGCAGACTACCGGATCGTCGACATGATCGCCGCGACAATCCGCAGCCCGCTGTTCCGCGAATCGACGCGTCCAGTCCACATGACCACTTCAAAGATCTGCCTCGCGCTGGCCGCGTGCTTGCTCGCACCAATCCAGACGGTTGCCGCCAAGCCGGACATTCTGTTCATCGCCATCGACGACCTCAACGACTGGGTCGGCCCGCTGGGCGGTCACCCGCAAGCGAAGACACCCAACATCGACCGCCTTGCCGAGCGGGGGATGACCTTCACGAACGCGCATGTCACGGCACCGCTGTGCAACCCGTCGCGCGCGTCATTGATGAGCGGGATGCTTCCGTCGTCCTTCGGCGTTTACCTCAACAACCAAGACTGGCGGGAAGCTCCTCTTCTGCAAGGCAAGCCCGTGCTGCCACGCTTCCTGCAGAGCAACGGCTACCGGACGCTGGGAGGCGGCAAGCTGTTTCATGCCGCGACGCTCATCCCGATACAGTTCTACGGCCTGCTGCCGCGGCGCGGCTTCGACGACTACTACCCGGCTCCCAACCGGCAGCTTCCGGACGAGATCCGGCCGATCGGCCGGCCGATCAACAACAACCCCGGGTTTATCAGCGGGTTTTTCGACTGGTCGCCGGTGGCCGCCGAGGACAGCGCGATGGGGGACGGCCAAGTCGTCGCGTGGGCAGGCCGTCAATTGCGAGCGGAGCACGGCAAGCCCCTGTTCCTCGGAGTCGGCATTTACAGGCCGCATATCCCGTGGTACGTGCCGCAGGCCTACTTCGACCAGCATCCGCTCGATCGCGTAGAGCTGCCAGCAACGGTGCCGGATGACCTGGACGATGTTCCGGGATCCGAAAGGTACGCCGGGAACCAGAGGGTCCATCGGTGGGTCCTTGAGACCGGCAATTGGAAGGCGGGGGTTCAGGCGTACCTAGCGAGCATCTCCTTCGCAGACGCGATGGTAGGCCGGCTCCTCGACGCGCTGGATGCGAGCGATCGCGCGGAGGAGACCGTGATCGTCCTGTTTTCTGACCACGGCTACCACCTGGGCGAGAAGGGCCAGTGGCGCAAATACACCCTCTGGGAGGACTCGACGCATGTCCCGCTGATCGTGCACGCACCGGGGATTACGGAGCCGGGAAGCCGATCTGATGCACCGGTCTCGACGCTGGACATCTATCCGACCCTGGCAGAACTCGCGGGCCTGGGCCTCCCGGCGCACCTAGAGGGGAACAGCCTGCTACCGCTCCTGCGGGACCCAAGTGCCGAATGGCCTCACAACGCGATCACGACGTATCGCTTCGGCAACCACTCCGTGCGAACCCGACGCTACCGCTACATCCGCTACGAGAACGGCGACGAGGAGCTCTACGACCACGACGAAGACCCGCACGAGTGGCGGAACCTCGCATCGTCGGCCGACCACAGCGACATCAAGGCACGTCTGAAATCCCTGCTCCCGCAGGTCAACATCGAACCGATCACCGCTGCTTGGAGGTAGCGCCGGCCAAGCCGGATCATTCGGCGAAGCGCGCGGCTGCTCCCAGCATCCGCTCTCGGCGAAGGATTTGGCACGGGTGACGGCCGGCGTGCGGGCGGAGTCTGAATCAGGCATTGACAGCGGCAGCGTTGGCCCGTAACCTGTGATTCCGGAGGGGCGAGGGCGCGCAATGGAGCGAGGAATCGCTCGACCAGCATCGGCAACCGCGCCAAGCAGGGCAGGTCGATGGCACGGCCTCGGGCCGGCCAGACGGTCACCGTCGCTATTCGATCACGAATCCCGAAGCGGACCCTAGAGACTCGAGCCACCCGCCAATGATTAGAGAGCACTGCGGCATGGGCCAACGCGAACATACCGGCACCACGATTTCTCCGCCGATGAGTCGGCGGGATCTTCTCGGCTTCGCGGCGGTTCTCGCCGGCTCGGCGGCAGCGGCTCCCGCGCAGCAGCAGTGGCCGGTCGAAACCGATCTTGAGATCACGGACGTCCGCGTGGTGAGGACCCGCCCGAAGAACCCCCTGCCTACCTACGAGCCGACCCCGGGCTCGTACTGGGCGACTCGCGAGGCGGCCCGGCCGATCGAGGTCCATCCCGAGTACACCGGCAAGCGCGGCCCGGGATCCAAGTGGATGCCGGACCGGTCCCTCGGCGCTGTCACTGTCGAGATCAGCACGAACAAGGGACTGAAGGGCTACGGCCGGGCCGGCTCCGCCGGGGGCCCCTTCGTCGTTCCTGCCCTCAAGAAGCTGTTGGTCGGCAAGAACCCGCTGGATGTCGAGCGCCTCTGGGACGTGATGTGGCGAGCGACGCTGTTCTACGGACGCGCCGGGGCGGTGGTGCACGCGATCAGCGGCGCGGACCTCGCCCTGTGGGATCTGGTCGGCAAGGCATTCGGAGTCCCTGTCTACGACCTTGTCGGCGGCAGGACTTGGGAGCGCATTCCCTGCTACGCCACCGGGAACGACGTCGAGCAAAGCCTCGAATTCGGCTATACGAAGGTCAAGCTGGCACTCCAGCACGGCCCGCCCGACGGCCGCGAGGGCCTGAAGAAGAACGTCGAGCACGTCAAGCGGACGCGCGAGCTGGTCGGCCCGGACGGCGAGATCATGATCGACTGCTGGATGGCGCTGTCGGAAGCCTACACGATCCAGCTGGCCGAGGAACTGGAACCGTACCGGGTGTACTGGCTGGAAGAGGTCTTGATGCCGGACGAGTACAAGGGGTTCGGGCGCCTCAACTCCCAGATCACCTCCACGTTCCTGGCGACCGGCGAACACGAGTACACGCGCTACGGTTTCGGCCGGCTGGCCCATTACGGGGCGGTCGACATCTGGCAGCCGGACATCAACTGGTGCGGCGGCATGAGCGAGATGAAGAAGATCGGCGCCATGGCCCTGGAGCAAGGGATCCCGGTGATTCCGCACGCAGGCGGCGCTACCGACTGCATCCACTACCTCGCGGCCCAGCCCCAGATGACCTGGGCCGAGACCACGATTCCCGCTCCGGGCGGCCCGCCGGAGGTCTACGAGATGTTCGCCGAGCAGCGCCTCATGAGCCGCGGGCCTGAGGGTGTGTACATCCAGCCCCCGGAAGAGCCTGGATTCGGCTGGAATATCGAGGTGGCGGACTGAAACGGGCCCGACACGGCCGACGGCCACTCAAGGGAGGATTTCTCAATGCATCGTCGTAGCTTTCTGAAGCTGGCACCCCTAGCGGCGGCAGCGCCGCACGCGCTCGCCGCAGCGCCCGTCGTGGAGGACGACCTCGAGATCACCGGCGTGCGCTTGGTGACCATGCGCCCGACGCGTCCGGTGCCCAGCTACGAGCCGTCGCCGGGATCGTGGTCAACCGGCGGCGTGGAAGTCGCGAACCCAGTCTCGATCTACCCGAAGTACAAGCCGATGCGCAGCCTGTTCCGCCCTTCCGGGCCGAGGGTTGGGAGCTTCTGGGTCGAGATCGACACCAACAAGGGCGTCAAGGGCTACGGCCCGGGCGGACCTGGCGGAGGCGTGATCGTGGAAGATCACCTGACCAGGCTGCTGATGGGCGAGAATCCGCTCGACATTCAGCGGCTGTGGGACATCATGTGGCGCTCGACGATGTCGTACGGCCGCAAGGGCGTCACCGTCAACGCGATCTCCGGCGTCGACATCGCACTGTGGGACATCGCCGGCAAGGTGCTGAACGCGCCGGTTTGGCGGCTTCTGGGCGGCAGGATCCATCCGCGGATCCCGTGCTATTGCACGGGCAACGACATCGAGCAGCACGTGGAGTTCGGCTACACGCGGCTGAAGCTGGCACTTCCCTACGGGCCCGCCGACGGCAGGCCGGGAATCCGCAAGAACGTCGAACTGGTCAAGCGCGCCCGCGAGGCCGTAGGCCGCGACGGCGACGTGATGATGGACTGCTGGATGGCTCTCACGGAGCGGTACACCCTGGAACTGGCCGAGGCCTTCGAGCCGTATAACGTCTACTGGATCGAAGAGGCACTGCCGCCGGACGACTTCGAGGGCTTCGGCCGGCTGCGCGAGCAGATCACCTCGACCCGGATCGTCACCGGCGAGCATGTCTACACGCGCTACGGCTTCCGGCAGTTGTTGCGTGTCAACGGGGCAGAGATCTGGCAGCCGGACATCCACTGGTGCGGCGGCATGAGCGAACTGATCAAGATCGCGCACATGGCAGCTGCGCACGACATTCCGGTGATTCCGCACGGCGGGGGCTCGCGCGACTCGGTCCATTTCATCTACGCCACGCCGAACTCGCCGTGGGCCGAGATGTTCATGCCGGCGCCCGGCGGACCCGACGTGGTGTACGAGCGCTACGAAGAGGACAACAACCTGACGCGGGGGCCGGAGGGGATCTACACGCGTCCCTCCGACGGTCCGGGCTTCGGCTGGGATCTCGAGCCCGCGGGGTGATTTCCATGACCGAGATCAGCCGTCGGCACCTCCTCGGCCGGGCGTCGGCGGCGGCGCTCGGATCTTGCCTGCCGGCATTCCTTTCGGCACAGCAGCGGAACCGGCAGTCCCGGGTCCGCATCACCAAGGTCGAGACCTTCCGGATCCGCATCCCGCCGGAGGACGGCCAGCCGCCCGACCCGTTCCGCATCTACGGGTACCAAGTCAATCGCGTCCACACCGATTCCGGGATCGTCGGCACCTCATTCGTCCGGGGCGACACCGAGCTCATCGAGCGCTGGGCCAAGCCCACGCTCGAGGGCGAGGACCTGTTCGCCGTCGACCGCCACGTCCAGCGGCTCCAGATGCAGCGCGGCGAGTCCGGCGTACAGGGCTGGTCAGGCGTGGAGCATGCCATGTGGGACGCCATCGGGCGGGCGGCCGGACTGCCGGTGGCGCGACTGCTGGGCGGCTACCGCGACCGCTTGAAGGTGTACCGGACCTGCGTGTTCCCGGGCAAGCAGGACCAGTCCGACGTGCCGTACGAAACCCAGGCCGAGTACGCCGTCCGGCTCAAGGAAGCCGGGTACGGGGCCATGAAGGTACGCGCCTGGCGGCCCCGGCCGATGGACGACGTGGAGATGCTGGCCATCGCGCGGAAGGCCGTGGGTGAGGACTTCGAAATCATGTTCGACCGGACGGCGGTCCGCCCGGGATGGGTGTGGGACTACGACACGGCCCTGCAGGTGGCCCGCGGCATGGAGCGCTACAACGCGCGCTGGCTGGAGGAGCCGTTCGATGGCAACGACCTCGAGAGCCCCGCACGGCTGGCCGCCGAGGTCGACATTCCGATTACCGGAGGAGAGCTCGGCAAGGGCATTCACCAGTTCCTAGCGTTTCTGACGCACAAGACGTACGACGTGCTCCAGCCGGACACACGCATCTGCGGCGGCATCCTGACCGCCCGGAAGATCAGTATCCTGGCCGAGGCATTCCACGTCCCTTGCATCCAGCACGGCACGCAGGGCCTCTCGCTGGCTGGCTACATCCAAGCCGGATGCGCCATGCCGAACTGCGACTACCAAGAGATGATCGGGCAGCCGAACCTGCCGGATGAGCAGTGGTCGCCGGCGCTGCGGATCCTGCGCACGCCGCATGTCTTCGAGATCGAGGACGGCACCGTGCTACTCCCGGACCTGCCCGGACTGGGCCTTGACATCGACGAGGAGGCGATCGAGGAATACCGGGTCCGAGCCTGACTGGGCGGCAAGCGGCCCCGAGCGATGACAACTGAGCGGCGAGTCTCGCAATCGCCAGAGCTTGCCAGACCTGATCCGGACTACTTGGGGCGTCGCTTCTGATCAAGCATCCAGGCAATAACTTCGGGGTCTTCGTACGTACGTCTTGCGATGGCGTGTCCTACGCCCGCATACTCCGTATAGCGCGGATTGCCGGAGTTGCCTTGGATCGCGGCGACCATTCGTTTGGCCAGAGGCGCCGTGCTGATGTGGTCCGTTTCGCCCTGAAACAGCCATACGCCCATCCTGGCCAGCACAGGGGCGTCTTCAAGCACGATCGTGGCGGAGCCGGACACCGCCGCGACGGCGGCAACCCGCTCGGGATGGAGCGCGGCGTATCGGATAGACCCCTCTCCGCCCATCGAAGAGCCAGTGATCACCACTCTGTCCGTGTCGACCGCAAATTCCGCGATGACCGCATCAATCAACGAGGTAATGTGATCCTCTGCATCGGGGACCGGATCGCGCCCGTGACGCTCCAGACGCCAGCTGGACTGAACGGGGTCCGCTGGCATGGGAGACCAGATTTTGCCCTCCGGGCACCGGGGAAAGGCTACGAGTGCCGGAAACCGATCGGGGTGCTTGCGGACGTGCTGCACAAGGGGCTGCCTGTTGAAGCGCTCGGTGAGAGCATTCCCGTTGTTGTCGCCGTTCCCTCCTCCACCATGCAGGAAGACAATCAGCGGCCAGCTCTTCGAGTCGTCGTAGTCCGGCGGCACATATAGCGCTGCCGTACGCTCCGCGCCCTCCACCGTGAACGCAAAGTTCACGAAGCCCGTGCTGGCGGATTCGTCATCAGCAGCGTGGGCGCTGGCGCCCATCAACACCAAGAGCAATAGAGCTGTGTACTTGCTTCTCATGGTTGCCTTTTTGATCGGCCGCCCAGCGTTACCCGACGCCTTGGTGCCGTGGGAACCCCAATCTAGGTGCTCGTCATTCTACCGCCAGATACGAGAATCCAATTGATGTAATGTACTCGGCAGTCGCAGCGATATCGGACGCATGAGCGACCGCAGCGACGATAGGATTGATGCGAGAGGAGGGTGCCATGAAGGTGACAAGGAGAGGTCTGGGGAATGCGGCCCTAGGCGGGGCCGCGATTGGACTGGCGCCCGCCGCGGCACAGCAGCTGTCCCGCTGGGATCCCTTGGTGCCGGGCACGGAAGCGCCGCGGGCGAAAGAGTGGATGGACCGGCCCGATACAACGCCCCTGCAGTTGGCGCCGGCAGATCCCTTTGCGCCAGGTGCGGGAATCGGACTCGGGCATCGCTTTCCGCCGCAGCCCGAGCCGGAGGTCTATGACTTCTATCGCGCGTCAGGGATCGAATACGGCAGCGTGCTGGCGCGCTTGGGAGAAGTCAACTACGACTGGATGGCTCGCATGAAGGAGCAGATGGAGGAACGCGGCGTCCGTTTGCTGAACGTGAACGTCGTCGGACTGCATTGCGACCCGGTCATCGTCTTGGGGCTCTCCGGTGTCGAGGAGAAGCTGGACCTTTACCGTCAGTTCCTGCGCGATGCAGGCAAGGCGGGAATCCCGTACACAACGTACGGGCACATGGCGAACCTGAGACTGCGGTACGGGGTGACGGCGCGCGTTCCGACCCGCGGGCAGCGGGCGCGCCAGTTTGATGCGAGGGTGGCAAGCAGCTTCCCTCTCTCGCACGACCGCAGATACTCGGAGGACGAGATCTGGAAGTCATTCACGCGATTTGCGAACGCCGTCGTTCCTGTCGCCGAAGAGGCCGGCGTGCGCATCGGTCTTCATCCTGACGACCCGCCCTTGCCGTCCCTTGGCGGCGTGGCGCGGGTGTTCCGCAACTACGAGGGCTACAGGCGCGCTCTCGAGATCACCGACAGCCCAAACTTCGGATACTGCTTCTGCATGGGCACGTGGGCGGAAGGAGGCGAGAGCACGGGCAAGTCGGTGATCGCGATGATCCGAGAGTTCGCGCCCCAGGGAAAGATCTTCAAGGTGCACTTTCGCAACGTGGACGGGCCCATGCCGCGGTTCACCGAGACCTTCGTCGATGACGGCTACATCGACATGATCGAGGCGCTCAGGGAACTGCGAAGGGCAAACTTTAACGGCGTCATCGTGCCCGACCATGTCCCGGGAGGGAAGCCCATGGGCGACAGCAACACGGCCTACACGGTGGGCTACATGCGGGCATTGAGGGATGTCATCAACCGTGAGTTCGCGGAGGGATAACTGCAGGCGGTCGTCCTAGCAGAGCGTTCTCCGCTCCGCCCCTTGAATCCCAAGTCCAAGGCTGCCCGGCTCGCTGCTACGGGGCGCTATACTCCTGCCGTGCCCCAGTTTCCGATGCGACTGTTGATCGTTGTCCTTGTGTCCCTGGCATGCGCTTCCGTTGCTTATGCGGACGTAGGGAGCGAACTCCAGAGGATGCTCGCCAGCCATCCGGACGCTGATGCCAACGGAGACGGCGCTCTCTCCGAGGACGAAGCCGCACAGTACATCTTCAAGACGAGACAACGCGGCCGCATGAACCGCGGGCCGGGCATCCGAAACCGCGCCCTGATCGACGCGTACGAAGCGCGCTCGCATGGGTCCATGCCGTACCGCCTCATGAAGCCCCTTCTCATCGAACCCGGGAAGCGCTATCCGCTGATAGTCAGTCTTCACGGCTCCGGCGGCGTCGGCGACGACAACCTGAGCAATCTGCGGTTCTGGAATGGAGTCATGGCCCAGCCGGATTGGCGGCGGAAGTACCCGAGCTTCGTCCTGGTTCCACAACGAAGGCCCGGAGGAATCTGGGGGCCGAAACCCGACGTGCCCGGAACCGAGGATCTGTTTGTCCGCGACGATTTGACCGGGGCCTTCGAGATCATCGAGCTGCTTCGACAGGAATTCCCGATCGATTCAGATCGCATCTACGCGCTGGGCTCTTCAGGGGGCGGTGCGGGCACTTGGAATATCGTCTTCGCTCGACCAGACATGTTTGCAGCTGCGATTCCCGTATGCGGGCGCTTCAATCCCGCCTACGCGCCCCGATTGGCGCAGCTGCCCGTCTGGGTGTTCCACGGCGATGCCGACCCGCTCATCTCGGTCGAGTTTTCGCGCAGCGCGTTCGCCGCCCTGCGTGAGGCTGGAGGGGATATCAAATACACCGAACTGCGGGGTGTCAAGCATTCGTCGTGGATCCAGGCCTTTACCTATGCCGGCGACGACGAGTCGAAGGGATACGTGACCCGGCTTGGAAACGCAAAATCCGATTCCACCTCCGACGTCTGGGAGTGGCTCTTTGCGCGCAGGAAGAACCAGTGAGCGCGCACGGGGCCTAGACGGACCTCCCGCCCCTTTCGGCGCTCTACCGAACCTCTTGGTAATCCGAACTAGCGGTCAGGTCGCCGCTGCGGACGTTCACAAACCACGCCGTTACGGCATCGGGAAGGTCTGCGGTCACTCGCCAAGTATCGCCGTCGCGAGAGAGGCTCGCGGGTGACTGGACCCACTTTCGGGAGCCTGTGAAACCCCCATCGCTTGTCCAGACGAGCGACGCGCTATCGAGCGGCTTGGCGGCCGTCATCTCGATGCGCACGCTGTCGTCGGAGAGGTCGGATTCCCCCTGGACCAGCCAGGGCTCGCCCGAGTAAACGACGCTGTCGGCAAAGGCGTAACTGTCCGGCGGAGTCCATCCCGCCCTGTGGCTATGGCCCATGCCAGGAATCAGAGAGACCATGCGCGGGCCCGGGGCGGAGCGATAGCTGGCGGCCTGGCTGTCTAGAGGAAAGGCTGCGTCGCCGGGCCACGAGAGCCACAGCACGGAAGTTCGCACGCGATCCATGCGCACCATCGGATCCCAGACCTCGCGGTAGAGTCGGTTGCTGCCGAGGACCTCGCCCCAATGGTTGGCAGAGTCGAACAGGTGCCCGCATCCATAGGTGGGAATCGCGAACGCGAAGCGCGCGTCGATACCGATGACAGTGCTGGTGATGACTCCGCCCCACGAGATTCCCATGAGCCCGACCTTGTCGGCATCAACTTGCGGCAACGACCGCAGCAGCGAATTCGCGAGCACCGTGTCCGCCACCGCGTGGTACATCCACTGATCCCTGAAGGGCTCGGAGGAGTCAGCGTAGATCCCGTCGCGCTTGGGACCGGCCCAAGCATGTCGCTTCCAAGACCGCCTGGCACCTGCGGGGACCTGCTCGGCCTCGTCCGTCTGGCCCTCAACGGCAATCGAGATAGCGGCATAACCGCGTGCAGTCCATTTCTCGACCCATTCCCGAAAGGCCGTGCCACCTCCTCCATGGACAAGCACGATGGCGGGAACCTTGCCATCGCGATCCTCCGGCAGTCCCAACCAAGCAAAGACTCGGGTCGCTCTGCCCTTCCATTGCAGCCCTTCGAAGTAAATCGCCTCGATGCCGCCGTCGCTGGCGAAGCCTTCAGCTGGGAATCGGGCAGGCGGCGCCGTAAGGTTGCCGAGCTCGAGCACCAGCCGGCGCTCTTCGGAGAAGTCGCCCGCAGCGGCGAGAGAGGCCGCCGGGATCAGCAATGCGGCCAAGAACCGGAGAGGCGTGAGTCGCATTAACCGGATTCTCGCAAGAGCCAGCGCACGGCGTTTTGCTGCAGCTTCACGTATTCGGGATTCCACAGCACGGTCAGCAGGTGTCCCGGAGACATGTAGCAGACCCGGCCGTCGCCGTAGTCGTAGGCCCATCCCCAGGAGCCGTCGGGCCCATCCCCCGGTAGTCCAAGCTCTCCGGGTTTACTGTTTCGAGGAAGACGTGCGCAGGATCCTTGTCGTACTCCATGTAGTGCTGCTCGCCAGTGACGATGAAGTCACTGACACCCTGCGTTATCGCGTGAGTCGGATCGCGAACGCGAACGCTATAGGTCCGAATCGGAGGGTGCCCGGCGTATGCAGCTCCCAGCACGTGCCGAAAGTCCGGGTCGGTGAGGCCGACGTGGGTGGTGTTATGGAGAAACAGTGCCGCGCCGCCACTGTCGACAAACTCTCGCACCGCCCGGCCCTGCTCCGGCTTCATCCAGAAAGCCGGTTTCGCTTCCGTAACCGGCACGGGTGGCTCGGAGATCAGTTCCGGACTGCCCGTGGCGAGCCAGCCAGCATTCGTGCGCTCGTTCGGATAGCCGTCCGGCCATACCATGCCATCGCGCAGAATCACCAGTAGCTTGTAGCCCGCGAGAGTCTCGGCAGTGAGCCGTTTCGTCTCGTCGCAAAATTCGATGGTGATCCCGAGCGGCTCGGCTAGAGTCTTGCTCAAACCCGTCCGGATGTAGTCGGAGTTGTGGTTGCGATCCCCAATCAAGGCAAATGCATCGGCCTTCGGAGCCGGATCGTCCGCAGCCAGCTTGGGAGGTTCCTGCCTATTGCAGGACTGCAGCGCCAGGATCGTCGCGAACACTCCGAGAAGCATGTACCGCGAGTCGGCCATCGGCCGGAAGTGTACCGCACCCGGGCGCCATGCGGAGGACGGGAATCAACTCGAACGCGCTCAAAAAGGTGCCGCGTATCTTCTCGTGCAGGGGGATGCAGGGAACCGGACGGAGGTACCCTGGCGCACTCCACTGCTCGGAGAGCGCGGGTGCGTGGAACGGAAGACGAAGATCGAGTCGGTACCTGCGATTTGATTAGCCAAGGCGATGGCCGTGGCCTCACCTCCTACGGGTCACGAGAGCGTCGCGACACTCGTTCCAGAGTTCTCCGTCGGGCAGCTTCTACGTCTGTGCAGCTACTTCTCGTAATGCTTGTAGGGAATCAACTCGATCTCGTGCTCGCGAACGAAGCGTTGGAAGCGCTGCTGCTCGTCCCAGTCGGTCTTGTCGGCGTATTTGCTTTCCTGAATCGCCAGACGGTTGGGGTTTATGCGCTTGTGCGGCAGCTCGACTTGCGGTTCCGGCCCCAGCAATCCGACTTCTTGCAAGAACTTGTCAACGCTGGCGGTGGTGTACTCGATGTGCGGAGAGTTGTTGTACCAGCTGTGGACTTCGCCCTTGTATACGTAGTCGTGCGTTAGCAGGCCCATCTCGCGCGATTTCGCGATCCACCGAATCTGCTGTGGATAGAACGCGTCCCGAGTGCCGAACATGATGATGTTCGGCGGCGACTCTTCGTCGAGTTGCTCGATTGCCGAAATCAGGTGATAGAGGTCTTCGAACTCGCGCGGGTCCCGCCCCATCATGGCCATCTCTTCCTCGATGTGCCGCGCGTTCAGAGGCTCGAAGAAATCGACGAAGGGATTGTAGAGGATCATTGCGGCCGGCTTGACCGACAAGTTGGGATCCTCGCCCTCGCCGATGAAGCCGGCGTCAGCGAACTGCCGGGTGTCCAGCGTGCTGATCACGGACGCCATCGCACCGCCCGCCGAGCCGCCTCCCACCGCGATCTTCTCAGCGTTGATGCCGAACTCTCGAACGCGGGACTTGAGCCAGCGCATCGCGCTGACTCCGTCCTCAATCGCAATGTGCGGCAAGGCGTCGTCGAGATCGGAGACGCGGTACTCCGGGCGGGCGCACACCATGCCGCGCTTCGTGAAGTAGTCACATTGCCGCAGGAACTGGTTCGCGCTGCCTTGCGTAAAGCCGCCCCCGTGCCACAGCACCAGAGCCGCGCGCTCGTCCGTCGGCGCCCAGCCCGGGGGGAAGTCGATATAGATCTTGAGATCGCGCGTCGGGGTTTCCTTGAAGACGAAGGTCTTCGTGTGACGGTTCTCGCCGCCGGGCCGATACTGCGCCTTGCGCAACCGCTCGCGCATCGGTTTGGCGTACTTGGTGTAGATCTCTTGAAGCCTCGCTTCCCGGTTCTCATCGCCAAGATTCCTGACCATCTCCCGCAACTGCATTCGGGTAACGGGTTGGGCCGCTGAAGCCAGCGCAGCGAGCAGCGCGATGGCAGCGGCGGTCGCGATCGGTTTGAGGTCCATACTTTCGCCCACTCCAAGGTCAGTCTGCCCGACTGGGGGATGCCGTGTCCACCGAGGCTGCGAAGTTGAAGTCGACTTGCCCAAGTGTCTCCACTGTGCGGCTTGGGGCGGACGAACCGTGGCTCAGCCCTTCCCAATCGGAGGGCGCTAATGGCCGGATTTCACGCGGGTTTCAAGACATATGGCCGCTAGACCTGCTCCCCAAGCTGTCACACCAGTTGGTCAGCACAGATGGGAGCCTGATGGACGGAAGGCACGTGGCATGGGCTAGACCTTGCGGCTGAACCGTCCCTTGGGGATCAAGCGACCGTGTGTGTCCGACAACCGCGCAAGATAGGGGAACTAATCATCTGACTACTGCTGCTGCCTCCGCGTCTCCGGCAACGAGAGCAACAGAGTTCGGGTCAGGACATTGCCAGATTCCAGCAATACCAATTGCAACAACAGCAATCCAGAACAACACCTGAGCAACAAACCGTCGAGAGTCCCTTACCTCATTCTTCTTCACCTTGTTCAGTTCGTTCCGGTTAGCCTCAAGGATTTCCACGCCATCCTTCAACTTTTTGAACATCTCAATGTACTCGTGAACCTGGGTAGCGGGGGACTTGCGATTGAGCCTGCCACGGGAGAGCTTGGCGGCCGCC
Source organism: Bryobacterales bacterium (assembly GCA_022823865.1). GTDB lineage: Bacteria > Acidobacteriota > Terriglobia > Bryobacterales > UBA6623 > VXMF01. The sequence goes on from JAJEHF010000065.1 coordinate 120,162, forward strand.
TGCGCCCCAAGCTGTCGAATTTCTAGAACGCTTGGAATCGTATCGCTCACTACGACATCCTTGTAATCTCGGTCAAACTGCTTCAACAGCCTGATGAGATACATGATGCCCGCCTCTGAAGCCTCGTACATCGCCCTGTGGCAATGATCCTCCACCTCTCCGAGTTCGTGGCGAAACTCGTCTCGATCTGAGATTACAAGGGCCTTCAGAAGATGATGGCCTGCGTACCGCAACTCGTTGATCGCAGGGAACGGCAGTTCCCGTTCGCACAGTTCAACTTCTTTGATGAAGCTTTCTGCCTCCGCGAAGCGTTTCTGTAAGTCTTGGAATAAGTCGATGTCGCAATTATCCCTGTCCTGCGTCATCGACTTTGTAATCCTTCACCGCTTCACGGTTCCGGTCCATATCCTCTTCGGTGAGGTATCGACCCTGTTGCAGATTCACATTGCCGGTCGCCGTCTTACTCACGACGTCCCTTGCGATTTCTCGCTTCGCTTGTTCGTGATCTCGAATCTCCGGATCGCTCACCGGCGATCGAAATGCGGTCCTGAACATTCTTGCCATCCGTCGCATGATCCCTCCTTGGGTTTTTCCTGAAGCTGCATCACCAGTCAGTTGTGTCCCAAAAGCTTGAAGCTCGGATCGCACTGTGAATCATTGCTATCTCCTTCTTCACCGTAATGATTGCAATACCCATCGCAACCATCGTGTACATCGTAGCCACTATTAGCCACGCCTGTCAATAACGAGGCACTCTTTTGACAGCAGGATTTTTTCAGTAAACTGTTGGAGGCAAATAGCTTATGGCTTGCGATTAGAACATATGGCGGAGACGCCGAGGATCGCAGAGTTCGTAGCTCTAGGCCGACTAAGTTCAACGAATCTGTTGTCAACAAATCTGTTGCCAACTTGTGCGTTTCAGACTGCACTTGCATGCTTCGGCGGGATCGGGACACATGAGATCCAGTCGACCATCGCGATGTGGTGTCTGCACCACGACAGGTTGGAGGGTGCAACGCCCCCAGAGCACCGCAGCCTGCGAGCTATCAGTTCTTGCGACCGACATAGTTTCGATCAATCAACCGGTTGGATGGAAAAGCCCGAATATGGACGCTTGTTCCACGCCGAATACTCCGACTGTGGCACTCAATGCCGAGCGTGCACAGGTGGATCAAGGTTGCGATCCGGAGGGAGCAGATCCTTGTTTGAGGTAGCCGTAGTATCCAAGGTCTTTGCCCGTGACGTGCTTGGTCGCCCAGATGATCTGTCCGACATGCCCCGCGAAGTGCGTCAGCACGTGAGTGATCGCGTGCAGCACGGTCACGTCATAGACCTGGATGCTGCGCGTCTCCATGAGGGAATCGGGCGGCAGGTCCGCCAACAAGGCGTCTGCCTCGGCCACCGTGCCGCTGAGCCGCTCGGCCAGCACTTCCGCCGGGAGCGCCTCGCGTGTCGCAAACTCCCAATCCCGGTCGCGGTTATCAGGCTGCCCGCCCACGCCGGCTAGGATCCACTGGCGCACGTTGCCGGACAGATGCAGGACTAGGTTGCCGATCGAATTCTCGATCGCGTGATCGCGGTGCCAGATCTGCTCGGCAGACAATCTGCCGAGACAGTCGCACACGCGCTCAGAGCTTTGGCGAAGTTCCTTGCGCGCAACGCGCAGGAACTCCGCGCCAGTCTCCATGTTGGGTATTCCGGGCTACGGCTACCGACGGCTCAACGCAGCGGCGAGAAATCCGTGGCCTTGAGCCACTGGTTCTCGATTCCGGCAACCAGCCTGCCGTCCTTGCGCGACTCCGCAGCGGCGGCTTTCCAAGCTGGATCCGCAACAAAGGCTGCCCACGACTTCTTGGCCGCTTCGCGGCTGTCGTGCGCGAGGATGTAGACCAGAGTGTTGCCCTTCTCGTCACCCTCGGTGGGCGTCCAGTAGCCGATCAGGTCCATGCCGTGCTTGACGAACAGGTAGTTGGTGTGATCCCGGAAGCGCGCCATCAGGTCGGGCAGCTTGCCCTCCGCAGCGGTGTAGATGCGCATCTCGAAAACGCGCTCGCCCTCGCCTTCTTCGGCGATAGCCGCGAGCGGAGCGAGCAGCAGGAGCGGCAGCAGTGCCGCGAGGATCTTGGTCATGAGGTTCTCCTTAAAGACAAACAGGTAGATCAGTCGCCAGCGAGTTTGACGACTTGCTTTCCAATGTTAGCGCCGCCGAGCATGCCGATGAACGCATCTGCTGCATTCTCGATGCCCTCGGCGACAGTTTCCCGGTACTTGAGCTTGCCGTCCGCTACCCACCCAGCCATCTCGGCCAGCGATTCGTCGTCGTGCTCCCGGAAATCGAACACCAAAAAGCCCTCCGCGCGGATCCGCTTGGTGATGAAGTGCCACAGCAGACGCGGCCCGACCGGAGCGTCGACGGCGTTGTACTGGGAGATCTGGCCGCAGATCGCCACCCGGGACCTGACGTTCAACTGCTGGAAGACCGCATCGGTGACGGGTCCGCCCACGTTGTCGAAGTAGACGTCAACGCCGTCGGGAGTCGCCGCGCGAAGAGCGTTGAAGAAGCCATCGCTCTTGTAGTCGACGGCAGCGTCGAATCCGAATTCCCCGGTCACCAAGGAGCACTTCTCCGGTCCACCGGCGATCCCGACCGCGCGGCAACCATGGATGCGGGCGATCTGCCCAACCGCCGAGCCCACCGCGCCGGCGGCGCCGGACACACACACTGTCTCGCCGGACTTCACGCCGGCGACCTTGAGCAGTCCGTAGTAGGCGGTCAATCCAGGCATGCCTAGCACTCCCAGATACGCAGAAAGCGGTGCCGCGTTGGCGTCAACGACGCGTAGATGTTCCGCCGACGCAGTGGCGTATTCTCGCCAGCCGAGGGGTCCCGTTACGTACTCACCCGCAGCGATCTGGTCGCTGTTCGACTCGATCACCTGGCCCACGGATGCGCCGACCATTACCTGCCCGATCTCCACGGGAGCGGCATACGACTTGCGACCGCTGATGCGCCCGCGCATGTAAGGGTCGACAGACATGTAGTGGACCTTGACCAAGCACTCGCCCGCGCCGGGACTGGAGACAGGCGCCTCTTCAAGGCGGAAGTCAGACGGTTTCGGCACGCCCACGGGCCGTGCGGCGAGCACGATGGATCGGTTGGTCATTGGAAAACGGAGAGTTTAGCAAGCCGCAGGTTAGCGGCCTTGCCGCAATGTCGCGCTAGAAGCGCCGCGATCCGAGGCGCCTCACGTCGAACTCGGCGGTGTGGGCCACGGCCATGACGGCCATCACGCCCGCTTGGACGGGGTCGGTAACGACCAGATCGGCGGCGTCAGGAACCGAGCCTGCCATGTTCAGCGAGATGACCAACAGACCCTTGGCCTGAACGGCGCGTACGGAGCGCTCGATCTCCCCGCCCATCAGGGCACCCGCCAGCACGACTGCCTCGACCCGCGGCAGGCGGGCGGTCGCCAGCACCGCCTCGGCGATCTGGCGCTCGCCGACCAAGGGAATCGTGTCCACGGAGATGCGCTCGCCGCGCAAATTGTGGCGGTCCGCTTCGGATACGGCACCCGCGACTACCTGGCCCACTTGCGAGCCGCCGCCGATGATCACGATGCGCTTGCCAAAGACGTGATGGTGGGTGTGATTGGTTTCAACCGAACGCACCCCGCCCAGCACGGCCAGAGCATCGACAATGTCGGCCGCCGGCCGCGAAGTCGCGATTTCGATCGCGATGGTCTCGACGGGCGCTTGGGCATCGAGGATGGAGATCCATGTGATGCGCGCGTCCAAGGCGGCCACTGCCTCGGCTATGAGGCGTAGTGCCGCACCATCGCCCTCCACCTCGATGGCAAGGGCCAATACGTTGTCTGCGTCGGTCCGCATACCGGGTCCCCTACCCTGACTTTCAGAATTACACAGTCACGCCAGCGGGCGATGTAGCCGCCACGGGAAGTGGCGCAACTGGACAAATGCTGCTATGCCATGATGGGCACCAGAGATGGCCTCTCACATCCACGATCGAGCGGTGGGCACGCTGACGCGAGAGCTCAGCAGGATCGTTTCGCAAGAGGTGCGCGATCCGGCGGTAGTAGCCATCCGAGTGAGCAAGGTCGAGCTTTCGCAAGACAAGCGAAACGCACACGTCTTGGTGGCGTTCTGGGACCCCAAGGACGGCGAAGAGCCGGGCCGTGAACCGTTGGAAGCCCTCGAGCGCGCGACCCCGTTCATTCGCAAGTCGCTGGGCCGCAGCTTGCGCATGCGCCACGTGCCGGAACTGCGTTTCTCGTACGATCTGGCCGAGCAGCACACCAGTCGCATTGAGACGCTGCTCAAGGGCATTCGCGACGAAAGCAAGAAGGGGCTTGGGGTACTGTTCGCAGCCATCGCCCTGCAAGCAGCCGGGACCGCTGAGGTTTCAGCCCTAGAACGACTCGAATCCTCAGCAGCAATCATGGGAAGCGAGTTCCGGATAGCCTGCTACGCCCCTACCAAGAAAGTCGCCGCCGGAGCAGTCACCGCCGCCTTTGACGAAGTTAGGCGAGTGGATGCCCTGCTGAGCAACTACAAGCAGGACAGCGAATTGAGCAGGGTTAACCGAGAGGCCAGTCGTGGCGAAGTACAGGTGTCGGAGGAACTGGCAGCACTGCTGGACCGCTGCCTGAGCTACTCCCGTGCAAGCGAGGGTGCCTTCGACATCACCGTCGGGGCCCTAGTCAAGGCTTGGGGGTTCTATGGAGGCGAGGGCAAGATGCCCCGCCCCTGGACTCTGTGGTGGGCGAGGAGGCACACCGGGTATCAGCACCTGCTGGTGGACCAGGCGAAGGGGACAGTACGGTTTACGCGGTCGGGCTTGCAGCTGGACCCGGGAGGTATCGGTAAAGGCTATGCAGTGGACCGTGCGATCGCGGCTCTACGAGAGTATGGAGTCGAGACCGCGCTAGTCAGCTCAGGCGCGAGCAGCATCTATGCGCTAGGAGCGCCGCCCGACAACGCCGATGGCTGGAATCTGGACGTACGGGGAGCCGACGCCAACGACAGCGAATTCATGACCGTGACACTGAAGAATGAGAGTCTGTCGACCTCCGGCTCCTACGAGAAGTTCTTCGACAAGGACGGCACGCGCTATGGCCATATCCTCGACCCGCGCACGGGGCAGCCCGCGCTGGGCATGACCGCGGTGTCCGTGATTGGGCCGAACGCGATCGACACGGAGGCCTGGTCGACCGCGCTGTTTGTGAATGGCGCCAAATGGGCGCGCAAGCATGGCGTCCCGGAGGGGCGGGTGTTGCTCTGCCCCGAGGGCGAGGCTTGCGGCTGGCTCGCCCAGGAGTGAGGCGGGCGAAGCAGCGGTTTTAGTTCAGCTCCGCACTGGCCGGGACGGAGCCAGGCTGCTTGCGGTGCGGGTGGCGGAAGAAGTCGACGGCCGACGCCTTGTGCACGCAGGATATCGTGCAGGCTGGGGCGCACGCCTTCGGGGTGCGGTAGGCAGTGCGGATGTCTTCGACGGTGTAATCGGCGAGCGGAATTCCGGGGACGCCGCGCTGCTGGGAGCAGTAATGCACCAGCCCGTCCTCACAAATGTAGAGGTAGCGGGCTCCGGCCCGGCAGCTCCACTTGTTGACGTTGCCGTGGACTAGGTTGTCTTGGAAGTACGTTAGGCGGCTGTAGCCACGCTTGGAAAGGGCCTTGACACGCTCGTAGACGCGTCTTTCCACCTTGCCCAGCGGCTTGAGCTGGCCATCTCCGTCGTGGATTACGCCGACAGTGCTGGTGAAGCCCAGTGCCGTAGCACGCTTGGCAACGGTGTATGCGTCGCCTGGGTTGGGGATGCCGGATCCGACAACAGAGTTGATGTTGACGTCGAAGTCAGCGTGCTCCGCCAGCATTTCCAGTTTGCGGTCGAGGACGCGCAGACTCTTCATCGAGGTCTGGTCGGGCTCGACGTTGTCGATGCTGATCTGGAGGTACTCCAAGCCGGCATCGTTGAGCTGCTGAATGCGCGACGGCCCGAGCAAGTAGCCGTTCGTGATCAGGCCGGCGAGCATGCCGCGGGAGCGGATGTGGCGAATCAAGTCATCCAATTGCGGGTGCAGCATGGGCTCGCCACCGCTCATCGTGATGCAGCTGACGCCGAGATCGGCCAAGGCGTCGGCGCGTTCAACCAAGACTTCGAAAGCAACGGGTGAGGAAACGTGGTCGTACTCGTTGCAATAGGCGCAGGCAATGTTGCAACGCCGGGTCGGAATCATGTGGGCCAAGACCGGATGGTCGGTATCGACCAGCGCCTTGGCGATCATGCGGGCCTCGCGAAGACCGCGATGGAGGCCAAGCATCCTGCGGCGAAAGCGCGTGCGCATGGGTACAGGTACGGTCGGCATCGCAGTCGCGCGGCAGCAGCGGGCGAGGCTCCCGCATCCGCCTCAACCGTCAATTATAGGGGCGGAGCAAGGAAACCAAGCGTCCAGGGGTGCATAGCCATCAGGCTTGCTCCCCTTCGGGAGCATGGTGTAAAGCTAGGGAATTATGTACGAAAGTGGCGCTAGGGATGTTATCCTGTAGTCATGAAGCCAAACGGTGAATGTCGGGCGGGAAATGCGGTCAAGACCGTTCCCGGCAGCACGCTAACGTGGGCGGTTGCGCCGTGCGTTGTGCCAGAACCGTGTGCGATGGTGTTTCACCACTTTCGTACATAATTCCCTACAGTTAGGTCTTAGAAGCGGGAGTAACTCAGTTGGTAGAGTGCGACCTTGCCAAGGTCGATGTCGCGGGTTCGAGTCCCGTCTCCCGCTCCATGCTCGGGAAGGCTTCAGGCAAGCCGAGGTTTCGGCGCGGTAGCCAAGTGGTAAGGCAGAGGTCTGCAAAACCTTTATTCGTGGGTTCGATTCCCACCCGCGCCTCCAGGCTCTAACCCCTTGGGTAGGCAGTAGTTCCCTGTGTTTTCAATGACTTATGTGAGCCAAGCCACATTCAGAAGTCTCAGCGTTCGGGAGCATTCACGAGCATTCGAGGCCATTCGCGAGCACTGAAAACGGAAAAAATGGTCCGAATATGGTCCGGCGTAGCAAACGAATCCTGCCCGGTGCGGCCACATAGCGACGTGCGTGAGGAGACACATGCAGGCGTGCTATTCACCTCCGTGCCACGCCGATACGCTGGGATCAAGAGACAAGTCCACGTTGATGCGGGCGACACTAACGGTGCGCTCCTTTGAAGAAGGTGAGTGTCGCGTCATTTGCGATGAGACACTCAAGGAACTGGCGCTTGCTACCAGCAACTCCCCGAGCGCACTAGCGTGCGGAACGCCCATGCTGGCGGGTCCCACGATCGCTGGGTGCCCAGATCAGCCCCTTCAACCGTCTGAACACGGCCTCGAATCTGTCGAGCGCATCGTCCAACCCCGGAAGTTCGTCGATTTGGTCCGGCGGCAGTCGGTTTAGGTGCTGTGTGCGGGGAGGTAGTGCTTAACCCTCTCGTCGCCATCCAGATCGCGCTCGCCGGCCACCCTGCCGACACGGTCAATGAACATACTGGACCGCCCCTAGCAGGCTGTGGCCTACGACGGCACGACGCTGGACCTGCCGGACGAGGAACGCAACCGGGAGGAGTTCGGGCTGCCAGGCGCGAGGCGCGGGCAGGCGGGCTTCCCAAAGGCGCGCGTGACGGCGCTGCTGGAACTGGGCAGGCGGGCAGCCTTCGCGTGGGAGCACGGCCCGTACCGGGAGTCGGAACGCAAGCAGAGGCCGAGCGCCTGCACCGGCACTTGCCGCCGGGGATGCTGCTGGCCGACCGGGGCTACCTCTGGGCCGACCTGTGGTTGTCGGCGGTGCGCAGCGGGGCCGACCTGCTGTGGCGCGTCCGTGCGGACACGCAGTTGCCGCCGAGCCAGGTCTTGGCCGACGGCTCGTTCCCCAGCTAGTTCGCCGGTGCGCCGGCGCGGGTCGTCGAATACATGCTCAGGGAGGCGGACGGGGAACTGTACCGGCTGCTGACGACTCTGCGCGACCCGCGGGCTGCCCCGGCCGCCGAGTTGGCTGCGCTGTATCACGAACGCTGGGAGATCGAGACGGCCTACGACGAGATCAAGACGCACCTGCTGGGGCGGCCTCCGCTCCTTCGCGGCAAGAAGCCCGAACTGGTGCGCCAGGAGATCGAGGGCCTGATGCTGGCCCACTACGCAGTGCAGCGCTTCCCGCACGAGGTTCCCCGGCAGGCCGACCAAGACCCTGACCGACTCTCGTTTCTACATGCCGTACAAGTCGTGCGCCGCCGGATCCAGAATCCCGGCGCTCCCCCCTGCGCGCCGCCAGCGGGCGCTTGAACGGGCGGTCTTGGAGGAGATCCTCGAGGAGCGGGCCGAGTCCAATCCCGGCCAAGCCAAGCCGCGCGGCGTGAAACGGAAGATGAGCAAGTTCAAGATCCGGCACCGCGAACCGCTGTCGAGAGAAGTCCATCCGTGGGAGCCAGAAATCGCAGCTCCATGTCCTTAAGAAAAGAGTCTTGAAGCGAAACGGGTGGAGGGGAACCGGGAGCGCGTGACGAGCACGGCAGGCAAGCGCCTACAAGAGCTGCGGACGGAGAAGGGAGCGGTCGATGGCCCACATGTACGGGACAGACGGGATGCGAAGGCTGTACTTGCGGGGGCGGGCGAACATTCGCAAGCGGCTGCTGGTGCATGCCTGCGGGTTCAATCTGGGGGTGCTGATAACGTCGGTCAACGGGGCCGGCACGCCCTGCACACTGCAGCGGCAGGACTGCCAGCCAACGGCCAACCTTGGCTTCACCGTTTGTTTGCCATTCCGGGATGCCTGGAGCGGCCTGCTGGGCATGTACAGGGGCCTCTTGGGCCTCAGACGGGGAGAAAGGCTGGAATTTGCCGAAAAACTCGCATAGGCCGTCGAAGGACCACCAAGCAAGGCCACCGACCGACGTGGTCGGCAAAGCTACTAAAGCCACAGGCTGCTAACAGTGGCCTGAGGGGTTACTCCGATCGTTCTCAATTAGCAGTGAGGATCTTTGATATCATCAACAGTGAGAGGAGCAGATATCTCCGTGAAACAGATCACTAGGAATCAACACTTCGTTCCGGAGTTTTATCTCAAGAAATTTGCAAGCGAGGGTAAGATTGAAGTCCTCGATATAAAGGCGGAACGAATCGGAAAACCCCGCAGCTATACGTCAGTCTGCTATAAAGAGTTCTTCTACGCCGTCGATACTGGTATTCAGGATGATGTCAGCCAAGCATTTGAAGATATGTTTGGCCGCATCGAGAATGTGATTGCGAAGGCTCTACCACAAATCATCGAACGGGCAATCAATCTACAGCTAACCAACAGCGACTTAGACACGCTCGCGTATTTTATGAGCATCCAATGGCTCCGGACTGCTTTCTTTCGAGAAAGGATGCAGCAGATGCTGGGGGATTTAATGAAGCAGATGTTCAAAAAGGTAGTCAGCCTTCCGGGGTTTCAAGACTTCATCCGTGACACAGACAAAGGACACGACATGTCAGATGAACAGATAGAGAAGATGAAACACTTCCTCCAGTCCGACAACTACAGCATTCGCTTCAACAACTATCAACATCTGAAATTCATGGGGCAGGAGCAGATCCATGGGTTTCACAATTGCCTATTGGGGAAGAAGTGGCAGATCATCCTCTTGAAGCCCCCCTACCACTTCATAACATCTGACAACCCAGTTGCGGAATGGATGCCCCCTAGAAGAGGGATCTTTGGCCCGTCCTTCATGGAACGGCTACACCTTCTCGCTCTCACACCTACCATTTTAATTGTGACTGACAAGCCTGACAGGACCGACATCGAGGAACCGCCGGTTGATCGCCTTTCGTATAACACTACCGACGAGAATGGAGTCTTGATGTTCAACAGGATGCTCGCTGACCACGCACACCGGTTTGCCTACGCGTACAAAAGAGACGAACTAGAGCAAATTCTAGATGGATTAGGGAATTAGTAGCAATTCTTGCATCTCGATTGTGTTTATTGCTGGACTGGTCTTTCAAGGAATCGAGCCTGAACTATCGTTCCCGTAGAGGAGTTGTAGTGGCTGTAACGCCGTTGTAGGTCTTCAAGGTGGTCTATTCCACCTCTGGGCCTAGTCACGATGTGATCGACTGTCAGGTCCTGAAACCAGAAAGAGTCGCCGAGTTCAGCTCTTGGAGGTTCGGATTAGGCTTCGATACATTGTTGATTAGCGATGTCAATGAATCGCGCTGAGACTCGGGCTTTCTGGGCTACGGGGGGCAGCAGCTAGCAACCTGTTCGGCACGGCGACTCGAGAAGAGGTCAGGTTGCATGGCAGGCAGGCCGTGTGGATGCAGTCCCTGCCGGTGCAAGCGTCCAATCCGGTGCTCAGTTGGCCCAAGAAACACCGGTGCGGCGACGACTTCAGGCGCTCACCAACCAGTCCAGTCAGAGGTACGTTGTTCCCGAAAAGGATGGATTGTCGGAACGATGCTGGCAGCCCGAGCTAGGGGAAATGTGACAAGTTTCATGGAAAGAAATCTGGGGGTCTCGGGCTCGAATTCTAGGTGATGCCTAGCTCTAACCCAATGTTTGACAGGCAGTTACGTCTCGCACAAGCTCCTGTCTCCACCCACCGATGTGACGAACTCTGATACTAGCCAAAGTTCTCAACGATAGTCCCGCGGATCTTTGGCGACTAGGGTTCGTGCACGGTCACCCCGGACACTGGGTCCCGAGCCACCGCGATTCGTATTCAGCGGCCCAGCGTTCGGTTCAAGGTTCAGGCGGGGTCCCTAGCAGATTGCTTGCCCGAGGCCCTTCCCCGCGAAATGATCGGTGTCAGGACCAACGCTGGGCTAGTCGGAGCGCTCTGCATTGCCTCAGCCTCGATGGTTCGAACCTTATCTCTCGGCAGGTTCCAGAACTCCGCCACCGCTGAGAGCGGAATCGAGATCCCGACTCGGTCGCCGATCAGGATCGTTTCAACTCGCAGCCGCTTGTGCCTGATCGCATCTCGCACAGTTTCCTTCGGCACATTCACCATCCGGGCCACCCCGGCAACCGAAAACAGCAACTCGGAATTAGTCATTCTTGGTACGGCCATCACTCGTCCTCCTTTGGTGTCACTCGCTCGTTCCTGAAGAAGCCCAGATCACTTTGTCGAAGCGCTCCATTGCCCTGTCCATGCGAGGCTGCCTGTCGTTGACATACCGAAGAACGGTCCGCAGGTCCGAGTGCCCCAGAACTTCCTTCAGAGCGACCAAATCCTTGGTCGCGTCATAAAACCAAGTCGCGAATGTGTGCCTTAGTGAATACAGGCTGAAGGGAGGGACAGCACCATCAACCGCCCTTAGAACACGCTCGTGCACTCCAATGAGACCGGAATATGTCAACGGCAGGTCAGGATCGCCGGCTCTCGCGCTTTCGTTATCGGCCCGTCTCGAAAACACCCACGGTCCGCGAGCATTGGTGATGCGCTCGGCCAGAATCCGCTTGGATTCTCCGGTGAGTCGCAGCGTTCGCTTCCCGGCCCTCGTCTTGGAGTTCCTGATATGGAGCAGCCCTTGATCGAGGTCAACGTCCTCAACACGGATCTGCAAGGCCTCGGAATCCGGCCTGAGGCCCAGATTGAGCATGAGGCGGGCAACATCCCCAAGCGAGTGATGCCTGTCGGCCTGCTCGAGGTATTCGGATGCCTCTTCATGCGTTAACACCAGTTCGTTCCTCGAGTCACGGTCGCTGGGAACGTCGATGCCAACGAACGGATCCTCTTCGAGCCATCGGTGGTCCAGCGCGAACCGTGCGCATTGACGGCCGGCAAGAAAGTCCTTCCGGAGAGTGACTTCGAGCCGTCCCGTCTGGCGTCTCCAAGTCAAGTAATCGAGCACGTCTGCGCGCTTCCAGGTAGAGATGGCCCGCTGGCCCATGAATTCCATCCAGCTCGTGAGCGACGTAGCAATACGCCTCGCCGTAGCGGGCTTGTCACGGTGCTTTGCTTCCTTGTGAGCGAGGTAGTGCTCGACAGCCTTCGCGAACGCAACATGCTTGATCGGCTCGGGCTCGCCCAACTGCACACGGAGCCTATGCGCGTCTCTTAGCTTCCTGGCGGCTCCGAGGTTTTCTCTTGTAGCTTCGAGTCCAGTCACGACCACTACGCGTGGCTGGCCGTGGACCTGAAACCGGTATCTCCAGCGACCGTCCTTGGCGTCTATGCCCGGAGCTCCCTTCATCTTGTTGACTTGCTTGTTTGCTCTTGGCAATGATCCATTCCTCCAATAGTCCAAGGTGATAGCGCGGGAAGCGGCCGATCTTCGCGCAAGGTGGCCCCTGACCGGCCAACCGGAGCCGTCGCAACGAGTGCTCGGAGATCCCCAGCACGCTTGCAGCTTCGGCTTCGGTCGTCAGGCTGGCCACGGTAGTCATCGTGCGGCAACCTCCCAAGGCACACCGTGTGAAACGCGGTGTCTCTTACGTGAACCGAACACGGTCAAACCCGCCTCGATCTGAATTCGATTGCACTCAAGGGAATGGACCGCCGAACTCTTTCCTGGCTGAGACCGGGTGAGTTCATCTATCCCGAGGCGACACCAAGAATCTCGATGCGCAAGCCGAGTCCCCGCCGAGTCGCGCTGCCAAATGGACACTGCGCAATCCGATACGACACCGATATCGGTCGCGCGTGACTGATTCCAGATCCTGATTCGCTCGTTCACTATTGAATTAGATTCAAGTTCTTGCCGTTAGGTTACATGTTTCCGGGGTTTTTTCCTATTTTCTTTGCCTCAATCCCGCAGCCGAGCACGGGGTAGATTGGTATTGCATGCCCGCCATGCACAAGATGCTACCGATGACACACGCGCTTCTCAAAGCTGTGCTGTGGGGTGGCTTGGCTGGGCGAGTAGCCCCTTAACGTCTGTTGATCCTGCGTAAGTCTAAGCAAATGCCGTGCGCTGAAGAGCGACCAGTCCCCGACTTGACTGAGCAGTAGCTCGGAGTCTCAGCGCCTCAACGGCACATCCGCCGAAGCCACAGCGACAGCAGGCAGCGAGACTTCGACCACCAAGCATGTCGGTGTCAGTCGTGGCGATCGCAGGGCCAGCATGATGATGAATTCTATTCAAAGTTTCAGTTGCGACGCGTTGCTACACTCAAGAACATGCTCGGGGATCGCTTAGCCCAGTCGCGAAAGCGAAACGGATGGTCCCAAGGGCGTCTCGCCTCTGCGATGGGGGATCGATACGACGGGTCGATGATCTCCCATGTCGAGGCTGGCCGCTCGACACTTCACTTCGATGGCTTGGTGAAAGCAGCCCGAGCGCTGGACGTCTCGATCGACTATCTTGCGGGCCTTACCGAAGACCCCACACCGGCAGATGATCGATCCCCCTCGAACACTTCCACACTGCAGCGGGTGCCGTTACGAGAGGTTGCTGACAGCGAGGGACGGAGAACGGATCTCGCGTCCGCGCCTCCGATAGGGCATCTCGCGTTTCGCCGTGAGTGGATGGAGACACACCGGATCAGTCCCGACAACTGCAGCGCAATCGAGGTTCTGGACGACTTGATGGAGCCGACGATTCAAGTGGGGGCATGGGTCTTGGTGGACCATCGGCGAACGATCCGCCAAGGGAGCAGCATTTTCGCCGTGAATCTTGGGGACGACTTGTATGTCAGGCGGGCAGTCTACTCCGACGAGGATTGGTTGCTTGTCGGCGACAACCCCAAGTGTGAGACCTTGGCGTGGCCACGGGAAGCTAGGGTGCTGGGTCAGGTGGTGTGGATGGGGAGGCTTCTGTGAGTTAGTTGCGTCGCCCTAGCAATGTTCCAGACTCTACGGCGGCTCCTGAATTGGAATCGCAACCCGGGCACAGGAAGCCGAGGCCAGCACACCACGCCTCCTTTCACTCGGGAATCATGGCTTGACCCGTCGGTCGGCGGCTCGTTGCTGAATGCGCTGATCTCGTGAGTCCGGTCGGGATGGACGACGCCTATTTGGGCTGGGATGCTACCATTCCATCCTCGGTTCGAATGAAAGAGAGCGAGTTGCCAAGAAGACGAACCGCGCTGGGTCGACGGAGAGTCGCCGATCACGTCATGGGCCGGGACGAAGAGAATCCGCTTCGGCAACTGCTTGAGGCGGATCTTGACGTCACGTTGCATGCCGCCATCAAGGACGGTGATCCCGCAGTCGTGCGGGATCTGCTTCGGTCCGGAGCCGACCCCGACGCCGTTGTCACCGCGAAAGACGGAGACAGTCAAGTCGTCGCGGCCGCTTTGCACACGGCTGTGGACGAAGGGAACCCTGAGATCGTGCGAATACTCCTTGATGCGGGGGCGGAGCCAAGTGTCAGTTCGGACGGAGTGAAGGGCAAGTGCAAAATGGCTGGCACGGCACTTCATATCGCCGTATCCCGGCAGCACCTTGGCATCGTCCAACTCCTGTTGAGAACGGGTGCGGACACCGAGGTGCTCGAGGTGATGATCGAGGGCGCCAGGGAGATCAGGCGGACCGCTTTGTTCGCCTCGGCAACGGAAGGCTGGCTGGCTGGCGTCCGGGCACTGCTGGAGGCGGGGGCCGACCCCAATGCTGTTTCCGCGGATATTGATCGAGAGCGCGGAGTCCTTTGGTCTGCGCTCCATGCGGCTGCCGCCAAGGGTCACGCCGGAGTCGTGCGGGCACTGCTGGGGGCTGGAGCAGCTCACGACGCCTTGACGAACGAAGGGGAGACAGCGCTCCAGCTTGCGCGCAGTCGGGATCACGATTCCTGTGTAGCGATTCTGGAGGAAGCCGCGCGAGGAGAAATGTCGCATTGAATTCACTGGGCGGCACGTTGGAATCGGCCGCTGGAGAAATGTCTTCGGCCAAGGGGTGGGTCAACTAGACCCCGGATTCCCGAACCGGCGCACCCGCCACGAACAACCGTTCGAAACCTAGCCGCCCCCAACAAGCGCAAGCGTTGCTGCGCGTGATCTCAGGCGACAAGACACATAGTCAAAAATGGGTGAGTAGTTGCAGGAATTCTATCCACGAACCTGTTTCTGTGAGATGGCTACAAACCAACGCTTCCGAACTCAATTGGTTTGATGCGGGGCCAGCCTTCCGCGCAAAGCTCAGCGGAGGAATACGCACTACGGCGGTTGCACTCCGAGTTCGCGTGCCAAGAAGACGAGGACGTCCGTTTCCTTATCGATCAGCGACTGCAGCCCGCCGCTGCCGAGATGGCCGCCTTGGCGCCGCACCCGCAAGATAACCGGATTCGGGGATTCTTGCGCGAATTGCAATGCCGCCGCGAACTTGAAGCTATGCAGAGGGACGACGCGGTCGTCGTGAAGCCCGGCCGTCACAAGGACGCTGGGATACTCAACGTTCGGTTTGGCATTGTGAACCGGAGAGTAGGAGACTAGAGCCTGAAACTCGTCGGCAACATCGGGGGAGCCGAATTCCGGCGTCCATGCCCAGCCAATTGTAAAACGGGGAAACCGTAACATGTCCAAGACGCCGTTTCGCAGAACCGCCGCCCTAAATAGCCTTGGACGCTGCAATATGCAAACGGCCGCCACCAAAGCTCCGTTGCTCGCCCCGGTGACGGCCAGTTTCGACGACGACGTATAGCCCTGTTCGATCAACCACTCCGCTGCCCGGATCGTGTCGCTAAACGTTACCTGTTTCCGAGTCTTCGTGGCAGCGTGATGCCAATCCCTCCCGTACTCGCCGCCACCCCGAACGCCTGGCATCGCGAGGAGCCCTCCCATCTCCATCCACAACAGATCTGGGACGGAAAACGAAGGGGTTACCGGAATCCCGAAACCTCCATAGACCCGTAGCTGGGTGGGTTGTTCCCGCGAGCGGTCACCGTCACGGCGGTGGCTGATGTAGATCGGTATCATTTGCCCGTCGGAGCCGGGATAGAATTCCAAGTGAGTTGCAATCTGATCGAAGTCGGCATCGATTCCCTGCACTGCAACGGCAGTGCTCCTCGCGGTTTCCAAATCCAACTCGTAAACGGTATGGGGCTGCGTAAAGCTGGTGAAGGTGTACAAGACCGACGTTGCGGACGAATCCCTGCGAAACCCAAACGCCCGCCCGAGTGCCGGAAGCGCGACTTCAACTCGTTCCGTCCCTCGAATACTCATGAGCCTGACCACAGTGTGCGAGTCCCTGAGATAGGACAGTACCAGAAGTCCATCGACATAGGTAGCAGCTACCAAGACATCATCCGATTCGGGAACAATGGTGGTCCAGCTGCTGGGACTTGAATCATCTAATTCCATCCCAATCAATCGCCCACGCACAGCACCTTGGTTAGTGCGAACGAAGACGGTGTCTTGCTCGTTGCCTACGAATTCAAACTCGTGCTGGAACTGATCGCCGAGCACAAGTTCATCGAGACGTTCGTGTTGCAGTCTGCGCAGAATTAGCTGGTTTCGCCGGTCCGCTCCCTTTCGTATGTTCAGGATCAAAAATCGTCCGTCAGCACTCTCCAGTGCGGAGTAAGTTAACTCGGGACGATCCGGTTCGCTGTAGATCAGAACATCTTGGGATGGAGGCGTCCCCAAAACATGGAGAAAAACTCCTGCTTGCGCCATTCCCATTTCAGCCGCAGACTCCTTCAAGACGAAACGGTTATAATAGACTCCGTCGCCTAAGGCGGTCCAAGCGATGGGATCTGGCCTAGTCCCCCGCAGCGTATCGGGAAGGGGTTCGCGCGGGTTAACGCTCACGAACGCCACCTCCCGCCGGTCCGAGCCGCTAGAGCGAATCTGGTATGCGACGACACTGCCGTCCGGGCTAGGAAACACCGAGCCCAGTGACTGACCCGGCTCCAAGTCGGAAGTTGGGTCCACTAGGACGTGCCTCCGTCCCGTCACCAAATCCGAGAAGAAAAGAGCGGACTGATCCGCCGAACTCCCCCGGAAGAGGTAGAAATACTTCGCGCCAGCCCGACTGAAGTCACTGTACCGGTCGTGCCGCCAAAGGCCCGCTAGGCGTACTTGAATCGCGCTCCGCAAGTCCCCGGCGCCCAAATACTCCCGCGCAAGCCGATCCTGCTGGTCAACCCACTCCTTCGTGTCATCGCGGTCCAAATCCTCAAGCCACCGGTAAGGGTCGGGAACCCTTACGCCATGCATGGTATCAATGGTGTCCCCCCGCTTCGTAGCTGGGTACTCGAGGGCGAGGATCGCACCGGCCGCGACAATGAGGCCAAGGCCCCCAACAACAGTTCTATATGGCACAATCTCATCCTCCTGATGCATCCGCCACGTAACTCATCGGTCCGCACAAGCACAGCCGCCCGAAGCTAGCAGTAGCAACACCGACAAGACACATGAAGCCCGCAGACTAACTGATCAGATTTCATCCCAGCACGGCACCCTCCGCAGACGCCCTTAGTGGTGCGCCGCTGTCTTCACACCTCGATTTCTAGGCGCTCACGCGACTCCACTGTCCACCACAGCGCTGTCATTGCCCGCGCCACTCGTCACCCGTAACAGTCCATATTTTATGAGACGTGACACCAGCCAACCGCCCACGATTTCGCCAAACTGTGCAAGCAGGCGGTCGCTCACGCTTCTAACGGTGGCGTCTCGCCCATCGGCGAGCACTTGCCGCAACGCGTCTTCGACCGCAGACTCCTCGATACGGAAATCGTCAAGAGTGCTCAGCGGAAATGGGCTCGCCAGCCATGCTCTACCGAGGCCCGAAACCTCGAGCGACGCGCTCTCCGCCAGAACTCCGGTTGGATAGTGGCAGAACACGTCCTGCACGTCGTACGTGAAGGGCGTAGCAGGGCTCTCCCAAGGTCGTCTAGAGCGGGATGCGAGCAACTCCCGAAACAGACCCTCGTATCGTGGTATCACCACGCGCCAGTCAAACCGGCTGCGTGCGGTCTCCCGCGCCCTCCGGCCCAGTTCCGTGCGCAGCTTCGGGGCGAGCAGCAAATCACGCAAGCGACACATCAACACTTCGTAGTCGATGATCGTCATGCCGGCGAGCACGGTGTTGCGAGACTCGGATCCATAACAGGTCCCCACAAGTTCCAATCCGCCCGACAAGTTGAGCCACTGCGTTGGCACCAGATAACCGGTCACGCCATCATCGACGATTTCGCGAAACCCACTCCAGTCCGCTGCGACGACAGGTAGGCCGGAGGCGAGAGCCTCAATCACACTTATGCCGAACGTCTCCTGAACGTGATCGCTAGGCGCAACGAAAACGTCCGCCGCCGCGAACAAGACCCGCTTGGCACGAGCATCGATATCTGGAATGACACGTACCGAATCGGAACAACCAAGAAGACCGACGTAT
This sequence comes from Bryobacterales bacterium, assembly GCA_022823865.1. GTDB lineage: Bacteria > Acidobacteriota > Terriglobia > Bryobacterales > UBA6623 > VXMF01. The sequence continues at coordinate 138,459 of JAJEHF010000065.1, forward strand.
CGCTCTAAATCTCCGGCCATCGAGTGTCGCGTGTCATCCCCGGCGATGATCAATAGTGCGCCGCCGCTGATCTCCTGCACAAGTCGGCCCCAGCCGAGTAAGAGCGGCCCCAAATCGGCTTTCGCGTGTGGCGTCAAGCGGCCGAAACAGAGTACGACCCGCGTTTGGCGGCCGATCGCGAGCTGAGCACGGGCTGCCCCGCGACTACCGCGAAACGAATCGCAGTCGACGCCCAATGGAATAACGGGCGTTTGGACATCGAGGGACATCGGCGCCGTGCCGCTCACCCGTAGCGACTCTTGAGCTTGGGTCGCCAGCTTGTGAAGGACGGTGCGGCCGGCCTGCGAAGAGCAGACGATCGCATCAAACGGCTTAAGCTCGTCCGCCAAGCTTTCCCAGGCTAGATCCGATGCCACTACATCGCTCATAGCGTGAATAACGCCAACTATGGGCCAAGGTCTCCGGAAGTACCTGCGCACCGGAACCAAGTCCTGCGGCGTTGCGCGAAACGAGAACAAGACTAGCTCCGCAGTGTCCGTGATCTGACCGACCGAGTGCAGCCCAAGAACCTCCGTATTCGACCCGTCCGGCGATACGACCCACGCCCCTAAGCCGCGATTAACACCTCGGTCCAGGAAGCGATAGGAATCCGCTGTGCCGTACCGCAAGAATGCACGCACCACCTCGTCGGCATACAACGTTGCCCCGAAAACACGTGTTGTGTCGGGGCTCAGGCCCTTCTTCTTCTCGACGAACCGCGGCAGACCGTCAAACACTAACGCATACACCGGCAGCACCTCACTGTGTGCGGGACCTCCCACTTAGCCACGCCCTCAACCCGCCCACTGCCTTGACGATCTGTAAGCGGAAAACAATTACCGCGAGGATCGCCGTTACTGCCCAGTCGATCAAACCCGCCGAGCCCACCACCACCCAAGCGATACGGTGAAGTGTCCACACCACGAACAATACGGAGAACGGCGCGGCGAGCATAGCGTACAAGAACAGCGTTACCTTGGTCGACACGGGAAGATGCGCGTCCTTAGCGTCCACCTTCACGCGAGGAGCAATTGTAGACCACGTAAAGTGAAATGCGCGCTTCCGAAGATTCGGAAGACCAAGTATATCGGACAGAATGTAGTACCCGTCGAGACGGATTAGAGGATTAATATTGGCAAGAATCTTGAGCTCAATAATCAACACAACCATCGCAAAAACGGACTGTATGAACTCGAATTCCATGGTGAGCCACCACAAGAACACGAAGAAAGCCCCAATCAATGCGTCGCAAGCAGTGCCTGCCGCCATCGTGTAGACTCGATGTCGCCTTTGAGGGAATAGCCACGCATCCGTGACATTGCAATAGAGGGCGGGATTGAAATAGATCAGTAGGAATCCCAGTTCGTGCACTTCTCCACCCCAGTGCTTACAAGCCAGACCGTGAGAGAGTTCATGAATAACACAAATGCCAAACGATATCAGTAGCGTGACAAGAAATACGGCAAGTCCTCCACTTTGTAGGGATCTTAAGAACTCGTCATGATGCCGTATTAGTATCGAGATCGCAACCGTTATGATGGATGCACACAGAAATCCAAAATATGGGCTAAAAAGGCTATTAGTGATCGGAACCAAACGCCCAAGCAACCGATCTGGATCGACGGCTTTAATTCTCCAATAAAGCACACTCTTCGACCGCACCCGAAATGAGTGCTCAGAGTTCCTGTCATCACCATGACGCCCATGTGACTGCAAGAGTCCGGCACTTTCAATACGCCGCAAGAACTCTCGGACTGAGTCAATCGCGATATACCTTCCTGACTGATCGATAAATTGCGCATGAATCTCTGACACTGTACGATGCCCGTCGCAGAGCTGTAATAGCGACAGCTCTTCCTCGCGCATGTAATAGTACCGGGCATTGGTTCTATCCTTTACTACTACCGTCTTCTGTCCTTCGTCGAGGCTTGAATGGTCGAGATCAGTACGAAACTTTGGCACGACCTCCCCTGACAAAAATGACTCTGTATCTGTATCTAGATTCATCTGACAACCAAAACACCCTTCTGAAGCAGATCCCGAATGGTATTTCGAATGGACTGCCGAACCATGCGTCGCCTAGACGAATCAGTCGAGCGCTGGAAATGATCAACGATCTCGTCGACTGAAAGTCTACCGTCGCATAATTCTAGCAGAGCACCTCCTTGACGTGAAATGCGAAAAAGTCTTACTTTGTAATTAGAATATGGCACAACCAAGATCGATTGTCGTACGGCAGGAAGTCGAAGCGGTATTTCGCCGCCCTGATGCATAATCCTACGCAATTCTGATAAATCTATTTGCATGTTGCATAGCGCACATCCAAGTCTCTTGTGGGGTTGAATTCTGTCAAGCACATCCGTGCTCCCAAGATTTACAGCTTTATCAATTTTGCGTCCACGAACTAGAACTTCGCCCTTTCGGACGAGTTCGGACGATTCCAGAACAGCGTGTTCAAGTGACAGTACACTTACTATGTACTCAGGCACATCAGTGGCTCCAAATTCCGTCCCCATGAAATAATCTTTGAGGTACTGTACGAAGGAAATAGAGGTTATGACATCGCCTTGATCATTGGCACAACTATTTCCGCTTTCGAAATCGCTCCACAATTGATTCCGTTGCGAGGCAATCAGGCGATCACTAAGTGGAAGTAGTGATCGGATGGACGGTGGGATTGTGCAGTATTGACCCGGCGCCGTACTCCAGTTTTCCTCAACATCATTGGCCTCTGGAATGCGGTCTTCAATAGCCGCGAAGAGCAAATTCTCAAACTCTTGGACCGAGTTGTCTGTGCTTAATTGACTTTTGAATTGCTGGCCAGCATTCCCTCCGATTCTCGTGGGGAGGGAGACATCTGTAGCGATGGAGCGAATAATTCGCAGCAGCGATTCTTGGTTCCGAGGGTCGTCTACCACCAATACGTTGTGTCCGTCACGCAAGTCGAGAAGATTCCGCTGCTTCCGTTCAATTTCCCGCGACACAACTAGGCATCGGCCGCAACTCATGACTTCCCGAGGTATTATCGGGCCGTGGATGCTGATCGGGAAATCTCGCTCCAAGAAGCACACGGCGTCGCATGCCGCGATGAATGCGGGTACGTGCCAATGAGGAAGAAAAGGCAACAACCACGTTCTGTCGCTGAGACCAGCCGCACGGAGTGCTCTTGCGAAATCGGGGAATTGTGTTCCGTTGGCCATGCAAAAGAAGTTAAAATCAACGCCCTGTTGCTTGAGAATCTTCAATACAGGAATCAGGTCAAATGACCCTTTAGACTCGCCAACCTTGCCGTACAACCCGATCGATACATTCGATGGGTCGGGCGGGTCGTGACGGGTTAGATCCTTCGGTATATGTTGGAACGCTTCGCGATTTGTAGCGGCAAGAACGGAAGCGAAATCGAGAGGTTTTTGACTGGGAGCAAAGATATCCGGGATCTCGAATCCGATGCGAGTGATAATTCGACTACTCTCGACGCCCATTCGCAGAAATCGGCTAGCCAAGTCCGTCCTAGTTAGGACGGCGGCCGCCGAACGAAACACTCTTTGATATGTCTCAGAAAGTTCAGGGATTAACATTAGGCGGTCTATATCGCTTCCGGCGTGCCTGATCACGTATGGAATGCCGGTCCACAAATGAGCAACGTGGCATGCCACTCCATACGGCTCCGTGTAATATGCGAAACAAACGTCGCATCCATTTTCTTCTATTACTCTCGCAGTGGCCGCAGCAATCCGTGAAACTGCGGCCTGGGTTTGCGGAATATGGGCCATGCGGCGCTGATCGTACGCTGCGATGTGATGCACGCTAACGGCACCACCGCTTGCGAAATGGGGCTCCATCCACTCAGCGTCCTCGGGTCGGAGATGCATGCGATATTCTGCTCCCACGTCCGATGCGTTGGTCACGACCCAGACCCGATGCCCGCGTCGGGCCAGGCGCCGGGCAGTCCAGTACGTTGTGGCGCTGACGCCGCCTTGGATTGGTGGGTACTTGCCGACTAGGCAGATCTTTAGCTGTTTCGAGTCGGCTGGGTAGCGCTCGGTAGCAGGCACGGGAATATGATCGTCCATCAACGCCTCAGGACTTCCGCAGGGGGAATGGTGGTCGCGGCGAACGCCGGCATCGCGCTCGCAAGGAGTGCTAGTGCACTCGTCAAGATGGCAGCTCCGCCCAAGACCACCGGATCCAGCGGACTAACGTCGAACAAAAATGACCTGATGGACGAAGCCGCAATCATCGTCGACGGCAGTGCGATCATGGCGCTGGCGATACAGAGTCCCACTACTGGTCTCAAGACATGTACGAGAATCTGAGTGCGACTTGCCCCGTGGGCGATTCGTACCCCAAGATCCTTTCTGCTCAGTGTGACAAAATATGACACTATTCCATACGTACCTGCCATTGTAAGGAAGATTGCTGTCGCGCAGAAGACGATCAGAACCACAGCTGACGCCCTTAGAGGGCCGTACGAGATGCGGACGACCTCTTCCATGGACATCAATCCATGGAGGGGCAGTTGCGAGTCAAGATCGCCTAGCGTGGTCTGGATGATCCGGGCCGCGCCCTCAGCAAACGGGGCAAGACGCACCACGAACGAGATCTGGAAGGGCGACGCCTGAGTCATCGGTACGTAGAGTTGGAAGTCGCTGTCAGCCTGTAGCGTCTGCGTCTTTACGTGTCCGACCACACCGACGACTGTGCGCCAAGTAGGCTGGCCATCGTCCCCGACTTCAAACGGGAAGGACAGCCGCTCGCCAATCGGGTCCCGGTCCGGCCAGAAGAATTCGGCGGCCATTCGGTCCACCACCACAACGGCCTGCGTGTCACTCCGGTCCCGTGCGTCGAAGATGCGCCCATTCAGCAAGGGAATGCGCAGGGTTCGAAAATAACCCGAGCTGGCCGCTAGGAAGCTGGTCTGCAGGGGGCGAGAGCCCCCGGAAGCCTCTTCTCCCCAGAGGCTCACGAGTGTGGGTGCTCCAGCGTGCAGAAATGGCAACGCCGAAACTACGCCCGCCGACTCCACGCTAGGAGTGCTTTGCAAACGGTCGACGAATTCGGCCCTTAGAGCCCGTCTCGAATCCCGGCTCGCGTAACGGCTTCTAGGTAGCACAAGGTCGAACGTGCTCACATCCCCCATTTCGAATCCCGGGTCGGCGTTGCTGATACGGTGGACTGACACTCCCAGCAGTGCCGATAACACCAGCAGGATCGTCGTCATGGCAAGTTGGACGGCTACGAGCCCGCGCAAAGCCACAAGGACACCTCTCGGTATCGTCATCCGGTGCGCATTGCCATCCCAGCGCTGGAACCTCTTGGTCGATACCGCGCAGCTAGCCGCCAAGCCGCACACCAGCACGCACAGGGAAGTTAGGGAGAAACCGAAAGCCACTGCGCTCTGGTCCACCTTTACGAGACTCCATGGCGGTACCATGAGTTGACCCTTGCTCAATACAGTCTCCAGCGTGACCCGAAGCAACCCGTGCCCCAAGACTAGGCCGATGCAGGCCCCGGCAAGGCACAGGCATAGAATCCACGCCACGTGATCGACCAGAAGTTTCGGCCAACCGCAACCGAGTGCCACTTTGACAGCAACCTCCCTCCGCTTGGACACCGTCCGAACCAAGACCAAGTTCATGACGTTGACCAAGCCGATGACGGTCAACGCGATCAGACTTGCCCATAGCAGAGGAACTACTCCCCCAATCGCTCCCACTATCTCCCGTCGCAATGGCACAGCCAGAAGCCGCCACCCCTCGCTGGCCGGATAGACTTGCGGATAGGTGTTGCGCACTTCTGCCGAGATCTCGTCGAGAGATCTTGAGAGGGCACTTGGCCCCACGTTTGGTCGCGTGCGGCCGAATACTGTCAGGTAGTCGTTCCCGAGTTGACTCGGGTCGCGTAGTCGGGGAGGAAGGTACAGCGGTCTCCAAACATCCGCGCCCTCGAGAAGCTGGAACGTCTGCGGAAGGACACCGACGATCTCAACCGATGTCCCGTCCAGCAATAGACGCTGACCGTTCGGTATATCTCTCCCGAAGTAACGACGCCACGCCCCCGCGCTCAAGACCGCAACGCTCGACGAGTTACCGGGCGTTGCATCTTGGTCGGCGAGCAGTCGGCCCGATGCCGGGGCGACACCTAGGAGCCGAAACAGGACGGGCTCGACGAACACCTGCGTAACAGGATCAGCCGGCGTGTTCGCATCCAAACTCAGGTTCACACCACTCGTTGGCGTGACGGCAGCAATGTCGGCCAACGCACCTTCGAAGCTGCGGTACAGATCCAGACTGGGCGGCGACACGCGTTCCTTCTCGATCCCGAGCCCGGGATACGAGTGCCAGACGACATAGAGACCCGACGGGCGGTCGAACGGAAGCGGTCTGAACTGAAGGCCATAAATCACCGCGAAGATCGCGACACCTGCGCCAACCGTTCCCGAGAAGGTCACTAGGATGCCTAGGAGGTCGGCCCGCCCACCGGTGACCGATTGCGCTCGAACGACAAGCGCTATAGCTCTGATGGCATTAGAAATCATTGCTCTGTCCATCCCCGGAACGTGCAGCTACGAAGTCTTGCATGTCGAGACCGCCATCGAGAATCCCGCCCCGCTTAACGAATTGATAGTGGAAAAGGTCGAACAGCAGTAACGAACACTTTTGGGGCCCTCCATCAGACTCGTCCGAGTTGGCAAAGTACCGACGGTATGGATGCTTTGCGACGTAATTATCGGGAATACTGGCGCTGCAAAACCTAACAAACTGGTCCAGATGCTGCCTCCCGGAACTGGGCAAGCCCTCCTTGCTACGCAGTACTGGATCGTATGCAAGCTCGCCTGCGAGCCGCAGAAAGAGCCGCTTCAGGATGTATTTTGAAATCCGCAACCGGCCCGGGACCTTGAACGACAAAGGCAAGCTGTTCACTACCTCAACCATCTTGTCGTCGAGAAACGGGACGCGCACTTCAACGCCTGCTGCCATCGAACACCGGTCTATCACGGTTAGGTGATTGAACTCTAGTTGATCCTGCTGATACAGTTCCAAGGCCTTACGAAGGTAATCCCCGTACTTCACCGTACTGACGAGGGACTCCACTATCTGGCGCACCCGCTCGGAAACCGGCAGGCCTAGTCGCTCGGCTCGGTTGAGGTTCTCTACTAGCCGTCTCCGTTCTGAACGGGGGTGAACGTATTCGGGATAGCCCGCGAACAACTCGTCCGCCCCTTCCCCGTTCAGATAGACTCGCCCCTTCTCCGAGATTCTCTGGCAAAGAATAAAAAACGTCAATGGGTATAGTGACGGCACGTTCTCGGAGGCCCAGACGAACCGAGGAATCGCGTTAACGTAGCTGCGAAAGTCGATCAATTCCTCACTGTGCTCTAGGCCTAACGATCGGGCATAGCGCCGCGCCACTTCTGCATCGCCCATCTCGGGATCACACGTTACCGTGTGGCTCCTGAACGCCAACCGTTCCTGGGCGGCGATCCACGCGATGAGACCGGAATCCACGCCTCCCGACAGATGCAGCCCCGCTTCGAAATCGCATTCAGCATGAGTTCGCACAGAGTCAACAAGCGTTGCCTCCAAGAGATCTAAAGCCCCTTCAAGGTCATCGCGAGGGTCTGGACAGACCGAAAGCTGGAAATACTGCCGTTCCTGTATTTCTAGCTTCCCGCTCGAATCTCGCGCCAGCATCCAGTGCCCAGGACGCAGGCTCCTGATGGATCGAAACAGCGTGTTCCGACCGGTACCATGGTTCAGTATGAAGCTATCAGCAAGAGGTGTAGTGTCCACCGTCCGGTCCACTTCGGAGCAGCGCAGCAAGGCCTTGAGTTCCGAGGCGAATAGTAGTGTCCGGCCCCCGCGGATTGAGGCCAAGTGCAAGGGCTTAATGCCTAGCCTGTCACGGGCAAGGTACACGAATTCGTCGCCGACCACGACGAAGGCAAACATGCCCTGCATCAGATCCACGCATTCCTCACCGTATTCTTCATACAAATGCAGAATCACTTCGGTGTCTGCCCGGGTGCGAAAACGATGCCCACGAGCAACCAGCTGCGAACGCAGTTCTTGATGGTTGTAGATTTCTCCATTGAATACGACTGCAAGCCCCGAGATGTCGCTCCGCATCGGCTGGACGCCACCCTCAACATCGACCAAGCTCAAACGGCAAGCACCCACGTCGGCGCAGCGTGTGCTGTGAATCCCGCCCCCGTCTGGTCCTCGGTGCCGAACCGCTCCGAGCATCTCTGCACACAGCGCCTTCTGTTCGCCACGGTCAATTCCGACGACCCCCACAATCCCGCACATACTTGACTCCGCGTATCGAATCCCGACCGATCAAGCATCGATTCGCTCGCTGCGCCCGCGAGGAACCACACCTAAAACCCCGGTACGCAGAAAAGACCTGCAGATCTCCAAGCACTTCGAGACTGGGGCGATACCGCCTACTCCTGCTAGAGAATTGGCAATCTCCGCTACCGTTCGACGCCCATCGCAATTTTGCAGGAATCGGACTGTTGCGGAATTGAGCCGGTAGACTGAAACATTCGATAGAGACCGACGTTTCAAAAACAAGATGTGCCTTGATGGTGGGGGCTCGGTTCCCTCTGGTACCGAAGTATCCTCTTCGGATTGACCAATCAGACCATGCTCAAACGACTCGAGAACAATGCCGGGAGAACGAATGACTACGGAACCGGCACTGACTGCAACACCCTCTCCTACAAGAAAATCATCATCGAATTCCGTCAACGCAGAGTGGGTGGCAAGATCGTTTCCCAAGAAAAAGATTATCCAATCGTAGCGAAGGGCGTCCTTGAATGAACCACCCGAAAACTCCCCTTCTTCGAGTAGCGCGTTCAAGAATTCAGTAAATTGTCGAAACTCTCGGAGTAACGGTGGCTCCTCCGCGTTTAGAATAGAAGGATAATCTCGTACATATCGAAGTCCGTAGATCTGTTGAAAATCCGATGGAAGATGAGCCCTTACATGAGGTAACGCCTTCAGAGCCAAATCTATCCTTGAGTTGATAAGTAGTTCCACATATACAGCAACACACTCTTCGTCAATCTCTTCCAGTGCGCCACGTTCGTTAACATTCAGCTGATAATCGGTGAGAAATTTACTTCGATTTGACAAAAATAATTTTCTTGAATTGTCATCAGTCAAGATTCGACAGAACGCTCGTTGCATCTCAAGAACTGACATGAAGGCTCCTTTATCAGGGATATCGTCCGCATCGCTGAAGAACCTTCCGTGCATGGTTGAGCTCTTCGATCATCTCGGAGAATTCAGGGAAATTCGAATCACGTTCAAGCGATACCGCTCTGAGGGGGGAATTTCGGCATACAAATTCTAGGAGATCCCAGACTTCGTGCGAAACCGGACTGCTGTGTGTGTCGACTAACACCTTCTCACCATGTTCGTATCCCGCAATATGAGCCTGAATGACACGGTCTAACGGAATACGCTTAAGAAATTCATATGGGTCGTATCCTTGGTTCTGTGCGTTCACATAAACGTTGTTCACATCCAATAGTAATCCGCAATCAGCTCCCTCAATAACTTTCGTAACAAATTCTGATTCGGTCATAGTTGAACGAGGCATTGAAACATAGTAGGTTATGTTCTCGAGCAAGAATGGCCGACCAGGAACTGTCTCTTTGATGCGATTTACATTTCGAATTACTATTTCGACGAGTTCATCCGTAAACCAGAGGGGTGTCAATGAACCGAGGTCTAATTCATCGACCCGGGTCATGCACAAATGATCGCTGTACCAGGGCGCGTTTACGGACTGAACAAAGTTGGCATTCCGCCGAAGGTATTCTGCATCGACTTCCTCAGCTGTGCCCACGGACATCGAGAGGCTATGCGGAACTATCGGATAAACAGAAAGGGCCGCCTGAAGTCGCTCGATCCGGTCTGGGGTCGCGTAAATGAACTGGTCACTGATGGCCTCGAGAAAATCGATAGATTGACGGGCGCTCAGAATTTGGTCATGCAAGTGCATTCGGTAACCGAGGCCAACTCCCGCGACCTCTGGCTGAACATTCGCTAACACGCTGCACCTCCGCTCTGGACTGGAATATCTTGCGTCCGCTTGGGGGGCTGAACTATATCGTCAAACGACAAGTTCATCCCCGTACTCGCCTTGACTGCCGGAGCCCCGCGTGCAACACCCCCCTTGGTATCTTGGTGCAACTGTCGAAACTCCGCGATCACAGATATCGGCGGCGTGCATAGACACACACAACTCCCCTTGGCCCACTGCCGTAGCCCCTGCACTGGACAATCATCCTTCCCAACTAGCCGAGATCCAACAATGAGTCCGTACAGCACAACGGACACTCAGCGCTGAAGCCAGAATTTGGCTAGAACTCCCCGCCCCGTGCTGTTCATCCGCAGCAGGGCAGTCAATCTATGATGTGTCGCACAACACCGGCGTAGACTCAGGTGGTCTGGCAGCTAGCCGCACTGTGAACAGCCGCTATTCGAGCAGCCCGAGCAGCCGCCGCAGGCTGGCAGCATGCTAGGGGCGATGCGGGACTCAAGCTCGTCGAATTCAAAGTCCAGTTCTTCTTCCTTTGAAACGGTGTCGGTCGGCGCAGACTCCTCGCGTTCCAACTTCTCGGTTCGCTCTTCGTCTTTCATTGAAAACCTCCTTCTGAGCTGTGGCTTACCAAACCAAGCCGTGGCTTCGCAAGCACTGTGCAAAGAGTCTGGCACAGATGCTCGCTCCATGTCAAGGCTCACCTCGGAGCCGGGTGCACGACTTCGTTTTGCACCCCTGGGAATATGCAGGCTCAGGTTGTGCGTTTGATCCAACCGCAGGCAGCCTCAGGGGTCCAAGTGCAGATTCCGGGCGATTGTGAACGAAGGCATCGACGTTGAGGATTTCGAGGCTCAATAGCGTCGCTTCACCACCTGCTGTGTAACGCTTCACGACGGGCGTTGCCGCCCGCCATGCAACACTCGCTTCCGGCTGGCGGGCCGCGCTTCTGCCGGGCAGGAGTTGAACCCGCTGGCTCGCGGTGCAAGGTTTCAGCTCATGCGCATCCTCATTGCCAGGGCTTTCCCTAGCGCACTATGATCCCCTATTCATAGGCCAGTTACGATGCCAAGAAGCATCCCTCCACCTTGCCCCAGGTGCCGAAGTCTAAAGTATTGCTGCGCGTGATCTCAGGCGACAAGACACATAGTCAAAATAGGTCCGAGTAGTTACGACATATTTTCATTTTTCTGCGCCGAAGTTAGATTAGAGGATAGCGGTTATCTACAAGCCAATCTTTAAATTGTTCGCTTATGAACTGTTGCTGGGCTAATGAAAGCTCGTACCTCCATCGATCATTCTTCCCATTCTGAATGTGATCCCAATGTAGCTCGGAAAATGTGTCCCGAATATCGACCGGATTCTTACGTTGAATGTCAATTCCTCTTGCTTTAAGAGAAGTCTCTAATGATCTACAGCGCTCGCGGATCCTTTTCAAGGAGTATCTAGTCGATAGTTCGTTACAGGCAGTTTCCGAGACCGTTAGGCCAAGGTGCTGAGCAATTTGCGCCACGGCTCGAATCGGATCATTGAAAATTAGATCATATCGTTGTACGAGCGTTCTCTTTTGGGCTTTCCAGAATCTGTCAGCTTCTATCGCATACTGTAGGCGTCCGTCCTCAAGCAGATTGGGAAGACTTAGGGACCACTTTTTCATCGAAGACACTGCAACATCTCGAATGTCACGGTAGCTATAGATTCCAATTGCTTCCCCCCGGTCGAGCAAACATCCTAACCTCCGATCCATGGAGTGGATCTTGAAAACGAACGGCACGTTGTGAATAGCCTCCCGTTTCGCTTGTTCGATGACATCGGCATCGAAATAGCCGAAACGGAGGCCTCCCATGTATTGCTCGGCAAGATGACTGGCAACCATGTATTGCCAAGTCGAACCCGATCTAATCATGCCTGAACATATGATCCACATGTGGGATGCCTGATTCGCTGTCTCAGGCAGTTACCTGCCCTCCGAGGATGAATTGGACAGTTGGTCAGCGATTTCAAGATAGATTCAAGAGCTTCTCTGTACTACCGTCTGAGGTGGTCCAACAGGATTATACCGGAAGGGGAGGTCACGTCGTCATCCCGTCCTCCTGTCCCACAAGTTTGTCTCTGCCCTACCGCAATGACAGTCTCCGCCGCCCTTTGAGCGAGTTGCCGGTTAGGAACCTGAGCGGATACGACGCGGCCTCGGCCAGGTCGCTTCCGACCGTCCCGTATGCAGCACTCGAAGGCGATGTCTGGATGCTGGCAAAGATTCGCTGCCTATTCCTTCTGGGAGGCCCGCAAAAGATTCTCGGTTCGTCCGGTCTGGATGGCTGGGCCAATGCCCGAGCTCATGGAGCGCCCGCCGGTAGTACCCAGCCGGACTGGTGAACTGCTCGGTGTGTGGCATGGCGATCAAGTCCCCCCAAGATCGCAGTACACGTGGTCCTGATTAGTGTGCTCTACTGTTGCCCCGAAGTTCTTGATCAGCTGTTCGACCCGTTCATTGCGCTCCCACTGGTAGCCGGATGCTTAAAGCGGATGCGGTTTCCGGCCAGTTCATACACATTTCTCGGGCATTACCCAGAAGAGATTGCCAAGGCACGGTTGGCAAACCCCGCCCGAACGCGGTCCGCAGAAAGCAGCAGGCTCGCCCAGTGCCGCGCCGGTCCGGGAGCGTGACTCGCAATTGCAGTGAGCATCTTGTCGGACTGTCCCCCGATGGGGCCCACTGTCCTTAGTCGGAAATGCGCGTGGATAATCTATCGATCTTGTCGATGACCGACTGATCTGTTGCGCCCCACACGGACGGCCTTGCGGCCTCTTATCGAGCGCACCGCCAGAAGGTCAATAGGATGGAGAATTCGATTTCACGACATGCACCGCGCAGCTTGGAGTCTGCCAGTGACCGCGCGATGGACGAGCTGCGGGTTTCACGGGGTAGAGGCATTCGCAGCGCACACCGTCGGATTGGCGGTCACCAACCGTCCATCATTGCCGTTGCTCGTCGTCAGGCAGCGCCGGCAGCCCCTAGCTCGTCACCGGTGTGATCGACAATCCTTCCGTCGAATAGTCGCACTATTCGCTCGGCGTAGGCCTCGAATCGCGGGTCGTGCGTCACCATGCAGATGGTCGCTCCGCCCTCATGCACATCTCGCAGCAACTCCATCACGGCCTCCCCGTTCTTCGAGTCGAGATTCCCGGTCGGCTCGTCGGCGAGCAGCACCGAGTGCCCGGGCCACCGCCACCCTCTGCTGCTGACCGCCCGATAGCTGCGACGGATAGTGCTTCATCCGGTGCGCCATCCCGACCCGTTCCAAGGCTTCTTCGACGCTTTTCTTGCGTTCGCTGGCCGGCATCCCTCGATACGTCAGTGGCAGGTCGACATTCTCGAAGACCGTGAGGTCGCCAATCAGGTTGAACGCTTGGAAGATGAAGCCGATCTGCCGATTCCGGATGCGTGCGCGCTGCTTTGCCTTCAGGTTCTCGACTGACTCGCCGTTCAGCCGGTACAACCCCTCGGTCGGGGTATCGAGCAGCCCGAGGATCGATAGCAGCGTTGACTTGCCGCAGCCAGACGGGCCCGAGATCGCCACGTACTCGCCATCGCGAATCTCGAGATCGATGCCCGAAAGCGCGTGCGTCTCGACCTCGTCGGTGAAGAACACCTTGGACACGGCTTCCAAGCGGATAAGTGGCGCACTGCCGTTAGTTGAATCTGCCATTGCCTAGCTTGCTGCCTCCTTGTGCCGCAGAACTGACCGCCTATTCGAGCCGGATCCTGTCATAGGCATCCCACGCCGACATGTCGGATAAGACTACCTTGTCACCCTCGCTCAGGCCGGAACGAATCTCGATAGCGCTGACTGAAACCTTGCCCACCTGCGCTTGGATGCGCGAGGCGTGCATTTGGTCGCCCTCCAGCTTGAAGAGTCCCATGAGGCTCTCCTCCCTGGCATGGATGGGGCGCCCCACGTGCAGCACATTCTCAAGCCGCTCAAGTTCGATCGTCCCGTCGACGCTGAGGTCGGGCCGAGCGCCCCGGGGCATTTCGCCGAGCAGCCGGATGTCCACGAGCACGGTTCCCTCGATCGCAGCCGGATCGATACGCGAGACCTCACCCTCGATCACCCCGTTCCGGGTGTCGACCTCCGCGCGCTGCCCAACCGCTACGTCGTTTACCAATGTCTCTGGAATCTTGAGCTCCGCCTTCAGGTGCGTCGGGTCGGAAACCCGAGCCAACTCGTCGCCCGGGGCAACCAGCTGCCCGACCTCGACATCCATGAGCTGGAGGACGCCTTTCATCCCGGCCCGAACCCTGAGCCGATCGACCTTGTCTTGGCGGAGCGCGAGGAGGGCTTCCATCTGCTCAATCCGAGCCCGCTGCGCCGCCAGTTGCGCTTCCACGGATGGCTTGCGGGCGTCCCCGCGAGCCCGTTCCAGCTCGAATCGCTTCTGCAGCTGTTCCATGGCCACGCGTGACTTCATGAGGGTGACTTTGTCTGTAAGCCCGGACTTGGACAGCTCGAGATCGGCATCGTGCTGCGCCTTGGCTTGCAGGTACTGTCCCTCGAAGTCAGCCGTTAGGGACTCCTGGGTAAGTCGCTGGTCCTCAAGCTGGGCCTGGAGATTCGCCAACTCGGCCTGGCCCTCTCTCAGCTGGGCCGCGGCGTCTAGGTATTCCTGCTCGACTTGCGGGCTGCTGAGCTCCAGCAGGACGGTGCCCGGCTCGACAGCCTGACCAGGCTGGACGAAGCGTCGCTCGATGCGGCCCGCGTCACTCGCCGCGATCACGACCACGGTCTCGGGCACCAAGGTGCCGATACCGCGAACCTGCCGCAACATCTCGCCGCGCTTGACCGTGTCCGTGAAGACAACCGCG
>JAJEHF010000092.1 GCA_022823865.1 Bryobacterales bacterium
TCTGATCTCACCCACCTCCGTCAATGTATGGCCCCGCTGCGCCGAAGGCGCCCCGTTTCCTGGGCGAAGTCCCAGGAAACGCGTAGCCCTTGACACAGCGATACCTAAGGTATCAAGCTCCGTGCATCGCAGTGTGTTGAGGAAGCTGGCTGGTTACCGATCCCGTGCTTCTAAGACGGGCTCCTCGGATGGTCGTGTCTTTTATCACTCGGCCCCCGTCAACTGGATCCGAGCACACACGGATACGCCATATTTTCACAGCGCCCGTGACGGCCACAAGACATCAGTCGAGCTGAAGCCCCTGGCCGTCGCCGAGAACCGACGCGGCAGCATACAAGCCGTGCTTTGCAGTAGCACCTTTTTTGTTTGGTGGCTGTCCAGGAGCGACTGCTACCACCTAATCAAGTCACAGGTGGCCGCGTTTCCGATGGTTCATTCCCCACGGTTGGCGTATCTGTCATCGGTGCTTGAAGAGGACATGGCTTCGAAAACAAAACGAAGGGTCTATCACTACAAGACTACCGGGCGGGTGGAGTATGACGAATTCTACATGAAACTGTCGAAGAACGTGATCGATGAAATCGACCGGGAACTCGCGCAGCACTATGGATTCACTGGCAAGGAATTGGATTTTATCCTGACCTACGACGTGAAATACCGACTCGGACGTCACGGCTAGGAATTGTGACTTCCGGAAATGCTGCGTGGAGAGCGGTGATTGAGGGCTGTTAGGGGTGTGTTGAGAGGCGTCCAAGCTCTCCGGCCAAGTGGTCCAATGTCCCCTTCACCCAGGCTTGGATATCTCTCACCGATGTTGGACTCCGGACATGAGAAGCAGAGTCGCCCTTCCACCAAGCGGCGGCACTAGCAAGATGCAACTTGCTTAGCCTTTGCACCGACACCACATCGCGAACCTCGTTTCGGTTCACCGGAGGGCTGAAGTCCCGAGGCTCCGTCTCGTCTTCTTCCCTCCTGAGAGTAGCGAGAATCCCGGATGCCCGCTTCGCAGCGTCGTCATGCCTCAGGCTTTCTAGAGCATCAAGATGCCAATGAGGATTTGCGGGATCCCCCGGTTGATAACTGGTGCCGTCGGTCGTCCATTCAGCCCGGAACATCTGGGGCTTATACTGGTTGTAACGGTAGCCGAAATGGACCGTCAGTCCTGCGGAGTGGAATGAGAAGCGCTTTGTCTTACCGGCCGGTCGGGCGCTATTCCACACTTCGTGATAACCGATCCACGCGCAGAGGCCCTGTCCGAGTAGAAGTGTTTGCACAACCGGCGTCTTGCCCGGGCCGCGATGCCTTTCAGCATACTCGTCTTCGGTCCCGACCAAGCTGGCCACCAACCGGCCTTGCGTCCAAGTAGCGATTAGCTTCGCACCCGAATCCCCAACAACGTGATCGCTGAGAATCTCTCCTACCAATGCAAGATGCCGCTTAAGCAACGCTTCTGTAACCTCGGGCAGAGTTGATTCTCTGCTAGACGTCATTGAAGATCTTGCTACCAAAGAGCGTTGTGGTAAGACGGTCCACCCTAGAACACCAATTGGGATCGCTGAGCTGTGGGTTATGGCCAAGTTCAGCCAACCGGCCGATCGAGGGGTTGGTTGGCTCCTGATCGTAAAGAGCGGGAAGGTCTGGAATAGGCATACGCTTTACGTAGCGAGGGCTCAGGTTAAACTGTCCACCGGCGACATGCGGTGAGAAAATCTCAAGCAGACGACCAAACGGGGTAGAGTTCATGATTGCCATGTAGGCTGCGAGGGCGTCCTCCAGAAGAAGCTGCTCGGATGATGTCGTCGACCATCTTGGAAGCCAAGCGTAACCTTGGACTACGATGTATCGGCCTTCCAAGTCCATCGCGAAACTGCCAGGTCTGCCAAAGTACTTTGACACGAGGCGAGGCCGTGCGTTCAGCGCCCACGTTCTAAGCTGGGACAGGGCCCACCAGTATGGTTGCTTCGCTCGGCGCACGTCACAGCGTTCCTCCAGTCGGCTCCGGACCGGGCGAAGATAGCCGTCCAAATACGCAGGCAGCAGCTTGGCGAGAGTCGCTTCGCTCGTGATGGCTAGTCCGTGCTGGTTGTAAGGATAGAACACCCGGTGATGGGACTGGATTCTTCCATTGCGAATTGAATCGCTCATAATAGCTGGCAGGAACCACTTGTGCTCTCGTTGTGGCAGTTCTGCAATTCTGGATTCCGTCAACAGAAACACCGAATTCAAACCAGTCAGGACCCCCTGGCGTACGAAGAAGAGGTCGCCAATCGGGACAGCGCGTCCCATCTCCACCAGGTGGGTGAGCGCCTCTTCTGTCTTGGGTGACGTCAGGCGCCACGTTGCTTGGCGCGCGAGTTTCGTGGGCGTTGTATGAAACAAGCGCCAAGACCTCTGTAACGGCGGCTTACTAGGCGAGAAGCGCATCTGTCTGCGGCGCAAGGCTCGCAAAGCGTCCCCGGTCGCATCGGCCTCGTTGGTTGCAACAAGAGCCGCCACGGATTCCTGACGATCCGAATCTGATCGTGGCTTCATTACCACTGCGGCGGCGACGTTGACTTGCGCATAGCTGAAGAGGCCATAGTCTCCGAGTGAGGCAATCAGTCTCAGGTCGGCCTGATCCAAGAGATGCTTCCTCCATGCTTCCGCCGCCTGCAAGGTGAGCATGCTCCCGGGCAGTAAGGTCCCAAGCGCGCCTCCTCGCGTTAGCGATTTGAGTGCATGCGAGACAAAAGCCATGCTTAGGTCGCTCCGCCCTTGTAGGTGCAATCCGAGGATGTCCTGCATTTGTTGGCGCTGTTCGGTCGTTAGCGAGGGCCACGCAACAAACGGTGGGTTCATCAGGACGACATCTGCCTGTGGGAGCACGGTTGCCAAGGAATCTGCCCGCTGAATGTCGATTTCGCACTCGGCCTCCCGAGACCAATCTGCTCTCGCGATCTGAAGCACGAATCTTGCCATTGAGACCGCAGGTCGTGATATGTCTCGACCGACCAGGGCAAGTCGGCCACGAAAGCGATCTCTTCGAAGCGCTCGCAACGCTTCGTATAGGAAGGATCCCGAACCGCAGGCTGGATCAAGAATCGTTAGGTGCTCGCGCTCCGTCAAATCTGGGAGCTGGGCGATAGTTTGTTCCGCAATACTACGGGCGAGAGCTGGGGGAGTAAAATGCGTGCTTCCCCTTGTGATCCGCTCTCCCTTAGCCGGATCAATGTACCCGAACAAGTCGAGATTCGTCGAAGTGCGACGCAATTCGAAGTGAGCTTCTTGGAACACCTCGCTTCCCGCATGGCGGACCGCCAAACTCGGCACCAAAGCGAGTGGCAGCCCCGATAAAGACCGGGAGGTTACTTCTTCCAAGAGAGCTTCGACGCCCGTCGACGAAAGAGAGTCCAGCAGGTCCTCGTCCCCCAGACAAGGCAGACCCGCTTTGCGGGTGCGATAAGATCGGTTGATAGCGCGAGCCAGGAATGCCAAGTAGGCGTCGATGCTGCGATCATCGTTGATCTGAGCGTCCGCAACCAGTGATCGCACTCGTCGAAAAGTCATCAACAGGTGGTCCGTAACACGTTGAGTCGACTGAACGCGATCATAGGTCAGATACCTGTAGAACTGACCCATCTGGTCCGCGACACTCGACGGCGTGAAGATCTCTGGCTCCGGCTTGTCCCAACGCACCACGGCCACTTCGTCGTCCGTAACCGTTACGTGGTGCGGCAGATCGCTTGACCAGGACCAGTCGGCAGCGTTACGATTTCTCCAGATGCGCTGGTTGCTCACAGAGAGGGCAAAGCTGCCGTAGCCACCGTCCAGCAGTACGCTGTGATTCCCCTCAGGAGCGGGGTCGAGTGTCCC
Source organism: Bryobacterales bacterium (assembly GCA_022823865.1). Classification (GTDB taxonomy): domain Bacteria; phylum Acidobacteriota; class Terriglobia; order Bryobacterales; family UBA6623; genus VXMF01. Next base: position 3,853 of record JAJEHF010000092.1, read on the forward strand.
GAATAGGGGGGCGAGCGCGAGGCCGAAGAGATCGGCCCACTCGCTTGGACTGGAGAGATCAGGAGTGCTCATAGGTCCGGTGGAGGAGTTCTTGCCTCTTGGTCCAGCTTCGGCACGGTGCCTCCTCGGTGGACGGTGAACAAGAGCCCGTCGAAATCTAGCAGCGCACCTCCCGGGCCGGTAGGCCCAGTGACCAGGGCCGAGGGTGTGCGATCGAAGGCACGGGAGCCCCGCTGGTGGGGGTGCGGGCCGGATCCACAAGGGGCAGTGGGACCGTCGAAGCTGACGTACCGCCAGGGACGCGACACCCGGTCGACGCCTCGCCGACACCGCATCGACTCACACCGTGATTTGGAAGGGGATCTCGCCCTCCCCTGACGGTCCAAGAGATGCGGCTCTTGCCACTGACTTGAACGGTCGCTCGACGGGTAGGGAAATTCCCGCAGTTTGAGACGATTTCCCCGCCGTTTCTGGACGACGGGAGTAGATGCGGTTCAACGGCAGAATGCGCAGATCGTGCAGCCCTGTAAGTAGTTAGACGATTCCCTGCCGTGATTTGAGCCCCCTTGGATCCGCCCGGGGGATGCCCCCGGACCCCCGAAACGACACTTCCGCGCGCCACCCAAGGAGGCCGCCCGACATGGCCCGTCCCCGGAAGCCCGAGGCCGAGCGCAGGAGCCGCACGATCGGCGTGCGCGTCACGACCGCGGAAGCCGCGGAGATCGCCGGGCGGGCCGGAGCGGCCCGCATGACGACGGGCGGCTACATGCGCCGCAGGGCGCTCGGGCAGCCAGTCCGCGAGGCGGCCGTTCACCGTCTCGGCGTCCGCGAGCGGGTCGAACTCCGCCGGATCGGGGTCAACCTGAACCAGATCGCCCGCGCGCTCAACTCCGGGGCGTCGGCACCGGCCGGGACGCTGGAGGCGGTCGAGCGGGTGGGCGAACTCGCGGCTGGCCTGCTGAGCGGCGAGGCACTGGAGCGGTGATCCCGAAGATCAACGGACTGGGGCGGTCGTTCGCCGGGGTCGCGGCGTACTGCCTGCACGACGCCCCGGAGCCGGACGACCGCCGTCCGAGGACATCGGAGCGGGTCGGGTGGGCCGACACCCGCAACCTCGCGACGCTCCGGGTGGAGCGGGCCGCGCGGCTGATGGCCGCGACGGCGAGGGCAGCCCCCGACCTCAAGCGGCTGGCAGGCGTGGCGCGAGGGGGCCGGAAGCTGGCGAAGTCGGTCCTGCACTACTCGCTCAGCTGGGCGCGGGACGAGACGCCCGACAAGCGGGAGATGAGCCGGGCGGTGGACCGGAGTCTGGAGGCGCTGGGGCTGGAGGGCCACGAGGCGCTGATCGTGGCGCACGAGGACACCCGGCACCCGCATGTCCACGTCATCGCCAACCGTGTCGATCCGGAGACCGGGAAGGCGGCGACGCTGGGCAACAGCAAGCTCCGGCTGTCACGCTGGGCCGAGGGCTACGAGCGGGAACAGGGCCGGATCCGGTGCGAGAGGCGGGTCGAGAACAACGAGCGGCGGCGGACGGGCAAGCAGGTGCCTCGCCCCGCGGGGGACCGGCCGCGCCACTGGGCGCGCGTCCGCCGCGAGGGGATGCAACCCGGGCGGGCGCGGCGGACGAGGGCGCCGCGCGATGAGGAGCGAGTCGACCTGGAGGCATGGCGGCGCCTTGAGGCGGAGGCTTGGGAGAAGGTCGAGGACGGGCGCGAGTGGAGCTTCGGGCACCTCGAGACGCGGGCGCGGAAGGAATGGGCCGAGCTGCACAAGCGGCAGGAGGAAATGCGGCAGACGCTCGACCGGGAGAGCCGCACCGTGCTCGGGCGGCTCCGGGTCTGGCGGATCGAGGGCTCGCTGCGGGAACTGGTCGGTGCGGTCCGGGGTCGGGAGGATCTCGACCGGTACCACAGGGACGAGCGGGCGGAGTTGGGCAAGGCACACGGCGAGCGCGCCTGGGAGATCGAGCGCGGTTGGAGCAAATTCTATCGAAGTAGGCTGGTGGACGCGGAGCGGCGCGCATGGGCGGTGCGGGAGACGATGAGGGAGCGTCAGGAGATGATGGAGCGGGAGCGCCGCCCGAGCATCGTCATCCCCATTCCCCGGCCGCCCCGGCCCCGAGGCCCCGAGCGTGGTGGGGGTGGGTTCGAGCGGTGACGCTCCGAGTCCTCGTCCATGGCCACACGAATCGTCCGGAAACGGTCGGTTCAGAGCGGTTTCGGCTCATCTACGGGCTCTAGGATCACCCAGAATCGACTATCTCGGGTCTCCGAGGGGTATGGGTCGGGTGAGAATCGCCTTCGAGCGCAGCAATCGGCACGGATGCCCATTGACACCGCGAGATTCGGCGGTACGTTTGACGGATTCGGTTGGACTAGTGTCCGCGGACGTCCGCTCTCACAGCAACAGGAGGATGGAGGATGAAGGCTCGAAACAAGCGTCTAGTGACGTCGGTGTGTGCCCTGTTCGTCGCGATCATCGCTCTCGCGACTGGACCCGCCGGGGCTACCGGTACACGCTCAGCGAGCTATTGCAACTTCATGTACTACTGCAGTAGCAGCTGCGACGGTAGCGGGTGCGTGGAAATGAAGTGTGGCGCTGATTGCGGATACGAAGAGTGTGCCGGTGGGAGCCATCTCGTCGTATGCCAAGCTGGTTCTGGTCCTCCCCCGCCAGGAAACTGAGCTTTGGGCGGCGGCAGGTCCCCGGTACGGGCGCGAACCCTGGTGCCAGTTAAAGCAGCAACTCCTGAAGCCAAGGTTTTCCGGCGGCGGGGCGGCTCATGGGGTCCGCTCGGTCCTCTCCCCCTGGTCTGAGATCTTGGAACGCGTGCGTAATCGAAGCAACGGGGAAAGCAGTCGAGTGGCGAGTCGGTTGGAAAGAGCGACGGATGTTGCGACACTGGCTGCCGGACTGGCTGCCGTGGTCGTAGCGGGAGTGGTGGTCTATCGGGCTTTTATCGACGCAGATCCCCCGCCAGCTACCCCGGTTGGCGAGATAACGGTCACGGACTGGCAGCGGTATGCCGATGGTGGCCACCGCGCGGGGCCAGAGACGGCACCAGTAACGATCATTGAGTTTGGCGACTATCAGTGTCCGTTCTGCAGGGCGGCGGAAACCCATCTACAGGCCATTCGAAGTAGATACGGGGACGAAGTAGCACTGGTATATAGACATTTTCCATTGCCGGGACACAGTTCGGCGTTCCCGGCCGCAAGAGCTGCCGAGTGTGCCGGAAAACAGGAACGGTTCTGGGAGTTTCACGGATTGCTCTATGCCACGGAGAGTTGGATCGGCGACACATCTCGGGCTCGCCTGGCGGAGCTAGCTGAACGCGCGGGAGTGGACAGGGTAGACGAGTTCCTGCGCTGCCTTGATGGTTCCGAGGGCGACGACGCCGTGGATGCTGACATAGCAGCGGCGCGCAGTTTGGGAATCACGGGTACACCGACCTTCCTCGTCAACGGGCAACTGAACGTGGGACCCCTCGATTCACTCCGGTTCTTCGCGGTGTTCGAGGAGCTGCGCGAGGATCGGCCGGAGTGAGTTGCACACCTTGGCGTCATCCTTTGCTCGCCTCCGTGCTGGCAAGAGTGCGCTCACTGATCTCCGCGATTGCTCTGTTCCTTTGTTGTCCGCTATCGACAAGCGCACAGGTCGCGTGCCCGACACCGTGGCGATTAGATGAAGTCCTGCGGATCGGGTCTCGAGAGAGCGCGGACCTGATTCGAGACATCAACGATCTTGCAGTCGGGCCTGACAGCGTCCTCTATGTCGCCCAAGCCATGGTGCCAGCGGTCAAGGTTTTCTCACTTGATGGCCAGTTTCTACGGGACATCGGCCGGGCGGGACAGGGACCAGGTGACATCTCCGGCGCGGCCTCTGGAGTAGGGTGGATCGGAGACACTCTTTGGATAGCCGACCGAAGCCGTATCCAGCTGTTCACCACGAGCGAACGCGTGCCGGAGGTTATACAGTTCACCATGCCCATCCCCGAGGAAGGAACGCGCCTGACGCCTGGCCGAATGCTCGCGGACGGAACATTGCTGGCAGGACGCCGCAGCATCACTGACTGGAGAGCCTGGTTGACCGCATCCTCGCTCCCTCTACGCCGCCTATCACGATCGGGAGAGGTCATCGACACGTTGGCGGTCGTCGATTGGTCGAGCAACGCCGTAGAGTATGAGGCGGACCCCGGTCGACCGTGGCTTGCCATACACCCGCTCAAGGACCTGCCGACTCACGGACTCAACGAATACCTGACGGCACTCAGGCCCGACGGCTCCGCAGTGGTGCAGGTCGCGAGAGTGAATGAAGACGGAACTCCGCCTTCGTTTGACATCTTGGTGATCGCAATCGGTGGAGACACTCTCTTGCATCGAGCGGTCGAGTACGAACCGCGCGAAGTTACTTCTGCGATGGAAAGCCGACTTGCGGACGAATTCGCGACAATGGTGGTCGGGGATCACATAAGCCCATCCCTGCGAGCCCCCATGAGCGAAACGACGCGCTCGCGCCGGCGCCGTGCGGCTCGCAGCGCGTTCTGGGTGCCGGAATACCATCCTCCGGTCAGGGAAGTAGTAGCTGGGACGGATGGGACTATCTGGTTGCTACGAGAGATGCGTGAGGACCGTGTCGATGTGTGGGAGATCTACGATTCGGATGGAACGCTAGTCGCCAGGGTCGAGGTTGAACAGGGTCGCATGTTTGGAAAGCCTTGGGGTCCTCGTCTCGGTATCGTCCTCGCGAGCCGTACCGAGGTCTGGGGCACGACGTTCGATGAGTTCTCCGTTCCATACATTCACCGCTACCGCGTCGATCAAACGTGCGCGCGTTAGGAGATGTCGAGTCCTAATCCGCGGCACCCAGGCCGCCACGGGGGGGAGAGGGTCATCGCTCGGACCATCCCCCGCCACGCTCGGGCCCTCGGGGCTGGGACGGTCGGGGAGATGCGTGTTACGCTCCGACCGCGCACCCGCTCGACATCCCTGTCGACAAGGGCCGGCCGGGTTGAACCCCGTCCCCGCCGCTCCCGCATCCCGCACCCCTTCGGTAGCCCTCCCTCACCTTTCGATTGATCTGCCGGGCGCTGTCGGCGTTTGGGGCACGCCTGATGATGTTCCGGGCAGCGGCCCCAAAAAGCCAGAGAGTCCAACGACCCCCATCCAGGGACTCCCGCCACTTGAATGCGATTTCCCCGCCTTTTCAGCATGAGAGAATCAGACGTGGCTCAACGGCGAGAATGGCAGATCGTGCAGTCCAGATTGAACTTACGTGACTTCTTGCCTTGATTTTCGCGACCCGGAATCTGCCAGCCCGGC
>JAJEHF010000118.1 GCA_022823865.1 Bryobacterales bacterium
GGCATGCTCAGGGGCCTCTTGGGCCTCAGACCGGGAGAAAGCCCGGAATTTGCCGAAAAACTCGCATAGGCCGTCGAAGGACCACCCAGCAAGGCCACCGACCGACGTGGTCGGCAAAGCCAATAAAACCACAGGCTGCTATACCCAATATGCGACTTCGTCTCAGTTCAGCGGGAAATCACGACCATGTCGTACACCCAGCGACAAAGCGACAAATCATTGCTTGACAACCCACCGGATTTCCTGTTATTTGTGGGAATAGCACATGCCTGAGGGTCTACTTGGCCCAACGTTTGAAACACGGGAATCCACTCCAAGAATTCCATTGATCAAGTCGATCTGAGTGATTGGATGGATCGTACTCTAGAAGGAGCAACAGTCTCACAATGGACATCAACAAAATCCTCAATGAGTTGAAGACCGAGCTGGACCAAAACAGCACCGCCATCGCGGCTCTGAGCGGCCTGCCAATGAGCCGGGAGACCAAGAAGGTCCTCGATTACTTGGAAAGTAATCGCGCGTTGGTCGAAGACGCGGTCGTCGCCCTCGCGAACCTCGAGCGCAGCCGTGGCAAGCGCCGCGGCCGCCGCCCCGCCTGGATCGAGGAAGTCATGGGATCCAGAGGCGCCAGCTAGAGCGTCTGACCGCACCAGCCGCGAGCTTTCGGGCTCCGCCATTGACGGCCCGCCGGGTTCGCCGACAGCTGGGCTTAGTACAGCAGAAACGCTCGCCGCCTTGTCCGAAAGTCGCTGATTGATTCGTCGATACGGCTCCAAATCGCTGCCGTGTCTTGGCCCTTATTCAGAGCCTCTACGGTTTCCGAATTGCCGACCAAATTCTTGGCTGGTTCAAAGTCTACTCTGTTGGCGTGTGTCTTGGCTAGCGCGTTGGCCAACACCAATCCTAGGCGAGTTGGCTGAAGAGCGTTCCTGTCCGTGATCGAAAACTGCACGCCATCGATTTCCGTACCGCTGAACACCGAAGCGGTGGGCTTCTGTCGGCGGGCGTACACCCTCACGCCCGGCAAGGAGGCTTGGCGGATAGCGTCCGCCAGTGCCGCTCCGTCCATCCAGTCCGCGCCGACGAACTGGAACGGAGTGTCGGTTCCTCGGCCTACCGAGTAGTTCGGCAGGTGCTCCAGCATGGCGATGCCGGGATACAAGACGGCCTGGTCGAGCGTCCTGATGTTCGGCGAGGGGTTGACCCACGGCAGGCCGGTTTCGTCAAACCACAGGCTGCGCTCCCAGCCCTGCATGCGGACAACCTCGAGCTTGGCACCGATCTCCCTCTCCGCGTCGAACATTCCGGCCAGTTCTCCCACCGTCATCCCGTGGCGCACCGGGATGTTGTGGTAGGCCACGAAGGACTCCAGCGCGTCATCCCTCGGCGGTCCCTCAACGTCCACCCCGTTAATCGGGTTGGGCCGGTCCAGCACGTAGAATTCAATGCCCGCTTCGGCCGCGGCCTCCAAGGCGTATCCCATCGTCGTGATGTAGGTGTAGAAGCGCGCGCCGATGTCTTGGATATCGAACACGAGCGCGTCGAGGCCCCGCAACTGTTCCGTCGCCGGCCGCTTGCGGTCGCTGCGATAGAGGCTGTGGACGGCGATTCCACTGCGCTGGTCGATGCCATCGGCAATGTCCGGCTGATCCAGTATTCCGCCCAGTCCGTGCTCGGGCGTGAAGATCAATTCGAGGCTGACATCTGGCGCCGCGGCCAGCAGGTCGATGTTGCGCCGGCGCTGGCGGTCGATCCCCGTGTGGTTGGTCAAGAGCCCGATTTTCTTGCCGCGCAGGCGTGCGAAACCCTCGGATGCAAGCACATCCAGCCCCGTCTTCACGGGAGAAAAAACAGCTCTGTCGCGAGTGTGATCGGCTTGGACCGATGGGTCTGTGCCACTCACGTTGAGGTTCGCCGCGACGATGGTTGCGACAAGGCTCCGCAGTCGGACGACGGACGTGTTGACCGTCGGATGGACGCGATTCGTCATCAACACGACAAACGAATGACTGACCGGGTCAATCCACAGTGACGGCCCCGTATAGCCGGTGTGTCCGAACGACGCAGTGCTGAACAGGTCGCCGCGCGGCGAGGAATAGGGAGTATCGATATCCCACCCGATCCCGCGGGCGACCGTTCCGTCAGGGCTTTGCGAGGTGCGCATGCGCAGCACGCTCAAGGGGCTCAAGATCCGCGTCCCGTCAAGTTCCCCGCCGTTCAGCATCATGCGCGCGAAAGTGGCGACATCTTTGGCGGTAGAGAACACCCCGGCTTGCCCCGACACGCCCGCCATCCTGCGTGTCGTCGGATCGTGAACAATGCCCCGCAGGAAGCTGCCATCTGCCAGCTGCACGGTCGGCGCGATGCGGGGGCGCAATTCGGCCGCGGGGCGGAAGGACGTATCGTGCATTCCGAGCGGTTTGAAGATGCGCTCTTCCGCGAACTTGTCCAGAGTTGTTCCGCTGATTCTGCGGACGATTTCCGCTAGGAGAATATAGTTCACATCGCTGTAGACGAACTTCGTGTCGGGCGCGATCGTCGGCCTCTCCTGCAGTGCGAGATCGACGCCCGCTTGATAGCCTCGCCACGTGGATTCGAGCGGCAGCGTGGGGCGCAGGCCCGAAAAATGGGTGAGCAACTGTAGGACTGTGATGCGCGTGCGGTCTTGGAAATCAGGCAGATATACCTGGATCCTGTCGTTGAGACGGACTTTGCCCTCTTCCGCCAGCATCATGATCGCCGGGGCCGTGACCATCACTTTCGTAAGGGACGCGCAATCGAAGATGGTGTCGGCTTCCATCGGCTCGCGCCGCGGTGCCACGCTCTTGGCCCCGTAGCTGGCGAAGTGCAGCAGCTGCCCGCGGGACTCGATCCATGCCACTGCCCCAGGCGTGATCCCGTCCTCGATCGCCTGGTTGATCGTGGTGTCGAGGACCTGCGAGCCTTTCCACTCCGCCGGCGTCGCGGTGGGTACCTGCGTGAGCAGGCCCGCAGACGCGAGGGCGAGGACTGCAAGCGTGGCACCGCGAAGTCCGGAGCGGGTCGAGGTCTGCACAGGCTCATCGTATCAAGCAAACGCACGCCTGAATCGGGTAGGAGCCGAAGCACGAGACGACCGCCGCATCCGCACCGAAAACGGCGTCCCGACCTCCTCCTCGGCGCCGATGGACGGCTGAGCCCGCCCGTTCCACCCTGCATCGGCATCGTGGCTCGCATGGGCCCTGCTCGGGGGCATCGATCATTCAGGCGGCCAGCGGTGGGCCGATTTGCGGGCGTGTCATACTAAGGCTCTGAAAGGTGCGCGGGCGCCGCCAAGGCTCGCGTTTCACTCTGGTCGGTACGTCCCGCTGGTCGCGGCCTGCCCTCTATCTCATGCTTGATCGCGCCTACTTGCGGCAACATTTCGATGAAGCCAAGGCCCGCTTGGCCGATCGAGTCGACGTGGACGTGCTCGAGCAGTTCGCCCAGACAGACGCCAGACGGCGTGCCGCGGTCACCGAGATGCAAGCGTTGCAGGGGCAGCGCAACGAACTCAGCGCCAGCGTGGCCAGGGCAAAGCGCGCCGGCGAAGATGCCTCCGCAATGGTCGCGCAGTCTCGCGATGTGCATGCGCAGATCGGCCAGTACGAGGCCTCGGTGCATGATCTGGACGAGGCTCTGAACTCGGTCTTGAGCCAGATTCCCAACGTTCCCCACGAGAGCGTGCCGCCCGGGGCTGACGAGTCCTGCAACCGCGAGGTCAGCCGTTGGGGCGAGCCCGGCGAGTTTGCCTTTCAACCCAAGCCGCATTGGGATCTCGGCGTGCAACTGGGGATCGTCGATTTCGAACGGGCGGCCAAGCTGGTCGGCTCGCGCTTCGCGGTGTATTGCGACGCCGGGGCCAAGCTCGAGCGCGCACTGATGAATTTCATGCTTGACGTGCATACTGCCGAGCATGGCTACCGCGAGATATTGCCGCCCTTCATCGCGAATTCCCGCAGCCTGTTCGGCACCGGCCAGCTGCCGAAGTTCTCGCACGACCTGTTCAAGCTCGAGCGCACCGACTACTGGCTGGTGCCTACGGCCGAAGTGCCCCTGACGAACCTGTACGCCGGCGAGACGCTTGCCTATGACGACCTGCCGATATCGCTCACGGCATTCACGCCGTGCTTTCGGAGCGAGGCGGGCTCCTACGGCCGGGACGTGCGTGGCGTCATCCGCCAGCACCAGTTCCAAAAGGTCGAACTGGTCAAGTTTGCCAGCCCGGAAGCCAGCTACGGAGAGCTCGAGCGCCTGACCGCGGATGCCGAAGACATCTTGCAGCGCCTAGGACTGCCGTACCGCAAGGTCCTGCTTTCGAGCGGAGACATGGGCTTTAGCGCGGCCAAGACCTACGATCTGGAAGTCTGGCTGCCCGGGCTCGGTGAGTACAAGGAAATCTCGTCGTGCAGCAACTTCGAAGCGTTCCAAGCCCGTCGAGCAAGAGTTCGCTTCAGGAGCACCGAAGGCGGCCGCAACAAGCCCGACTTCGTGCACACGCTCAACGGGAGCGGCCTCGCCATCGGGCGCACTTGGCTGGCAATCTTGGAGAACTACCAGCAGGCCGATGGCAGCGTGGTCATGCCCGAGGCGCTGCGTAGCTACTTGAACGCCGAGCGCATCGACCCCAGCGGTGAACTGGGCTGACGCGGCGCGTCAGGAGTATGCTCCCTTCAGGTCGTTCCATCTGACTCTCCAGACGTCGGCGAAGGCTGCCAGGCCGTCACGGAGCCCAACGGAAGAGTCAGGCTGATTGTTCCAGCGCACCGGGACTTCGGCGATCGAGAAGCCGAGCTTGCGCGCAATGTAGAGCTGCTCCACGTCGAAGCCGAAACGTTCGATCCGCTGCTTGGCCGCGATCCGTTGGGCTGCCTGCCGGAGGAAGAGCTTGAAGCCGCACTGCGTGTCTGCCACGCGCAGTCCCGTGGCCAGCCTCGCGTTGAGGTTGAACAGGCGGCCCACGCACTCGCGGTACCTGGGCTGATGGATCCCGATCAGCGAGCGGTCCAACGCCCGCGAGCCGATCGCGACCGCATGGCCGCCCGCTTCTGCAGCGTTGACGAGCTTCTCCACTTCCGCGATCGGCGCGGACTCGTCGGCATCGCAAGACAGCACCCATTCGTGGCGGGCCTCGCGCATGCCGCGACGCACGCTGTAGCCCTTGCCCCGGTTGGCATCGTTGCGAAGCACGCGCAGCGCGGCACCGCTGGCCGCCAGCGCCGGCCCTTCTGACCGCGCGGATTCCGACGTGCCGTCCCGGGACCCGTCGTCGACCACGATGACCTCGGCCTCGTCAAACGGAGAGCCCGGCAGATAGCGCGACACGTTGCGCAGCGTCGTCGGCAGGCGGCGCGCTTCGTTGAAGGCCGGGATCACTAGGCTGAGGGACGGCACGGGGGGGTCAGGCGCGAAGGGCTCGCTCTTGCAGCCTGGCGTAATACGGACGGCACTCCTCCAATAGCGGCCGGAGCTCGCCTGGAAACGGTCCGGGTTTCGGCCGGTAGGGACGGAACTCGGTGCTTTGGTGGGCGCTCGCGTACCATTCCGACGCCCATGCGCCATCGAATTCCTTGGGCCCGTCCGGCCAACTTAGCATTGCCTGTTCGAACGGTATTTCGAGGTACGCGCAAAGCGCCGCCAAGGCGCCCGGGGGGTCCGTCAGCAGATCGCGGGCATCCAGCACGGCGGGATTCTGGCCCCAACCCTCCAGCATTTCGATCAGTTCGCACTGCCGTGCGAAGCCCGCGTCGCGCATGCGCGGCTGCCCGATGCGCAGCAGCAGGGACGGCAGGACCTCTTCCGGGTCTCGCGTGAGGAACACGTTGCGCGTACTCTTCATGAAGTCTAGGTTCAGGTCGACCAAGTGGTGGGCCATCTGTTTAAAGAACACCACGGGACTGGCCCACGGCCCGAGGATCGATTCGCGGGCCACGCGATCGCCATGGCAGTCTTGGGCAGCCAGGCAGACCTCGCGCAGCGGGTGCTGCGCACCGCTGACCCGCAAGAAGTGAGCATACAGGGGCTCGTCGACGACCGTGGTGTCGCTGCGCTGGGAAAACGAGTACATCAGGGCCGTGGACACGTTGCGCGGCCCGGACCACAGACAAATCCGATTCGTTGAATCAATCATGAGCAGAGCATTCGCTGCCGAGGCCGGCCGATCCGGTCGATGCCGGCCGTTGGCGCGGGCGTGCCGAACAACTGAGGGCGGAGCTTGCCGTCGGCTCGCCGTCCATTTTGGCACGTGCCTCGCCGGGCGGGCGCGCCCCGCGGGATGGCGAGCGGGTCCGGCGTAGTGCGAGCCGTCTTTCCTCAAAGCTCTGCCATGATGAATTCATGGCAGACACTGTCGGCCGCGGCGCCCAGGTGATCGAGCCGGGAACCGTGAACGCCCCGGAGTTCCCGCCCGGGCTGGAATGGCTCAACACGGACACGCCGCTGTCCATCAAGGATCTGCGTGGCAAAATCGTGCTGCTGGACTTCTGGACCTACTGCTGCATCAATTGCATGCACGTGCTCGAGGACCTGAAGCGCCTGGAGAGCAAGTACCGCGACGAGCTCGTCGTCATCGGCGTCCATTCGGCCAAGTTCGATGCCGAGAAGCACACGGACAGGATTCGCGAGGCGATCCTGCGCTACGGCATCGACCATCCGGTGGTGAACGACGCCCAAATGCGCGTGTGGCAGGCATATGCAGTGCGGGCGTGGCCCACGTTGATGCTGATCGATCCTCTCGGCAAGGTCTTCGGGACCCATTCCGGAGAACAGGTCTTCGACCTCTTCGACAAGGTCATCTCGCAGATGGTCCAGCACTACGACGCAGGCGGCGAATTGCGCCGGGGCCCCCTGCGCAATGTCTGCGAGGCCAGCCGCGTTCCAGACTCTCTGCTGTCGTTTCCCGGAAAGGTCCTCGCCGACGGGGCCGGCGGCAGGCTGTTCATCGCCGACTCTAACCACCATCGGATCGTCGTCGCTTCGCTGGCGGATGGCACGGTACTTCAGGTCATCGGCGGCTGCGATCCGGGATTCGCGGACGGCACGGCCGAGGCGGCGCGCTTCTGCCAGCCGCAAGGGATGGCCCTGAGTGCCGGAACGCTGTACGTTGCCGACACCGGCAATCACGCCATCCGCGTGATCGATTTGGAGAAGCCGGCCGTGTCCACTCTCGCCGGGGACGGCCAGCAGGACACCGAGTGGAACAGTCGGCCCGGACCGCTGGACGGTCGCAGGCTGAACTCGCCTTGGGACCTGCATCTCGAGCACGGCGTGTTGTTCGTCGCCATGGCCGGAAACCACCAGATCTTCGGCATCGACGTGGACGGAGGGTACATCGCGAGCCACGCGGGAAGCGGTCGCGAGGACCACGTTGACGGCCCTTTGATGGCGGCGGCGCTGGCGCAGCCCAGCGGCTTGACCTCAGACGGGGAGAGCCTGTTCGTCGCCGATAGCGAAGTCAGCTCGATCCGCGCCGTGTCGCTCGACCCGCGGGGCGGGCACGTGCGCACGGTTGTAGGGAAGGGGTTGTTCGACTTCGGGGATGTCGATGGCGCGGGACAAGAAGTCCGCCTGCAGCACCCGCTCGGAGTCGCGTATGCGGAGGGCAAGCTGTTTGTCGCCGATACGTACAACAACAAGATCAAGTCCATCGCGCTGCCGATGCTCCACGCAAGGACAGTGGCTGGCAGCGGCGAGGCCGGCTGCCGCGACGGGGCCGCCAGCGACGCGCGTTTCAATCAGCCGGGGGGCTTGAGCCATGCGGCAGGCAGCCTGTACGTCGCCGACACGAACAATCACGCCATCCGCAAGGTCGACCTCCAGACTGGAGCCGTCTCGGCGTGGCCGCTGCGCGAGGCGGCCCGGCTTGTGCCTCCGCGACGGGCGCTGCGGACGCTCCCCGAACGCCCGGTCAGGCCCGGGATCGTAACCGTCAGGGTTGAAGCTGAGTTGCCCGCCGGCCGCGTTCTCGCCCACGAGGCATCGTCCGGGGTGACCGTTCGCGTCGGAGAGCGCGTTTTTCCCGCGGTCTTTCGTGACGGAATTGCGGAAACGTCCCTCGAGATCGCCCAGGACGAGATCCTCGATGTCGAGGCGATCGTCTACTACTGCAGCGCGGGAAACAGCGGAGCCTGCTATTGCCACAACTCGACGCAAGTCGTGCCACTGCGCACCGACCAGACCGGCCCGTCGGAGGTCGCGCTCGCATTTGCGGTCAGCGCCTGACCGCTGACCAGCTCGCCGACTGTCAGCGGCGGGATCCGCGATCACTCGTCCTCGACACGGAAGGTGCCGACCGGCTGCTCCTCGGCGAGGTCGGCGTCCCACGCCGCGCGGCACACAGCCAGCAACTGATCCAAGACTTTTGCGGCCTGCGCTGCCTCGTCGGCCGTGACTGGCTCCCCAGTGGCGCCATCACTCTTGAGTGAACTCGGAACAGGGTCGCTCATCAGAATCGCGGGACTTGTCCCGGTGGGTCCATTATGCGCCCGTTCGCCCGACGGATCGACCGCCGGTGCCGTGCTAACATCGTCCGAACGAGGACCGACGGCATGGCTGAAACCATTGCAAGGCTATTTCAAGACGTGATCGCGTATGGCAAGGCAGACGCGATTCTCACCAAGGATTCCGGCACCTACGAGCCCATTTCGTCAGCTGAGCTGGAGCGGCGTTGCATCCAACTGCACTCCGCCTTGGCCGAGGCGGGCCTGCGGAAGGGCGACAAGTGCGCCCTGATCTCCGAGAACCGCTGGGAGTGGGCCGTGGCCGACTTCGCGATGATGACGGCGGGCATCATCAGCGTCCCGATCTATCCGACCCTGCTGGCCGACCAGGTGCGCTACCTGCTCGAACACTCCGAGTCCAGGGCGATCTTCTGCTCGACCGAGGGCCAGCTGGAGAAGATTCTCTCCGTTCGCGACCAATTGCCCAACCTCACTCTTGTGATCGGTTTTGACAGGACCGATCAGGAGGGAGTGGCGAACTTGGCCGATCTCATCGGCGAGGCCAGCCCCGACGCCGCCGCCCGGCAGCGCTTCGACGCAGCGTTGGAGGCGGTCGATCCCGGCGATTTGGCGAGCATCATCTACACGTCGGGCACCACGGGTGTTCCCAAGGGCGTGATGCTGTCGCATTCCAACATCTGCACCAATATTCGTGACTCGAAGATCGACACAGAAGCGGACGATGTGGCCCTGTCGTTCCTGCCGCTGTGCCATATCGCCGAGCGCCTGGCCGACTATGTCTATTTCTCCGGCGGCGTCACGGTGGCGTATGCGGAGTCGATGGACACCGTGGCCGCCAACATGGGCGAGGTCAGGCCCACCATGGCGGTCGGCGTTCCGAGATTCTTCGAAAAGGTCCACGACCGCGTGATGGCGGCGATGGCCGCCGCCCCTGCCATCCGACGCAACCTGTTTCACTGGGCGGTTGGCGTGGGCAAGGCCGCGACGCCGTACCGCTTGCAGGGCAAGCCGCTGCCGGGGTTGCTTGGCATCAAGCACAGCGTGGCCGACAAGCTCGTCTTCACCAAGCTGCGCGGCCGGCTGGGCGGCAGGATCCGCTTCTTTGTGTCCGGGGCCGCCCCGTTGGCGAAACACTTGGCCGAGTTCTTCTATGCGCTGGGACTGCCAATCCGCGAGGCCTATGGCCTGACCGAAACGTCCCCCGTGGTCTCCATCAACCCGATCGACGCGCTCAGATTCGGCACGGTCGGCACGATTATTCCAAACGTTGAGGTGCGCATTGCCGAGGATGGCGAAATCCTCGTCCGCGGCCCGAACATCATGCAGGGCTACTTCAAGATGGAGGAGCAGACCGCCGAGGTCATGGACGGGGACTGGTTCCACACCGGGGACATCGGCCACTTGGACGAGGACGGGTACCTTTCCATCACCGACCGCAAGAAGGACCTGTTCAAGACCTCTGGCGGGAAATACATCGCGCCCTCGCCGATCGAAGGCCGCCTCAAGAGCAGCCCGCTGATCGAGCTCGCGGTGGTTGTGGCCGAGCGGCGCAACTTCCCAAGCGCCTTGGTGGTGCCGGCGTTCGAGGCCCTGCAGGCTTGGGCGGAGGCCAACGGCATCGAGGCTGCCAACAATGAGGAACTCTGCGCGAATGCGGCCGTGCAAGAGCACGTCATGTCCGAGGTGGCATCGCTGTGCAGCGACATGGCCGGCTACGAGCAGATCAAGAAGATCGCGCTGATTCCGAGTGATTTCACCATCGGAGGCGGGGAACTCACGCCGACCATGAAGGTGCGACGGGGCGTAGTTTACGAAAAGTACGCCAGCCAGATCGACGGGATCTACTCGTAACGCCTCGCTGGCAGGCCCTGTCTAACTGAGCAATGGGCAGGATGCATCTCAGTTCCGGCAGCGTCCGCCTTGGCGGGCTGGCCGCGCTTTGCCTCTTGACCGCTGCCGGTCTTGTCGGCCAGACCGCGTTCCCGCTGCGTGCCGTCGAGTTCGAGGGCAACGCCAACTTCCCCAGCGAGGACTTGGCTGCGGTCACCGGCTTGGAGATCGGGCAGCCGGTGCGCAAGCCCGATTTCGACCGAGCGCTGCGCAAGCTGAACGAGACCGGGCTGTTCGAGTCGCTGCGCTATCGCTACGAGCCGCTCGGCGGGGGATACCGGCTGACCATAACGGTGCAGGAGCTCGCGGAACTGTACGGGGTCCGCTTCCAGGGTTTCGATGACCCCGCGGAAGATCCCGCGGAGCTGCTGCGCGAGAGGTTGCCGCTGTACGTCGGCTTGGTGCCCGCCGGCGGACCCATGGTGCGGATGATGGTCAACGCGCTGCAAGCCTGGTGGGAAGGGCAGGGCGGCGAAGCGGAGATCGTCGCCGATCTCGTCCCGACCACGGGGGGCGGATTCGAGATGCTGGTCGGGCCGGAGCGCGAGACAAGCAACATCGCCTTTACCACGTTTCGCAACAGCGGCGACGTGGACCCGCTGGAGTTGCAGCGGACCTTCAACCAAGCGGCGGTCGGCGAGCCGTACTCCGAGCCGCGGCTGCTCGAGCTGCTCTATCACAACGCTCGCCCGCTGTATACCGAGCGCGGTTACATGAACGTAGAGTTCTGCCCGTGCGATGTCAGTCCCGACCCCGACACGGCCGGCCTGTTGGTCGAGGTCGAGGTGCAACAGGGCGAGGTCTACCTGTTCGGTGACTTGGCGTGGCCCGAGCCCCTGCCGATCGATCCAGAGAGCTTGGCGAGGGTGAACCAGATCGGCTCGGGCCAGGTCGCCAACATTCGGGCGGCCTACGACACGATGGCAGCCATCGGAGAGGGCATGAAGCGCCAGGGTTACATGAAGGCCCACGCGCGCTTCGACGAGCGGACCGATCATGACGAACGCTTGGTGCATCTGGACATCGAAATCAGTCCCGGCCAGCAGTATCTGTTCTCGCGGCTGATCGTGAAGGGGCTTGACATACTCTCCGAGCCGGCCGTGCGCAAGCGCTGGGGCATGCAGCGGGACCAGCCCTTTGACGTGCGCTATCCCGCCTACTTCTTGGACCGCGTCAAGGCGGACGCGATGTTTGAGGGTCTCAAGCGAACCTCGTGGAGCGTCGATATCGACGAGGCTGCAGGACGGGTCGACGTGACGCTGGTCTTTTCCGGACTCGCCGAGGAGAGTCGCTAGCGGGCGCGTTGCGCCCGGACCGAAGCGCTCACGCGCGGGCCTTGTACATGCCGTGTCGGTAGACCACCGCTCGGCTCGGAATCGCCGGGTCGTAGAGCACCGTCACGGTCTGGCCGTTGCGCAATTCAGGGTTGCGCTCCCGGGCCCTGAGCGTCTGCCGCTTGCCGCTCGCGTCGTAGTTCACCAAGAAAGACCGGACGCCGCCTCTGCGGCGAACGTCCGCGGTGAACCCGGACACCGCCTTGCCTGACGCTGCCAGCCTGCGGTGGAGCCTGCGCTGGGCTTCGGCGAATCCGGCCGCGAGCAGGAGCACGGCGGCGATGAACACAACCATGGCCGTGGTGACCGGCGAGGTGAGTTCTGGCAGGTAGTGCTGCTCCGGATTCAATGGCATGTACACGACCTCTGTGGTGTCGCCCTCGCTGACGCGGGCGTACACCCGCTGCGGGACGCTCTGGTTCACGCGCATCGGCGTTCCGGCGTCGGCGCTAAAGCTGTAGCCGAGAAAGTGCAGCGTCCGGCCGTCTTCGAGGCTGCGCGCGTCGCGCGAGTGGACCGTGGCAGACGCTGAGACGCCTTCTTGGTCGAGCAGCTTCTTCGAAGGCGGTGCGGGCAGGTACCCGAAATGTTGGTGCGAGAGCAAGCCGAACGCTGCGAGGACCGCCACCCACACGGCCAGCACCAGCTTGCCCCGGGTCGTCAGCGTCACATTGCGAGGGCTGGGAGCCCGCAATTCCGGTTCGATGTTGGAATCGTCGGCACTCGCGCTAGCGGCCGCTTCGTGCCGGGGCGTCGATTGGGCCGCCTGATCGGCACTTGCCAGGCCGCGGCGCAGCGCGAGCGAGCCGGCTGCGATCAGGCCGACTCCCAGCCACAGCATCTCACCGCCCGCAGGCAGGGACATCACGATGGCAAAGCCCCCCGAGATTGCCAGCGATGCGCCTAGGGCGAGCCAAATCTTGCTTGCCTGACCGGATTGCATGGCAGCACTTCAGTCTATGACAGCAGGAGTTGCGGCCGAAGACCTCCGAGTTCCTCACGCCGCGCTGTCTGTTCTAGAGCGGGAGCGAGACGCCGGTCGTCCGCCGGAGCGGAACAGTCCGATCCTTGGTTGGGAGGATCGAATGTGGTACGCTGTGTTGGCTTTGGGCGCGCGATTCGGACGCTTGTAATTGCTTGGGAACAAACGGCTTGCTCAGAATGGACGCCTCGTGTCCACCGCCGTGGTGAGATAGCTGGGCTAGATACGGTCCCGTCGGACTCGCTCTCGTTGAAGTCCGACCACAGGGGAGTCTTCGACACGGGCGCTAGGCGCCGATGGTTTGGGAAATGCGAGAGGCAACAACTCCCTCAGTCGATGAGCTACGTAGACTGCTCAAGACGCACTTCGGGTTCGAGTCCTTTCTGCCCCTGCAGCAGGAGATCGTCTCCCACGTACTGTCCGGGCAGGATGGGCTTGTTCTCATGCCCACAGGCGGCGGCAAGTCGCTGTGCTACCAACTTCCCGCCCTCGCCTTGGACGGCTTGACCCTTGTCGTGTCCCCGCTCATCGCGCTCATGAAAGACCAAGTGGGTGGACTGAAGGCCAACGACGTCCCCGCAGAGTTCCTGAATAGTTCCCTGACGACTGCTGAAGCGGCTGCCGTAGGCTCTCAGGCCATCAGAGGTGCTCTCAAGCTGCTCTACATCGCCCCCGAACGTCTGGCTAGTCCAGGATTCGACGATTTTCTGCGGGCGGTGAAGATTTCCCTAGTTGCGATCGACGAGGCCCACTGCATCTCGGAGTGGGGCCACGACTTCCGTCCCGACTACCGAAACCTGAAGTCCCTCCGGGACGGTAGGCCAAGTGTTCCGGTATTAGCGCTTACAGCGACCGCCACGCCAAGAGTCCGTGAGGACATCATCACCCAACTGGAACTCAAGGAGCCCCGCACGTTTCTTGCCAGCTTCAATCGTCCGAACCTCTTCTACCGAATTGAGCCCAAGGACAAGGCGTTCGACCACCTATTGGAACTGCTGCGGGACCACCGCGGCGAGTCCGCCATCATCTATTGCTTTTCCAGACGCGAGACCGAGCGTATCGCAGGAAAATTGCGGGCGAACGGCGTCAGTGCCTCGGCCTATCACGCCGGGTTGGACGATGCCGTGCGGAGTGAGGCGCAGGAACGGTTCATCAGTGATGAGGTTCAGGTCATCGCCGCCACCATCGCCTTCGGCATGGGCATCGATAAACCGGACGTGCGCCTCATCGTTCACTACTCCATCCCCAAGACCCTGGAGGGGTACTACCAAGAGACAGGACGAGCTGGCCGTGACGGCCTGCCGAGCGAGTGCGTGCTCTTCTACTCCTATGGCGACAAGCGCAATCACGATTTCTTCATCAAGCAGATTGAGGACGGGTCCGAGCGCCACAAGGCGGCATTGAAGCTCAGTCAGGTCATCGACTTTTGCCAGAGCACTGACTGCAGGCGCCGCTCAGTGCTGCGGTACTTCGGAGAGCCGTGGAGTGATGGGAACTGCGGGGCGTGCGACGTCTGCCTGCATGATCGCGATCAGGTGGATTCCACGGTCGTCGCCCAGAAGATACTCTCCGCCGTAATACGGACTGGGGAGCGTTTTGGAAGTGGGTACGTCATCGACGTGCTCAGGGGATCAAGGTCCAGCAAGGTCATTGATCGCGGGCATGACGCCCTCTCCGTTCATGGGGTCGCCCGCGACCACTCATCGGGGGAACTCCGCCACTTTATCGCGCAACTGGTGGGACGCGGCCTGCTAGCTCTAGGTTCAGGCGACTATCCAACGTACCAAGTGACGCAGGCTGGAAGGGCATTCCTGCGAAACGGGGAATCGCTGGCCTTGGCACGTCCCAAGACTCCGAAGTCAGTGCGGGCTGACAGCCCGCCTGAGGTTCTCGAACACGACTCTGCGCTGCTTCAGAAGCTGCGGAAACTGCGGAAGAGCATCGCGGACGCCAAGGGAGTGCCGCCCTACTTCGTTTTCGGAGACAAAGCGCTTCGGCAGATGGCTCACTACCACCCACAGAACCGCGACAGCTTCTCGCTCATCTCCGGTGTGGGAAAAGCCAAGCTGGAAGAGTACAGCGAGGACTTCCTGATAGTGATCCGTGAGCATACCGAGCTGCGGCAGCTTCAGGAGCGCCCAATCGAGCAGGTGCCAGAACGGGAGCACAAGAGCGGCCGCGACCTGCCGCAGACCTACATCCAAACTAGGGACTTGCTAAGGCAGGGGCTATCGATAGAGGAAGTCGCCAGACGCCGCGATCTCAAGAAGTCCACCGTCATCGGTCACATCGAGCGTTGCGTGGACGCCGGTGAGCAGTTGGACATCTCGCCGTGGTTGCCTTCCGAGGAGCGCCGCCTGAAGATTGAGGCCGCGTTCCGCGAGACAGAGTCCATGCTCATTGGGAAGACGCGCGAACGGCTCGGCGACGGCTACTCATATGAAGAGCTTCGGTTGGTTCGACTCAGCCAGACGCAGATGGGCAAGGGGCAGTCCGAGGGAGGCGGACGGAGTGTGGCGTCACATGTTGGGACCATGGGCGAGTCGGCACACGCGCGCGCCGACGCCCCGGTGAAAGAGGTGCAGTCCTCAATCGTGAGTCCTCCAGCATCTACCCCCTTGCGGCACACGACCGACAACGGGGGGGGGGCCGAGCAACAAGAGTGGGACGGTCCTGGAAACGTTCCGTAAGCGCGCAGTCCGTGGGCTTCGGCACAGTTTCGGCGTAGACGATGGATATTGGCCCACTTTTCGACAGATAGGCGCGGAACTCAAGGTATCTGGCGAGCGGGTCGGCCAGATTGCGCAAACAGCTATGAGTAAGATCCGCCTGCCCGGTCGGCTCCACCGCTCGGAGTCCCTTGTTGACCCTAAATCAACATCTCCCAGCAACTCCGAGGCCTTGGCGATGGGCACGCGGACGCCCAGAAGCCCGGACGCAGAGCCTGCGCCGGGGTCAGGCCATATACGGCAAGTGCGGGTATCCCATCCACGCGCATATGAACCGTGGTCGTCATCTGAAGAGCAGCGATTGGTGACCCTCTTCGAGTCCGGACTGTCAATCGACGACATCGCGGCAGTGCTAGAACGCCGCCCTTCTGCTGTCAGGACACGACTGAATCGACTTGGACTGACTCGATCGTAGGTTGTCACCACCGCGAGATCCCAGTTCGTATGAGGCTCAGCTAGTTGCCATCGGTAGTTGGAGACCCGCCGAATCGAGCCTGATCAGTCGGTTGAACGACGGCCACGACGGCCATATTGGTTGCGAAGGCTGCTGTACTCTAGGAGAGTTGCGGGATGCATGCGTAACCGTCTAGAGGGAGTCAGGAGGAGCTAAGGAATCAGACGGAGAGCAGGCAATGACACCGGCCAAATGCTTGGTCTCCGGGCCAGCGAGAACGAGAAGGAGAGTTCTGCGCAATCGCGGACTTCAACCGCGAAGACGGGTGCCGATGGATTGAATGTAGTGAACGGAGACGGCCGTGAGTATTGAGCAGGATTTCGATGTTTCGCTGATCGCCGCCATGGCGCTCCGCGAGAAGCAGATTCAGCAGACCTATCGGCCGTTCATCGGCGTTCACAAATGGTTCGCGCGCCGGCCGGGCACCTTGTTCCGTGGCCTTATTCTGGCGGAGTTCGGCGATGGCCAGCTGCAAGACCTTTTCTTTCGATCAAACGACTTCTCCGGAAAGCGCGTTGCCGATCCCTTCATGGGCGGAGGGACCCCTGTCGTGGAGGCGAACCGTGTAGGGTGCGAGATCTTTGGCTTCGACATCAATCCGATGTCGACTTGGATCGTTCGGGAGGAACTCGAGCGCCTTGATATAGCGGCCTACGAGCGGACCGTGTACTCGCTGATTGACGAATTGAGAGACGAGATCGATTCCAATTACCAAACCTCATGTCCGATCTACGGAGATACCAACGTGCCCGTGAAGTCATTTCTTTGGGTCAAGACGCTGGACTGCACTGGGTGTGGTAGATCCATCGATCTGTTTCCCGGTTACGTTCTAGCGGAGAATCAGCGACATCCAAAGAACGTGTTGGTTTGCTGGTCGTGTGGCGATCTCAATGAAGTCGAAGACCGTCACAACCCAGGTAGCTGTGTAGGCTGCGACAGTACCTTGAAGTGTATTGGGCCCGCGAGGCGTGGGCGCTGTGACTGCCTGCATTGCGGACAAACCAACGCCTATCCTGCATCTCACGGTCGCCACCTTGCGCACCGACTGTTCGCGATCGAGTATTACAACCCGACTAGGAAGGCCGTCCACAACGGGCGCTTCTTCAAGAAGCCCGACGCGGCAGACTTCGCCCGCTTCGCCGCCGCGGCGGACCGGTGGGAAAAGCTCTCGCCACGTTTCGTCCCCGATCAATCCATCCCGCCCGGCGACGAGACAACTCGGCTGCACCGCTGGGGGTACACCCACTACCGGGATATGTTCAATTCCCGCCAGTTACTCGGGTTGGAGCTGAGCTGCCGGTTGATTGCAGAGACCGAAGATTCGCGCTTGCGCCATGCCTTGGCGACAAACCTGTCGGATCTGCTCCGTTACCAGAACATGCTTTGCCGATACGATGCGAAGACTCTAAAGGCACTGGACATCTTTTCCATACATGGCTTCCCTGTAGGGCTTGTGCAGTGTGAATCCAATCTCCTAGGGATCGCTGCCGGGCCCGGATCGAATGTTGGATCGGGGGGCTGGTCAAACATCGCAGCAAAGTACATCAAGGCGAAGCGCTATGGCGAGGCGCCCTACGAGGTCATTCACGATGGTCAGCGCAACGTTCGAGTTCCGATCGCGGGCGAACGAATTGGCGGGCTTCGAGGAAACGGGCGGGGCGGCATTGCTCTTCAGTGTAGGAGCGCTACCGAGTGCAGGCTCCCGCCTAGCAGTCTTGATGCGGTGTTCACAGATCCACCTTATTTTGGGAACGTTCAATACGGGGAGCTAATGGACTTCTGCTATGTCTGGCTGCGGAATCTTGTCGGACATGGGACCGAGGGATTTCACCATCGCTCCTCGCGGTCGGCTGGTGAGCTGACTGGAAACATTACCGAGAACCGCGGCCTTGAGCATTTCGCCACAGGGCTGTCCGAAGTCTATTCGCGCATGGCCGATGCGCTCAAACCGGGCGCCCCGCTAGTCTTCACCTACCACCACAACAAGATTGAGGCGTATTGTGCAGTTGGAGTGGCAATCCTAGACGCAGGAATGGTCTGTTCGGCGGCACTACCATGTCCAGCCGAGATGGGTGGCTCAATTCACATTCACGGCACGAGTTCCTCAATCGTCGACACTGTCTTTGTTTGTAGATCTCCCAGTCATGCCAGAGGGCAACGATTGTTCAGTACTCCCGGAGGGATCGCAGGAATCGTGGGTGAGGATCTTGCGCAACTTGCACGTGCCGGCCGAACGCCGACCCACGGCGACACACGGTGCATCGTGCTGGGGCACTTGACGAGGATGGCGGTTTGGGAACACCGCGAAGCCTGGGACCGGACAGGTTCGATGACCGCCAAGCTCAGCGCCGTCAACGCAACTATGGCGGCGTATGGAGATTTGGATGGGCTCGCCCGTTCTGCGACGAGGGTTCAACCCGCACCGTCAGGATCGAGCTTTCCGCAACTCTCCTTCGACTTCGACGAGGAGCCGAGCGATGCAGTTCCCGTTTGAGGTTGGATTCGATGCGTTGCAGGCCGATCTCGACAGCTACGTTGATGCTGTGTTCGGTTGTCTTGAATCCGAATTCTTGGTCATGCCGAAGGGAAGCGGATTCGTGGAGTTTCCGGTTTTTGAGAATGCATATGAGGCGTTGAAACGCGCGACAGCGAATTTTTCTGACGTGACGCCGGAGACTGTTGAGCCGATTGTGTTCGACACGCCGATCACCTTGGTGATCCTTCGGTGCATGCTCGGCTTCAGCCCATCCGAATGGGCCTATTGTGCGAGTCGACACACCGGCGTCAACGTGACACAGAGCGCTGCGCGTACAATTGACCGGACCATCCGCTTGAATCCGACCTTCCCGCTACCGGGTCGCGACGTTATGACGGGACAGCGTGTTCGGGCTCTAGTCGCAACAGCTTGCCACCTGCTTCAAGCCGGCAGCCCCGAACAGTCGACCGACGAACTTCACCGGCTGGACAAAGCGGATACCGCAGACGGGCTGATCAGCGTGCGGTCGTCTGCGAACCTGGGTATTCCTTATTCGGTGCTGCTGTATGAGCGCCTCCTCGGACGTCCGTTCGCTGGCCATCGAGACTCCATAAGTGAACTGATAGGCAACATCGTCGAAACCGCAATCGAAGACCAACTTACGCGGGCGGGCATCAGCTTTCGCAAGACTAGCCGAGCGGAGCGGGTGTCGGGATTCGACCAAGCACCGGATTTCATCATTCCTAGCGAGCACAACCCGCACATCGTGATCGAAGCCAAGCTCACTGAGGATGACGGAACTGCTCGGGACAAGGTGACGCGCGTTCAGCATCTCAACGCACTCAGCATGGAGGGACAACTTCCGGGCGACCAGAGGTTCGAAGTCGTTGCTTGCATCGCCGGCCGAGGGTTTGGTGTCCGCCGCGAAGATATGCGGAAGTTGCTGGTCGCAACTAAGGGCAAAGTCTTCACGCTCCAGAACATCTCTGAACTAGTGCCGTACACGCGCTTGGCGGACTTCCGTACCAGATAGCACTCACCGTGGCAGGAGTCCGACTGGGGACGTAGCCCCCGCCGGACAAGTTTTCGTACGTGGGGGCCCGCGTGAGGCACTGGGCCAAAATGCGGATAGATGTCATCCGCCCGGCTGATTGCATAAGACAATCGACGAGAACGCGAACGGTCTGGCCGCGACTGCGGCACAGCCCATGGATCGCGGCCGCCTGATCATAGTCTCCGGGCTGCATCGGAACGAGGGCGGCGCGAGCGATGAGTCGTCGGAGATCGCACCGGTGCCGCTCAGCTCGGGCTCCAGCGAGAAGTTCCATTCGAACGACATTGCATGTCGCGATGTCAGCTTCGAGCAACTCTCCGGCTCGAATTCGTGTCGGCGACCGGCTGTCGCGCAGATACACCACCCAAGCCGTAGTGTCAACGAGGATCATCTACGCGCCCGCGCATTTTGTCGAGATCGCCGTCCCAACCGGTTCCGCGCATTCGGCGGGCTTCATCGAGGCTGAGTGGCTCCGATGCAAGCGAGCGCAGGGCGAAATTGATGGCTTCGCGCTTGGTCGCGAAGCAGTATCGCCTCATGACCGCCGCGCAAGCCTCGTCGTCGAGATCCACGTTAGTGCGTGCCATACACCAATCATCCACCACGACGGCCCCGATGCTAGCAGCGGTCTCGCCACTGGCAGCGTTCAGTTCTGAAGCGCTTCGTGTCGATGACGTACCCTAGATTGGGCGCGCGCCTTGCGCTTGGCAGCGCAGCCACAGAACCATGAAACTCAGAACCTTGCACTTCGCGGTTGCTTGGGCCTTGGTTGCCCTCGTGCTCGCGGCCCCTGGCATATCACAAGTAGGCGAGAATCGCACTCCTCAGGCCCCCGCGACGCAGCAGGCGGACGCCGACCGCTGGGAAGCTACTATCCGATCGTTCGAAGAGAGCGATCGCAAGAATCCTCCCCCGGAGGGTGGCATCGTCTTCCTCGGAAGCTCGAGCTTTCGGCGCTGGGATCTGGACAAGTCGTTTCCGGGCCAGGGCTTGATCAACCGTGGTTTCGGCGGCTCACAGATGGCCGATGCCATACGCTACCTGGATCGCATCGTGCTGCCGCTCAAGCCGCGGAAGATATTCCTGTACGAGGGTGACAACGACACTGGCAGTGGCAAGACGCCCGCGACGGTCGAGCGGGAGTTTCGCCAGTTGGTGGCGATCGTACACGAGGCCTTGCCGAAGACCAAGATCGTGTTCGTCAGCATCAAGCCCAGCATCCGGCGCTGGCACCTGATCGATGTGGCCCGCGCCGCCAATGCCCGCGTTCGCGCCGTCTGCGAAGAGAATGACCTGCTCGAGTACGTTGATGCGGGCAGTCCGCTGCTGGGGGGCGACGGCGAGCCGCGCGCCGACCTCTTTGTAGACGACGAGCTCCACCTAAACGACGCCGGCTACGCCATCTGGGCGGAACTGATCGCACCGCACTTGGATTGATGCGCTCGTCGGCCTCGAGCGACAACTCGGTCGAGTATTGCCAGATCGCCCTCCCAGTCCCGCTGGACCGGACATTTACCTATCTGGTGCCGGAGGGGCTCCGTGGCCGGGAATTGGTCGGATGCCGGGCAGTTGTCCCCTTTGGGCGGCGCAAGCAAGTCGGCGTCGTGCTGTCTGTCGACCCCGTCGCCCCGGCCTTTGAAGTCCGACCTCTGGACAGGCTGCTGGATGACAGCCCGGTGCTGAATTCCGAGCTGCGCGAACTGGCCATGTGGGTGGCCGATTACTACTGCACTCCTGTCGGCGAAGTCCTCAAGGGCATGCTTCCGCTAGGGGGAGAGACGCATTCGAAGAAGATGGTCTCGATCACCCCTGAGGGCGAGGCCGAGCTGGGCGCGCGGCTATTGCCTAGCACGGCCGATGAAGAGGTGCTGGCGGCGCTGCTGCGCAAGCCGCTCACGCTCCAAGGCCTGTCCAAGAAGATCCCCGGCGGAGCCGATGCGGTGTGGCGCCTCCGCAACCGTGGCTTGGTTGCGGTCGAGGAAGTTGTACAGGAGCGGGACCCCACGATGGCGCGCGGGGCCGTTCTGTTGGTCGAGCTGGGGGACCCAGCCGCGGCACCCGCCAGACCGAAGGCGGCCGAGCGATGGCTTTTGGACTATTTGCGGCGAAATCTGGGCAGCCATGATATACGGGCGCTGGCTATCGAGCGCTCTGACGCGGTTCCGACTGCGCGCAGGCTCTCGAAGTCGGGGTCGGTGCGACTAGAGGTCGTACATGCGCCGAAGCACTCCGGGCAGCCTGCGGCCGCTCTGGAACTGAATCCGGCCCAGACGAACGCCTTGGCGGAGATCCGGTCGGCGGTCCGCGCCGGGCGGTTTGAAACGTTCCTGCTCCATGGAGTGACCGGCTCGGGCAAGACGGAGGTCTATCTCAGGACCATCGAGGATGTGCTCGACCGAGGTCGCTCCGCACTGCTGCTGGTTCCCGAAATCGGGCTGACTCCCGCGGTTGCCTCGAACTTCTTTGGCCGCTTCGGCGACCGGGTGGCAGTCCTGCACAGCGGCCTGAGCGATCTTCAGCGAGCCGACCAGTGGCGGCGCATCCAAGCTGGGAAGGGCCGCGTGGTGTTGGGTACGCGGAGCGCAGTCTTTGCTCCGTTGCGAGATCTCGGCTTGGTGGTGGTGGACGAGGAGCATGACGGCAGCTACAAGCAGGGCGAGGCCGCTCCGCGCTACAACGCTCGGGATGTCGCCATTGTCAGGGCGCGGTCGGCCAAGGCGGTCGTGGTGCTCGGCTCGGCGACGCCGGGCTTGGAGACACGCAGGAACGCCGAACTGGGCAAGTACCGGCAGCTGTCCATGCCGGAGCGGATCTTGAAGCGGCCGCTGCCCGCTGTCCGCATGGTGGACATGCGCCGCGAGTTCGCGGAGATCGGCCGGGCACAGTTGTTCTCGCGAGAGCTTCAAGCGGCGGTCCGGGCGTGCTTGGAGCGCGAAGAGCAGGCCATGATCTTCCTAAATCGGCGCGGCTATTCCACCTACGTGCTGTGCCGCTCGTGCGGCGCGCGGGTCGAATGTCCCAACTGCTCGGTCACGCTGACCTACCACAAGCGCGACCGCCAACTGCTGTGCCATTTCTGCGAGCACGGCGAACCGGTGCCGTCCGTGTGTGAGGACTGTGGCAGCAAGTACCTGGATTTTCAGGGCAGCGGTTCGGAGCAAGTCGAGGATGCTCTGCGCCAGGCTTTCCCGCAGGCTCGTATCGCCCGCTTGGACCGCGACACGGTGCGAGGCCGGAATTCGTTCGAGCGGATCCTGGGGTCGTTCAAGGACGGCGACTGCAATCTCTTGGTGGGGACCCAGATGATCGCCAAGGGCCATGACATCCCCAATGTCACGCTGGTCTGCGTCGTCAACGCCGACGTCGGTCTCGGCCTGCCGGATTTCCGCGCTGCGGAGCGCACGTTTCAGCTGCTCACGCAAGTGGCTGGCCGCGCCGGTCGCGGAGAGAAGCCCGGCGAGGTCTTGATTCAGACGGTGAATCCAGAGCACTATGCGGTCGAGCTGGCCGCAAGGCAGGACTATGACGGGTTCTACGCGCGCGAGTCGGCTTTTCGTCGGGACCTGTGGTACCCGCCCTTCACGTCGATCGCGCTGATGCTGATCCGCAGCCCCAAACTCCAAGACGCATTGGAAATGAGCCGCGATCTGGGGCAGCACCTCCAGCCAGTCCCAGACGGCCTGAGGCTGCTGGGACCTGCGTCGGCTCCTGTCGCCAAGTTGCGCACCGAGTACCGATTCCAATTCGTGGTCAAGTCCGCTAGTCGCAAGGGCCTCGCCCGCTTGCTGGCGAGCGCCCGCGCGCATGCGCTGGAGCGGCAATGGCCGGCAACGGCGCTCACCGTTGATGTGGACCCACTCAGCTTCCTGTAGCCGGGTCGGGCGCGCCGTCCCTCGATCCGGCTTGCCGGGCCCGGGACTGCTCGCGTACCTCCACCCAAGCCTCGAACACGGTGGGATTTTCCAGCCACGCCGTCAGCCACCGGAATGCCTCCCGCTGCGCGCTGAGCTTGTTCGGGGAACTGGCCCGCCTCAGCGCTAGGCCGAGGTGGTCCTTGGTGCGCCGCACCGCCCGGCGGACATCGCTTGCCCGGGACGGATCGGTGGTGCTGCAGTACTGGCGAGCGAGTTCGACCAACGATTGCTTGCAGGCGGCGAGGTCGCCGACCGGGATTTTCGTCCGCAGGTCCACAGGCAAGCCGCCGATCGCACGGTCCACCTCCGCGCTCGTCTCGAGCAGGATCGAGAGCAGGTAGCTGTCAGACGGTGCCTTGGGCCGTTTCACCTGGGAAAGTACGTGCCGGCGAATCTCGAGCAGCTCGCCGCGGCCGACCACTGCGGGCTTGCGCACGGCGAGATACTCGAGCACTGCGCCGCGGACCGACTGGCGCTTGGCCGAGGCCGTCGTCTCAGCGTCTGGACCGCTCATACCGGCGCAATGCTTGGACGGCGAGGTTGTGGTCACGCAAGCGCGTCGAAAAGGTATGCCCTTGTCCGTGGCCGGGTTTGGCGCAGAAGAACAGATAGTCACTCTCGTCGGGAGCGAATGCGGAATTGAGCGACATCAGGCCCGGATTCGCGATCGGACCCGGCGGCAATCCATCATGAATATACGTGTTGTAGGCGTGCGGATCAGACAGGTCGGAGAGGTAGATCTTGCCGCGATAGCGCCCGTCGAGCACTAGGCCGTAGATGATGGTGGGGTCGCATTGCATCAGCATTCCGCGCTGCAAGCGATTGTGAAACACCGAGGAAACTAGGCCGCGCTCGTCGGGCTGCTCGGTCTCCTTCTCGATCATTGAAGCCAGCACCAGCGCGTCCCAGTCCGAAATCTCCGCAGTGCGCTGGCTGCGCGCCTTCGCCAGCGCGTCGCGAAATCCGGCCAGCATGGCCTCGAGCAGGTCATGCACGGTGGAAGTCTTGGCCAGGTTGTAGGTCTCTGGAAACAGCAGTCCCTCCAACGTCTCCGCTTCGGGGAGGATGTCCTTGGCCAGGCCCGGATCCTCCGTCAGGGCAATGAACTCTTCCTTGGTGCTCCAGCCCTCGGCTGCCACGATCTCGGCGATCTCAAAGCGGTTCAGGCCCTCGGGAATCGTGAGCGGGTAGAGAATCACCCTGCCTGAAGCCAGTTTCTCGAACGCTGCGGCAGCAGATAGCGGCCCCTCGAACGCATACTCCCCGGCCATCAGCGTTGCAGATCGACTCCACAGGCGCTCCCACAGGAAGCCCCACTTGGACTCGATGACACCAGCCGCTTCGAGCTTCTCGGCGATTTCCATCGACGACAGGCCGCGTCCGATCTCGACCACGACGGGCTCTTCGAATGCATCCACAGAGCCTTCGTGGCCAGCGCCTCCGCAGCTGGCGGTGAGCAGCGCGGCCAGCAGCACCGCGGCGGCGCTACGACTGTCTCGCGGCAAGGTAGCTCTCCAGCAGAAGCACGGCAGCCATGCGGTCGATCTCGCCCGAGTCTTTCGGTTGCGGCCCGAGGATACTTTCAGCCTCCCAGCTGGTGAGCCGTTCGTCCCACATCTCGACTGGGACTCCGGCATGCCTCGCTAGCTGGAAGGCAAACCGTTCCGCCCGGTTTGACGAACCGCTCTTGGTGCCGTCGAGATGAAGCGGGTCACCGACGATGACCGTTTCGATGTCGCGTTCTTTGATCAGGCCGATCAAGGCTTCGAAATCCTGTCGATTGGTGGTGCGGACCAGCGTGCGGAGGCCGTGAGCAGCGATTCCAAGGCCGTCGCTGACGGCAATCCCGATGCGCCGCTTGCCCCAGTCCAGCGCCATCACCCGCATAGGTCCAGTAATCCAGTGTAAGGCGGGCCCGGCCCGCCCGGCCGTTTCTGCGGCTCTAGCGGCGCATGTCTGCGATGGTCTTGTCCCACGGTTGCGGCGGCAGCGGGTCGTACCTAGGCCTCGAGTCCTCGGCCGGCATGGATCGAACCACGGCGCTCAGCTTGGCGAGAGCCTGGCGGTGTTCGGGCTTGGTGCTAGCGAGCAGGTTGCTCTCTTCGCCGGGGTCGGCATGCAAGTCGTACAGTTCCCGGACTTCCGCCTCGTAGACGTGGACCTTGTAGCGCTTGTCCCGGATCACTCTCGGGGCGTAGTCCAGCAGACCCCGCACGCCTCGTTCGTCCAAGATGGCCGGACCGAATCCCATCGCTAGGATCCAGTCTCGCGGGCCGGCACGCCGCTTGCCCAGAATGACGTCGGCAATCGACTTGCCGTCGAGCTGCACGCCTTCGGGCAGGGGAGCGCCCGCCAATTCGCAGAAGGTGGGCAGCAGATCTGAGAAGTCGGTTAGTTCACCGCTCAGGACCCCGGCCGGCACCATTCCCGGACCGTTCACGATGAAGGGCTGCTTGGGGCCGTTCTCGGTCAGCTTGGCCTTGCCGCCCCGCACGGGGCGGCCGTTCAAGCTGCCGTGGATCCCGCCGGACGTTCCGTTATCGGTAGTGAAGATCACGATCGTGTTGGAACGGACGCCGGAGTCATCGAGCGCCTTCACCAGCCGGCCGACCAGGTAGTCGGTGTAGCGCACCATCGCCTTGTGCTTCTCAAGCTTGCTCTCGGCGAACGGCTCGTGAGGTGTCGACACGAGCGGACCGTGGGTGAGAGCCATCGGGTAGTAGAGGAACATGGGGCGGTCGTGGTGACGCTCGATGAAGTCCGTCAAGAAGTCGTTGAAGATGTCGGGGCCAAACTCCCCCGCGTAAGTCCGGCTGCCAGACTTGCTGGTGTAGACGTACGGGTCCCAGTACCGTTCGTTGCTAACGGGGTTACCGCCCTCGCCTCCCGTCCAGACGGACCACTCGTCGAATCCGTGCCGGTCGAGAATGTCGGGCTGCACGCGGAAATCGTTGATTTGCCACTTGCCCGCGATCGCGGTCGCATAGCCAGCCTCACGCAGTAGGCGAGCTACCGAGATGTTGTGCTCAGGGTCGAAGTGGCAGCCCGCCCCCCAGCGCGGCACGTCCCAGTGGTTCGTCCATCCGTGCCGGAACGGGTACTGGCCGGTCAGCAGCGTGACTCGAGTCGGCGTGCACTGCGGCATTGAGTAGGCGTTGCTGAAGCTCATCCCACCCTGTGCGAGCTTGTCGATATTCGGCGTCTCGATGCCTTCGCCGCCGTAGCTGGAGATCCATTCCGGCCCTAGGTCGTCCACCATGATGAAAACGATGTTGGGGGGTGCCGCCCAAAGGGGAACGGCAAGCAGCAAGATTGCGAGGTAGAGCACGAGTGGCATGACGATGATCTCCAGAGTAACCCGCCTCGGCCCCGGGGCGATATCCGCCGGCAGGCCGGGGTGCTGGGGATTGGGGGGACGCCATTGAAACGCCCTCCTCAGTCGCTCTCGGAGCTCCCCGTCCGGTAGCGCTCGAACCACTCCAAGATGTTTGCGACCTTGGCAATCAGGTTGGACGGACTACTGCTCGCGATGCCGTGATAGGCGTCCTGTATCCGAACCATCTGCGTCGGCACCTTCCGGATCTGCAGCGCTTGGTAGAACTGCTCGGTTTCTCCCATCGGCGTGCGCAGGTCCCGTTCCCCGGTGATCAGCATCGTCGGGGTCGTGACGTTGCCGACCAAGGAGAGGGGCGAGCGGGCCCAGTAGTGCTCCAGCATGCCGTCCTCCCAGACCGGGCCGGGGAACCAGTACTGGTAGTAGGTCGCGTACCCGTCCGACGTGAGCGAGAAGCTGATCCAGTCGATGACCGGCTTCTGTGACACCGCCGCGCGAAAACGGCCGGTCTTCCCGACGATCCACGCCGTCAGCACTCCGCCGCCGCTCCCGCCGGTCACCATCAGGTTGTCCTCGTCGATGTAGCCTCGGTCGATCACGGCATCGACGCCCGACATCAGGTCGTCGTAGTCGTGGCCCGGGTAGGCGTGGTGGATCAGGTTGCCGAACTCTTCGCCGTAGCTCGTGCTGCCGCGCGGGTTGGTGTAGAAGACGACATAGCCCGCAGCCGCATAGAACTGGACCTCGGCCGCGAAGCGGGGGCCGTAGTTCGCAAACGGCCCGCCGTGGACCTCGAGCACGAGCGGGTACTTGCGAGCGGGATCGAAGTCCGGGGGCTTGGCGATCCAGCCCTGCACGGACCGCTCGTCGTGCGAGGACTTCCACCAGATCTCCTCGACCGCAGCGAGCTTCTTGTGAGCAAGAAGATCCTCGTTGAGGCCGGTAATCCGGCGCGGTTCGGTCCCCGCCCGGCCGATCGCGACGTCGGCCGGGCGCATCGGCGAATTGGCGGTGAAGGCAAAGCTCCCGTCACGGGCCACGGTGTAGGAGCCGCTGCCATAGGGCCGCCCGAGGTCGACACCGCCGACATCGGCGGCAAGGTCGGCGACATCGCCTTCGATGGTGATGTTCGCGACCTTGGTCGTGCCCTGGTCGTCGTACTGAATGAAGAGAGAACGACCATCCGCGGCCCAGTTGAGGTTGCCCACATCACGGTCGAGGGCGCCCACGCGGCGGACGCCGCCGCCGTCCCGGTCCATGACGTACAGGCGGGAGATCTGGTAGCCTTGGTGGCGATCGTCGAAGCCCGTGTATGCGATCCGGGAACCGTCTGGCGATACGGCCGGGCTAACGTCGGGGCCGAAGCGGTCGGTAAGCTGCCGAAGTTCCCCCGTCTCGACCGATATCTCGAAGACTTCGCTGTTGCGGACGTCGAAGTCAGGCTTGTCCCGGTTGGCGCTGAATATGATTGAGCGGGAGTCGGGCGACCAGGACAGTCCGCCGCCGTGGTTGTACGAACCGCTCGTCAGCTGGCGCGGCGTTCCCCCGTCCGCGGGAAGCACGAAAATGTGCGTGTGGCCGTCCGGGAGGTATCCGCGTCCGTCCGCCCGGTAGCGGAGCTTGGAGATCACCCGTGTCGGCGTTGTCCACTCGGCGCCGTCGGGCTTGGACGGCATCTTCGCAAAGGCGGGAGCCTCTTCCGGCACGAACATCGTCAGCGCGATCCAGTTTCCGTCAGGTGACCAGGCGATGTTTCCGGGAGACTCGGTCACATTGGTGAGTTCCGCCGTCTGGCCGGTGTCCATCCAGCGCACGAACAGCTGTCTCCTGCCACCATCCGACGCCACATACAGAAGGCGGTTTCCCTCGGGAGACCAGCGGGGTGAGCTCACCGCGCCGCTTCCGTCCGTGAGCGCGCGGTGATTCGAGCCGTCCGCGTCGACCACCCACAGTGCGGAGCGCCCCTTGTCCGTCATGATGTCGAAGCCGCGCCGGACGTACGCGACCCGGCCGCCGTCGGGCGATATGCGGGGATCGTCGGCAACCTCCAGTTCGAAGACATCCAGGTACTGGAGCCTGTCGGGATCGGCGGCCTCTTCGTTGACTTGGGCGGCCAGAGGCCCGGTCCCGAGAACGAGAATGAGAGTCAACAGCGTTGGGTGTCTATGAGTCATTCCAGTTGCCCCCGTGGCGGATCGTCCCCGCAGCGGCACAGCGTGATCCGCGCTAGGCCGGGCCAGAAGAGTCGTCACCCAGCCGGGCTGACCAGTCCGAGCAGTGATCCGGCCATTCCCGCGCCGCCTGGCAGGCGGGCGAAACAGGCAGAAAATCGCCTAGCATCGTATCAGATTCAGGAATCCTATTGCCCAGGAGAAGTCTGCTTTTCCGGTGTCGTAGACGGATGGAAGCGAGCCTCTTTTTTGTCGGATAGAAGTGAGCCCTCCTGATGAGACCGGGGAGAGGAGGAGCTTCTGTGCCCCTCGGCGCGGCGTGCCTCTGTTGAAGATCGGGTTTCCCTTGCCGATTCCCCCGAATCAGCCACACTGGTAGGGGATGCACGGACTCTTCGCAGCGAATGATGCTTCGATCTTCGAGATACGGACCGATTCTGAGGGTCCCGCGGGACAGTTGCCGCTCACGCCGGAGATGCTCCGCACGCTGCCGAGCGGCGATATCTTCGGCTGGACGCAGGACGCTGGCATGGGGTGGAACCCAGCCCACCTCGGTCGGGACGAGTACCTGATCCTGAGCACCCAAGGCGGGATTCGCGCCCAAGACGGTTCTCCCGTCGCCTTGGGCTACCACACCGGCCACTTCGAGGTCGGGCTCCTCATGCATGAGGCGGCCGTCGAGCTTCGCCAGCGCGGGGCGATCCCCTTCGCCGGGTTCTGCAGCGATCCTTGTGACGGTCGCACGCAGGGCACGCCGGGAATGATGGACTCGCTGCCCTACCGCAATGATGCCGCCCAAGTGTTTCGGCGCCTGATTCGGTCGCTCCCGACACGCAGCGGCGTTATCGGAGTGGCGACATGCGACAAGGGCCTGCCCGCAATGACGATGGCACTGGCTTCAATGCAGGGTCTGCCCTGCGTGCTCGTGCCGGGAGGCGTGACCCTGCCGACGCGCGGGGCCGAGGATGCGGGCCGGGTGCAGACCATCGGAGCTCGCTTCGCGCACGGGGAGCTGAGCCTGGAACTGGCTCAGGAATTCGGGTGCAAGGCATGCGGCACGCCGGGCGGCGGATGCCAGTTCCTTGGCACCGCCGCTACCGCTCAAGTCGTGGCCGAGGCGCTCGGACTTGCGCTGCCCCACACCGCCCTGGCACCGTCTGGACAAGCGGTTTGGAAGGACGCGGCCCGGAAGTCCGCAGAGGCCGTGATGTCACAGCGCGAGGCCGGAATCGCCGTCGGCGATATCCTCACCGATGGTGCCCTGCGCAACGCGATGGTGGTGCATGCCGCTTTCGGGGGATCGACGAACTTGCTGCTGCACCTTCCGGCTGTCGCCTTTTGCGCCGGGCTCGAGCGGCCCAGCGTGGACGACTGGGCGGAGATCAACAAGCAGGTGGTGCGTCTGGTCGATGTGCTGCCCAACGGCCCGGTCGGACATCCCACCGTGCGCGTGTTTCTCGCGGGCGGCGTGCCGGAAGTGATGCTGCACCTGCGGGCTCTGGGCCTGCTCGATCTGTCCGTGCTGACGGCCACAGGAGCGCGCCTCGGAGAGGTTCTCGACGAGTGGGAGCGCAGCGAGCGGCGCGGGATCTTCCGCGCTCGCCTGAAGGAACTGGACGGCATCGACCCGGACGAAGTGATCTTCTCGCCCGACGCGGCTGTGCGGCGCGGCCTCACAAGCACGATCACGTTCTGCCGGGGAAATCTCGCTCCGGAGGG
Organism: Bryobacterales bacterium; assembly: GCA_022823865.1. Taxonomy (GTDB): domain Bacteria; phylum Acidobacteriota; class Terriglobia; order Bryobacterales; family UBA6623; genus VXMF01. Next base: position 30,535 of record JAJEHF010000118.1, read on the forward strand.
ATCGGTCGTCAAGAGCACCGCGATCGACCCGGCGGTGATCGACAGCGACGGTGTCTACCGCAAGCAGGGCCCGGCCAAGGTGTTCCTCCGCGAGGCCGACGCGACCCAGGCGATCAAGGACGGAGCTGTCCAGCCGGGCGATGTCATGGTGCTGGCCTGCTGCGGCCCGCTCGGCTCCGGCATGGAAGAGATCTACCAGATCACCTCGGCTCTCAAGCACCTGTCGTACGGGAAGGAAATCGCCGTCATCACGGACGCGCGGTTCTCCGGCGTTTCAACCGGCGCGTGCATCGGGCACGTCGGCCCGGAAGCCCTAGCCGGGGGGCCCTTGGGGAAGCTGGTCGCGGGCGATATCGTGCGCATCGAGATCGACTGCCGCCGGCTGCGCGGAAGCGTAGACCTCGTCGGACACGAAGGGCGTGAGTTCGGGGCAGTCGAGGGTGCGAGAGTCCTATCCGCACGGCAATCTCGAGATGATCTCGCGCCGCATCCCGACATGCCGGATGACACGCGGCTTTGGGCCGCGCTACAGGCTTGCAGCGGAGGGACTTGGAAAGGCTGCGTGTACGACGTGGAGGCGATTACCGCCGCGCTTGGCCGCGCGGCGCGAGAGGCGGCGCCTACGGGCGGATGATCGAGCCATCGCGGCGGCGCGTCGTGCCCCAGGAGTAATCGAAGGGCGTGTCGTAGCGGGATTCGACGCTGTACTTGGCCGCCAGCTCCTCGTTGATCTCCATGCCCCAGCCGGGGGACTCGTTCGGGAAGAAGAAGCCGTTCTCGAGGCGCGGGCACCCTTGGAAGACTTCATGCACCGACTCGGGCCAGGTCCGAGCCTCTTGGATCCCGAAGTTGTAGCAACTCACGTCGAGCGCAATGTTGGCTAAGTGGCCGACCGGGGACGTGTCGCCCGGACCGTGCCATGCCGTGCGCACGCCGAACCATTCGCACAGCGCCGCTAGCTTGCGCGCTGGCGTCAGGCCGCCAATCTGCGAGATATGCACCCGGATGAAGTCGATCAAGCGCTCCGCGATCAGTCCGGTGAACTCGTGCGGAGAGTTGAACAGCTCACCCATGGCGATGGCCGTGGTGGTTTGGGAGCGCATGTGCCTGAAATAGCCGATTTGCTCGGGTGAAAGCGGATCCTCGATGAAGAAGGGCCGATACTCCTCGACCCGTTTCAGCAGCCACATCGCCTGGGCATTGCTGATGCGCTCGTGGACATCGTGCAGGAGTTCGATCTCCTCGCCGAGGTTGATGCGCATGTGCTCGAAGAGCTTGGGCACGCTCAGCAAATAGGGCGTCGGCTCGTACATCCGTTCGGCGTGCGGGCCGCCGGAAGGTGCGCCTAGGAAGCCTTCCGGGCTGCCCCCCGCGCCGCGCGCGCCGTAGTTCGCATTGCCTGCGATCCCGACTTGGATGCGGATATGACGCACGCCCTGTTCGATGTAGGCGCGGGCGGCGTCTTCGACTTCCTGCATGCTGGCGCCCGATGCGTGGCGGTACACGTCGGCGCCGTTACGAGCCTTGCCGCCGAGCAGCGCGTAGACGGGCATGTTGGCCCGCTTGCCCTTGATGTCCCACAGCGCCTGATCGACGCCGCTCATGGCGTTGTACAGCACCGGCCCGTTGCGCCAGTACGAGCTGACGTACATCGTTTGCCAGATGTCCTCGATGTGGTCCGGGTTCTTGCCCTTCAGGAACGGGCGGAGGAACTCGTCGACGGCCGTGACAACCGCCTTGGCGCGCTGGGTGAACGTTGCGCAGCCGTACCCGTAGAGGCCGGGCTCGCTCGTCTCCACCTTGACAATCACCGTGCGGGGCAGCCCCGGGGGCGCCGTAAGAATCGCCTTGACATCGGTAATCTCCAGATCGGGCAAGCCGCGTGAGGGCTGCTGCTGGGCCGAAGCGGAGGGCACGGCGGATGGAAGGGCCGCGAACCCCGCACCTGCCAACCATTTCAGAACGTTCCTGCGTCGCATGACGCCCATTGTACGGCGGCCCGATTCTTGGAGGGCAACAATGCAGGCGTCGTGGTGATGGCGGGCACGGTCGCCTTGTAGTTGCACCCGCAGCCGGCACTGTGGCTGGCCCAAGGGACGGTCCCCATCCTCGGGGCTGTTCTTCACATCGAGCCTAGGGAGGCTGAGCCTCGGACCCATGAAGGCGCGCAAGGGGATCTCGTGAGTGGCGGCCTCAGTAGCCAAAGACCTAACCACTGCTGCGGAGCGTCGCTTGCAAACGTCGCCGTCTGGATAGGAGGCGTATCCGTCGTTTGGAGCAGCAAGTCCTGCGCGGTGTTGTCTTAGCGGTTGGCCGGAGACTGTTCCGAACGCTGGAATCCTATGCGGACTTGTCGGACAACCGCAGTCGCGCTTCCAATTCGCGGATCCGTTGACTCGCTTCCTCGCGCTCCCTCACCGCCTCGTCGCGTTCGCGCATCGCCTCGTCGCGCTGGCTCGCGGTTTCTTGCAGGGCCTTGCTGGTTTCCGCGTGCGTCAGCATGTCCCGGCCCTGCCGTGGATCATGGAAGCGCAGCAGCCAGCGCTCCGCCCGCAACTCCAGCCCCAGCGCCTCGCTGCGGTGCCAGCCACCCGCTCGCACAGCCCGCACCCGCTCGTAGCGGCCACCCGCCAGCCGCCAGCCCTCCAGCCGCCCCGCGATCAGTTCGCCCAGAGGGTCGAAGCGCCAGTATTCACGCACCTCCATCCGCTCGTACGTCGCGCGCTTGCTCGTCGCGTCGCGACGGCTCGTGGACGGCGACGCCACCTCCACCACGAAGCTCGGCGCCACGCCGCCCTCCTCCCAGAGCAGATACGACTTGCGCGCCTGCTTGTGCAAAGCGCCCAGCACCACGAACACGTCCGGCACCACCACGGCCGCGGGG